>DATABY010000083.1:0-17141 GCA_036259355.1 Nocardioidaceae bacterium
GAGGGTCTTCCAGGCCGAGGTCACCTCCACGCCTCCGGATACGTACGCGACCACTACGAACCCCAACTTCGACGCCGCCGCAGACGCCCTGGTCGAGGAGATGGACAAAACCGTCGCGGGCCAGCAGAACGCCGCCACCACGGTCGAGAACGTGCGCCAGGAGCTCGAGGAGCTCGCCGGAGGCGCCGGTTGATGAGCACGCCGTCCAGCCGCCGCGACCGGCGCAGACAGGGCAGGAACCGGTTGGTTCCTTACCTGTTCGTCCTGCCCAACATGCTCGTGTTCGGCCTGTTCACCATCTGGCCGGCCATCAGCGGCTTCAATGTCAGCCTGTACGACAGCAGCAACGGCCGGACGTTCGAGTTCGTCGGGATGGACAACTACACGAACATCCTCTCCGACTCGGAGTACCTCGCCACCGTGCGGAACACCCTCGTGTTCGTGGTCGGCTTCGTTGTCGTGGTGACGCTGTGTGCCACCTTGCTGGCGCTGCTCCTCAACCACCAGCGGCGGGGAGGCGGTGCGCTTCGAGCGGCGTACTTCCTCCCGGTGATCATCTCCCCGGTGGTGGTGGGGCTGGTGTGGAACTGGATGCTGACCCGCGGAACCGGAGTGGTGAACGTGGCCCTCGATGGGTTGGGCCTGGGCCAACCCGGCTGGCTGCTCGAACCGAGTTTGGCCATGATTGCGATCATCGGTGTCGGCGTCTGGGTCAACGTCGGGTTCTTCACGATGATCCTGCTGGCCGGACTGCAAAGCATCGACCCCACCCTGTACGAAGCCGCCAAGATCGACGGTGCCAACGTCTGGCAGCAGAACCGTGAGATCACCCTGCCGCTGCTGCGGCCCAGCATGCTGGTCGTGGTGATCCTGGCGACCATCACCGGTTTTCAGGCGTTCGACTACATCTGGACGCTCACCGGTGGCGGCCCGGTCGGGGCAACCACGCTGATGGTCCAGTTCATCTACGAGAACGCCTTCGAGTCCCCGATCCAGTACGGCCTCGCGAGCGCCGCAGGCGTGATCTTCTTCATCGTGGTGTTCGGTGTGACGGCATTGAACTACCTGGTCGGCCGGCGAAGGGGAGCCATATGAGCACGAGCGCCCCAGCACAGAGCAGCACCCTGCGTTGGTCGTCGATGTCACCGCGGCGGCCACCCACCACCGCGGCAGTCGTCCGCGCAACGCTCCTGACCGGCGGTGCGGTGCTGATGGTGGCCCCTATCGTCTGGGCGGCACTGTCGTCGTTCAAGACACCGAGCGAACTGGCTCAGAGTCCGCCGACGCTGCTCCCGCGACAGATCGCGGCCTCCAACTACACCGAGGCACTGACGTCGTTCAACTTCGCGCAGTACTTCCTCAACAGCGTCATCGTGACGGTTGCCGCCACAGCGTTGACCTTGGCGATTAACTCGATGGCGGCCTACGCCCTCGCCAAGTACAACTTCCGTGGCCGGGACACGCTGTTTCTGATCACCCTGTCGACGATCATGATCCCGATCCAAGTCATCCTCCTGCCGGTCTACCAGGTGGTCGCCTCGATGGGGATGGCTAACAGTCTGCTGGGCCTGATCATCCCGCCGGCGGCCACGCCGACAGGTGTCTTCCTGCTCCGGCAGTACATGCTGACGATCCCCGACGACCTGATCGAGGCAGCGCGCATCGACGGCGCGGGCGAGTTCACGATCTTCTGGCGCGTGGTGCTGCCCCTGTGCAAGCCAGCACTGGCCGTCGTGGCCATCTTCTCGATGATCTGGAGGTGGAACGACTTCCTCTGGCCGCTGCTAATCGCCCAGGACGAAGCGGTCTACACCCTGCCGGTGGCTCTCGCCCGCTTCTCCAGCCAGCTGGTCGTGCCGTTCAACCTGGTCCTGGCCATGTCTGTGCTGTCCATCCTGCCGGTGATCATCATCTTCCTGCTGATGCAAAGACAGATCGTGACCGGCATCGCGCAGACCGGGCTGAAGTGATGGAGCTCCGCATGGCCGAGAAGACCTCACCTGTCCGCCCCAGCGGCAGGACCGTACACACTCTGGACAGGGCCGGACGTGTCCGTGACTGGCTGACCAGCCCCGTCTGGAGCAGTCCGTGCAGCGACCTGGCCGACGTTCTGCAGCCCCACGGGTCCCCCTGGGGCCCCGGAGGCCGATGGGTCCTGACCAACGGACCGGACGTGGCTCCGCTCAAGGCACGCCTGTACGCCAAGCATTCTCTGGTCACCGACCAGCCACTCCCCCAGGTTGTCGAAGGGGGCTCGCTCGAGTGGCTGGCGCCCGGCGGCGCGCGCACCGACCGGGGCACGTGGCGACGGGCACACACGGGCTGGGACGGCTTGCTCGACTGGAGCAGGTTCTGCCACACGCCCGAGTACCAGCACAGCGTGGCGGCCACGTGTCTGGAGGTCGATCAGGCTGAGTACCGCACGTTGGAGCTCAGCTGCACGGGACCGTTCGTGCTCTGGGTGGACGACGAGCCGGTTCTCACCGGGGACGACTTCGCCTACATGGAACCGCTGCGCCGTTCCGTGGAGGTGCGGCTGCGCTCCGGTCTCACCCGCGTCGTCCTCGCGACCTGGCAGGTCGCCTTCCGTGAGTGCCGGCACGTGGCAGGCTTGCGGGTGGTTAACCTTCCGGTACGCGTGGTGATCCCCGCCCCCGACGCGGACGAGTACGTCGCCAGCACGGCCGAACGGCTGCTGGAGTCGGTGGGGTGCTATCCATGGGCGATGGCCGACGAGTCGCTGACGCTCACCGGTCCTACGGGCACCGCGTTGCGGCTCGAGGTGCCCGGCCGGGAGCCCCAGCATGTGCGGCTGGAGGCCGGCGAGACCAAGGTGCGTCTCCACGACGCGTCGCTGACTGGCCCGGACAGCGTCGGGGCCGGGTCAGCATCGATGCTCGGCACCGGCGAGACATCGGTGACGGTCTTCGTGGACGATCCTCGTGCGCCGGTGTCTCGTCTGCTGCGTGCGGCCTCGTTGCCGGAGGACTACCGACCGACACCGGTCGGCGATGACCCGCAGGCGTGGCTGGCCGAGCTGCTTCGCCATGCCACCCGGGAGGCTCACGGCGTCGCGCGAGCCTTGGCAAGCGTCAGCACGAACCCGGATGTACGAGTGCATGCCTCGGACCTGGCTTCTGCTCTGCACCTGGTGCAGGAGCGGGGCGACTGCGCCGACTTCGAGGCCGTAGGACTCCTCAACCTCTGGCATCGCGTCGACGCCTCCCGGTGGGAGGAGGGTCTTCGCGAGCAGGTACGCCGTGCGCTGACCGGGTTCAAGTACTGGATCGACCAGCCCGGCCTCGACGCGATGTGCTACTTCACCGAGAACCACCAAATGGTGTGGCACACCGCGGAGATGCTCGCCGGCGAGGCATTCGCCGACGACGAGTTCCCCAACTCTGGATGGAGCGGTCGCCAGCACGCTCAGCACGGCAGGCAGCTAGCCGAGGCGTGGATGCGTCGAAAGCTCGCGGGTGGCTTCAGTGAGTTCGACTCCAACGCCTACCTGGCCATCGACACGCTTGCGTTGACCTCCGTCCTCGAGTTCAGCGAGGACGTCGGGCTCCGGCAGCTCGCCGAGGCACTCCTCGACAAGATGCTCTTGACGCTGGCCGCCAATTCGTTCCGCGGAGTGCATGGTGCGGCCCACGGGCGCACCTACACGACGACGCTGCGCTCCGCGCGCTTCGAGGAGACGGCTCCGATCATGCGGGCGCTCTGGGGCACCGGGGCACTCAACTCCGCACTGCTTCCCGCGGTCGCACTGGCCACGGCCCGGCGGTACCAGCTCCCACCGCTGGTGCGCGCCGTGGCGACAAGACCGGCCCCGACCTGGCACGGACGCCAGGTGTACCGGGGAGAACTCACCAACGACCGGGATCTCCTGGAGCGACCGTACGGCTCGGACCTGCACGTCTGGCGGACACCCGACGTGATGATCTCCAGCGTTCAGGAGTACCGCTCCGGTCTGCCCGGACTCCAGGAGCACACGTGGGGCGTCACCCTGGGCCCGGAGGCACAGGTTTTCGCCACGCACCCGAACGCCGCGGCACACAGCCCGTCCGCCCGGCCGAACGCGTGGGCGGGACAGCGAGTCCTGCCCCGAGTCAGGCAGCACCACGACAACGTGCTGGTAGTGCACCGGCTTCCCTACGACGACCCCGTCGGCGCCACACACCTGTGGTTCCCCGTCCCCCATCTCGACGAACACGCTACGCCGGGGCCCTGGGTCATCGGCCGAGTCGGCAAGGGGTACGTCGGCGTGGCGACCGAGGGCGGGTTTCGAGCCGTGACCCACGGGGACGAAGCACGCCAGCGGTGGCTGCCGCGCGGCCGGGGAGAGGCCTACGTCGTCACGGTCGGCAGTGAAGTCCTCGACGGCGACTTCGGCTCGTTCGTCGCGAGGCTGGTCGCCTCCGAGCCGGGGTTCTCCGTCGACACCCGGGGTGAGCCCAACGTCAGTTGGGAGGACCGAACCGGCGCGCGGCTGGAGCTGGGCTGGTCCACGGCCTTCGTGGTCGACGGCGCGTGCCCTGATCTGGACGAGAACGGCCGCCTGCCGGACCCGCCGCACCTCGAGAACCCGGCCAGCCGCATGGCATTCGACGCCGATCAGATGCTGGCCGAATGGGAAGGTGAACGACTGTTGTTGGATCTGCGCAGGGGACTGCGGTGTGAGCCGGAGAGCAGGGCCACGGAGCCGCTGCCGTGACCGGCCACGACCTTACTCAGGCCCAGTACGCCGCCCCGCCCACGGAGCCGCTGTCCGCCGACATGCTGACGATCCCGCGGCTGACCGAGCTTGGAGAGCGCATCAGCCAACGCACCTGGAGCCAGGGCCTGACGGCGTGGTTCTGGGGCGAGGGCGTGTGCCTGCTCGGCCTGGCGAGGCTCGCGCAGGCTCTCGGACGACCGTTCCCGAGTGACGTGCGTGCGTGGATCGACCGCCATGTCGACGCCGGCGTCAAGATCGAGCACATCAACAATGTCGCGCCGGGAACAGTGGCGATCCTGGCCCGAGAGGGTGACGACGCGCGCTACCTCGCGGTCGCGGAGCAGCTGTACGACTGGCTCCGCACCCATGCCACCCGCGACGCCAGCGGGGCTCTGGAGCACTGGCCCGAGGGCGTCTGGTCCGATACGACATTCATGGCCGGCGTCTTCCTGGCCCACCTGGGCGCGGCGACCGGGCGCGGGGACGTGCTCGATGAGTGTGGCCAGCAACTGCTGGCGCACGCCGAGGTGCTTCAGGATCGCGAGACGGGATTGTTTGTGCACGGTTCGCACCGGAGTGTGACCATCCCGTGCTTCTGGGGCCGTGGGAACGCCTGGTGCGCACTCTCGGCCGTGGAGTTCCTCGAGCAGGCTGAGGCCACCGGCCTCGCCTCACCGGACACCGTCGACGCCGTGCGCACCGTACTGGCCAAGCAGCTGCGCGCACTGGCCGAACTACAACCTGCGCACGGGGTGTGGAGTGTTCTTGTTGACGACCATCCCGAGAACGCGGGCATCCTCGAGACGTCGGCCGCAGCGGGAATCGGGGCTGCCATGCTCCGCGCCCAGGGCCTCGACCTCCCGTGGGCGGGAGAGCTGGTGGACGCCGGATGGCGGGCCGTTCGGGGCGCGCTCGCCTATGTCGACGACGACGGCATGCTGACACGCGTGAGCGCGGGCACGGTCCTGCAGTTGGTCCCGTTCGGCTACAGCGTCATCCGCGATGACCGGATACAGCCCTGGGGGCAAGGCCTTGCTCTGCACGCGGTGGCAGCCGCGATCGAAGCGGTCCGCCGTCACGGGATAGCCAAGTGACAGGCACGGACGTCCGCGGTGACGTCGTCTTGTGCGTCGGTGAGGCCTTGGTGGCGCTCGCCCCGCCGAAGGGCGGCACTCTCGAGGACGCGAAATTTCTCGAGGTCTCCTCGGCGGGTGCGGAGGTCAACGTAGCGGTGCACCTGGCGCGTCTTGACGTCCGCGCGCGTTTCGCCGGCGTCGTGGGCCGCGACCCCTTGGGACGTCGTTTGGTCTCGACCCTTGCCGACGAGGGCGTGGACACCCAGTACGTCGAGTTCGACGACATCCTGCCCACCGGTCTGTACCTGAAGAACCCCAGCGACTCCGGAACGGCCGTCCACTACTATCGCAACGGCTCTGCGGCCACGCGGCTGCGAGCACTTCCCCAAGAGGCGATGAAGGAAGTTGGCCATGTGCATCTCACCGGCATCACGCCGGCGATCTCGGGAGCGTGCCGTCATCTCGTCGAGTCGCTCCTCGCGGCGGACGGCTACACCACGTCCTTCGACGTCAACTATCGGCCCGGCCTGTGGGACGTCGACCAGGCCGCACCAGTACTGCGCGAACTCGCGGGGCGTGCGACGGTCGCCTTCGTCGGGCTAGACGAGGCGCGGACCCTCTGGGACGTGACCACCACGGAGGACGCGCGGGCGCTACTGCCCGGCACCGAACTCGTGGTAAAGAACAGCGAGCATGCGGCCTACGCGTTTCGCGGTACAGAACGGGCGGCTGCGCCGCCGCTGCGCCTACCCGTGCTGGAACCCGTCGGTGCGGGAGACGCCTTCGCAGCCGGCTATCTGAGTGCCCGACTCCGTGGCTTCGACCTTCCCGCAGCGTTGCGGTTGGGCCACGCAGTCGCCGCGAGCGCCCTGGCCTCACGCGGCGACCAAGGGGACCGGCCCGACCCACAGCTCATCGCCATGGCGCACTCCGGCCATGGATGGCCGCCAGCTTGAACGGTGTGTTCAGGTCCCGGTGGTACGTCCGGCAGTGCCGGAGACCACCGCACTCGCCGCCGGCGTACATCGCAGGCCCCGCGTGAAGTTCTGGGTGTGTCGACGAGTTCCTTGCCAACTGTCACAGCACCAGGTCGCAAGTGCGCTGACGCGGCGGTATGACGCACCTCCTTCATCTCGCTTACGAGCGCGCGGCATCTCGGGTTCTGTCCGTGCCTGGGTGCATCATCGCGCGTGCCTGCGCCAACGCACCGGTCAACAATTGTCGGCCCAACCCGACGCCCCGGACCTCGGGCTCGACCAGGAACCAACGCAGCTGGGCCACCCGGCCGCCCTGGTCGGTCAAGCCCACGGAACCCACCGGCCGCTCCGCCAGTTCGGCTAGCCAAACCCAGCCCGGTGGAGGGACGTGGTCGCCCTATCGAGCCTCGGCAAGCACAGCGGCGAAGTCGGCCAGCCCGCGGGCCACGTGCGCCTCAAACCCTTCATCGAACCCGTACTCGCGCGCGTACAGATCACCGTGCATGGCCAGCACCTGTCCCAGGTCGCCGGGACGAGGGCCGCGGCGCACGCTCAGCGCTCCCGGCGATATCGCGCGGCCATCGAATCCCTCCTGACCCCGTCAGCTGGACCGTCCACGCGGTCGCTCTCGACGGATGCGCGCTGCGTGATCCAGTTGGAACTTGCGACCCTGGGCCAGAAAGTCGCGGATCGCCTTCAGCTCGCCCTCCTTGCGCTCCTGCAACAGGGCGAGCGCCTCCTGGCCTATAGGGCCCCAGATGCGGTTCAGGCGCCTGGTGGCCGCGGGTGTCAGTTCGATGGTGACCCGCCGGCGGTCCTGGGCGTCACGGACGCGGCGGACATAGGCCATGACAACAAGCCGATCCACGACGGCGGTGGTCGCGCCGGTGCTTAACCCGGCCTGCGCGGACAATTGACCGGCCGGCATCGGCCCGTGCCGGCTCAGGAGTCCCAGACACCGCAGGTCCGTGCGGTTGATGCTTAGGGTCCGGGCCGCCGCCTCATCTACCGCGTCGGTGCCATCCTGGAACTCTGCCACCGCCTGCATGACCTCGCCCACCAGCCGTGCGTGGTGTGTCGACATGGCCTGAGTCTACCGTTTGCCGCAGGCACTCCCGATGTCCGGACATAAAGCATCTTGACATCTGAGTATCTCGATCTTCAAACTAACCTCATGTCAGTTGACACGGTCGAGACGAGCCCCGACGCGGTGCACCAACGGCTGGTCGCGTTCTTGCACGTTGGCGCGGTGTGCGCCGTAGTCGGGTCCGTGGGCTACGTGGTAGCGCTCCTGCTGCACGGGGATCTACCGGATCAGACGACCCGGTCGGTGCTAGCCTTCATCGCTGGGCGGGCGTGGGCGTTCCACCACCTGTTGATCGTGTTCTGCTTGATGCTGTGGGTGGCTGCGCTGGGGGCGTTGGCGCACGCGTTGGTGGACAGTTTGTCCTGGGTGCTGGGCCGGTTGGGCACCGGGGCCGCCGTGCTGGGGCTGGCGGTCCTGCTGTGGCACTACAACATCGACGGGCCGGCCTTGGAACAGGTTGCCGACGCCTGGGCTGGCGCGGAGGGAACGGCACGAGCGGTGGAGCTGGAACGGGGAGCTGTGCTGCTCGCAGCAACGAGCGGCATGTTCCCGCTGTACGTCGCATTACTGCTGGGCCTGCCGTTCGTGCTTTTCGGCGTCGCGGTGGCAGGTGACCGGCAGTTCCCCACCTGGCTGGGCTGGGCCGGGGCCGGGGCTGGTGGCCTGGCCCTCGCTGTCGGGGCCACGAACTTCGCCGGGACGGGTGTGCTGCCCATGCAGCTTTTCGTAGTCAGCGCGCTGGTCCTGTCGCTGTGGATGTTTGCCCTCGGCTTGTGGATGTGGCGCAGAGCCCGCGGGCGAACGCTGGAGAAAAGTGCGCCTGCGTGAGGCGCGAAGGGAGAACAGCGGTGGAGGTCGAGTTCGTGGCCAGTGTTTCACCGATAGTGGCTGACCCGGAGACATCGGCGGCGTTTTACCGTGACACGTTGGGGCTGCCTTTGGAGGGGACACACCGCGAATACCTGTTCAGCGAGCGGCTAGCCGGGGTCAAGCACTTCGGCTTGTGGCCCCTAGCTCAGGCCGCCCGAGCCTGTTTCGGGCTGAGCGAGTGGCCTGCAGGAGTATCGGTGCCACAGGCCAGCGTCGAGTTCGAGGTCGCTAACGTGGCCGTGGCCGCGCAGGAGTTGGCGGACAAGGGTTGCCAGCTGCTCCACGGCGCGCGCATCGAGCCGTGGGGGCAGCAGACGGCGCGGCTGTCAAGTCCCGAAGGTCTGCTGGTGGCGGTGTGCCGCACCCCGTGGTTCCACGATCAGCAGCCGGAGGAGAGCCGGGCCAACAAACGCCGCTGAGTTACTTAAGTTCCTACGTAAACCACTCTCGATTTCGACCGGAGGATTGCCTGGTTTAGGCGCCTCCGGGGCGGTGGGTCAGGTCGTGGCGCCTGCCGGTTGAGTCGTTCGAACTCACAGGAACAGGTGCGCGATCGAGGGGTACAGCAGGTCACGACCAGTGGACACTTGCGAGTGATCTGTCAACACCTCGACACCGCAGGCGATCCCGATTTGGGGCCAGTTGGCAAAACTACGCCGTGATGTTTCGTTTTCCGCATGCGTCCCCGTTCCATGGTCCCGGCACTCGAGCGTCTTAGTGGACGCACCGACGCGGCGGAAAGACGCGCCCTCCGCACTGACTTCGGAGAGGGGCATGCTGCAGAGGCCGGGTGCGATTCCAGTCGCTGCGTGTGCCGCAGAACTGAACATTGCCTGCCGTAGTGGCCCAGGACCGCCCCTGGTGGCGGCCGATCAGAGCACCAGCCGGATCATTCGCATGGGTACGTCTGGTCGCGTCGGTGAACGCATTCGTGCTCGCTACCGGTTGGCCTCGGCGGACAACACCCCAGACCTTCCGCAGGGCGGCGGGGTGCGAACGGGTCACCGGTTACCACAGCAGGTCGGCGGGCGCGCCGACAGCGATCGTGGGTGCCCAACGGGGCGTCGATTGCCAATGCGGCGGCGGAGATGCCCGCTCGTAGCGCATGCACCGGCGTCATTCCGTAGGCGTGCGAAGTTTCCAGCTAGGTCGGCAGGGATGGGTGCGGGGTGTGTGGCGCGCCGGCGTCGGTGCCGGCGATGATCGGTATGCCGGCGTCCAGAGCCATCGCGAAGCTGTCTCGGTGCGCGACCGTCACCCGACGCGCTTTCAGACGTGGTCCTCGGCAGGCAACGGCGGCACAGGAGGGGCGGTCACTCGTTCTTCTGCTCCGCGTGGGACCTACTGGCCCTGAGCGATCCGGCGTGCGCCCGCGCGCTGGGGTCGCGGCGGGTCTTGAGCAGGCTCGCCACGGTGACGATCGCCAGGACGACCCCGATGACTACCAAGCTCACCGGCGTGGAGATCTCCGGGACCGCACTCGAGACGTCCTCGTGCGCCCAGTGCAGGATCAGCTTCGCGCCGATGAAGGCCAGGACGAGCGCAAGACCGGTGGACAGATAAACCAGCCGGTCGAGCAAGCCCTTGACCAGGAAGAACAGTGCCCGCAGCCCGAGGAGGGCGAACGCGTTCGCCACGAAGACGATGTAGGGCTCCTGGGTCACTCCGAAGACCGCCGGGATGGAGTCCAGCGCGAACAACAGGTCGACGCTGCCGATCGCTATCAGTACGACGAGCAGCGGCGTCACCATTGTCCGGCCCTCGGCGCGGGTGAGGATCCTGCCCTCGACGTACCCCTCGGTGACCGGCAGCACGCGGCGCGCTGTCCTCACCACCGTGTTGTCCTCGACGTCCGGGTCCTCGTCGCGATGCCGATACAACTGCACCGCGGTGTAGATCAGCAGGATGCCGAACACCAGGAACATGAACGAGAACAACGAGATGAGCGCCGCACCCAGGGCGATGAAGATCGCCCGCATGATGAGCGCGAGCACGATGCCGAAGGTCAGCACCTTGTGCTGGTGCTCCTCCGGCACGCTGAACGTCGTCATGATGATCACGAAGACGAACAGGTTGTCGACCGAGAGACTCTTCTCCACGAGGTAGCCGGCGAAGTACTCCGTGCCGAGGCTGGCGCCGTACGCGTAGGCGAACCACACGCCGAAGAGGACCGCGACGACGATGTAGAACACCGACCACGCCGTGGCCTCCTTGAACCCGACCTGGTGCGGCTTCAGCCATCCCAGAACGAGGTCCAGCGCCAACAGTGCCAGGATGACGGCGACGGTGACCACCCACGTGGTGCCGCTGATCTCGGCCACCCCTACCTCCCATGCTGGGCGTTCGCCCGTTCGGTGATGGGGCAAGCCTGCCAGCACCGGCCGTGCCGATGATCCCCGGCTGCGTCAGATCACGACCGGCGGGATGCGGTTCAGCGCGTACGCGGTAGCGAAGGTGCAGGACTCGATCACCCTGGATGACGACGTCGGGGTCCTCCAGGAGGTGCATCGACCGGACCGAAGTACCGCTTACCGGGGCCGAACACCACCGGCACGACGTCCATCGCCACCTCGTCGACCAGGCCCTGTGCGAGAGCCTGCCCACCCGCGTCACCGGCCGCCACCGCAACCTGTGGATCATTGACTGGCGCAACGTTTCAACTCATCGGTTGACCCCCACGCGGCGGAATACCCCGGGCCAGGGCAAGGTGACCCTGCACTTGCAGCACCTGGTCGCGACTAGCGTCGCAACGCCCTACGCTCACTTCTTGTGGACGACGGTGGAGCCGCGGACCTTCCCGAGGCGCGTCAAGGCGCTGGAAGAGGCCGAGGATGATCAGACCCAGTCGGACCCGCGGCAGGGACTCGTTCGCGACCCGGTGCGAGCTTCAGGTCGGGAACCGCACTTACACGATTCACAGTCTTGCCGGGCTCGATGTCGAGCCGTTGCCCTACAGCCTTCGTGTGGTGCTCGAGAACCTGCTACGGCATGAGGACGGAGAGCGCGTCACGACGGATCAGGTCCGACGTCTACTGCAATGGAGCGAGGGTGCGGACCACAGTCAGGCTCTCGACCTCAGCCCCTCACGGACCTTCCTGCACGACACCAACGGTGTCCCGGCCCTGGTGGACATCGCCACCATGCGCGAGGCGGTGCGTGCCCTGGGCGAGGACCCCCGCGTCGTCAACCCGCAGATTCCGTCCGAGCTCGTCATCGACCATTCGGTCATCGCTGACATCTTCGGAACCCCGGATGCGTTCGCCCGCAACGTGGACTTCGAGTACGCACGCAACGCCGAGCGGTACCGGTTCCTGAAGTGGGGTCAGCGCACTCTCGAGAGCTTCGCCGTCGTCCCGCCCGGCACCGGCATCATGCACCAGGTCAACTGCGAGTACCTCGCCCGCGTCGTGACCGCCGAGGAGGGCTGGGCGTTTCCGGACATCTGTCTGGGAACCGACTCCCACACGACGATGGTCAATGGCCTTGGCGTCCTGGGATGGGGCATCGGTGGCATCGAGGCCGAGGCGGTGATGCTGGGTGAGTCGCTGTCGATGCTGCTGCCTCGCGTCGTTGGCTTCCGGCTGCACGGCGAGCTCCCCGAAGGGGCTACCGCCACCGATCTCGTGCTGACGATCACCGAGATGCTGCGTCAGCACGGCGTGGTCGGAAAGTTCGTCGAGTTCTACGGTCCCGGCGTCGCGGCCACCACGCTGCCCGACCGGCTCACGATCGCCAACATGAGCCCGGAGTTCGGCTCGACCTGTGCCTACTTCCCGATCGACGAGGAAACCATTCGGTACCTCAGGTTCACCGGCCGCTCCCAGCGGGTCGTCGATCTCGTCGAAACCTACGTCCGCCACCAGCAGCTCTGGCACGAGCCCGACCACACGCCGCACTACTCCGAAACCGTCTCACTCGACCTCGCCACGGTGGTGCCCTCCCTGGCCGGTCCCCGTCGACCCCAAGACCGGATCCGGCTCACCGACGCCCAACGGGACTTCCGCCGCGTCCTACCCGAGATTCTTGGAATGCCGGGAGCCTGGGACGGCGTGGTCTCCAAGGTCGACGAGGCCTCCGCAGAGTCATTCCCCGCGAGCGACCCACCGGCGGTTGACGACGACCCCCCTACACCCAGCCACGACCTGCCGGACACTGCGGTGCCGCTGCCCGACCGGCCCCACCAGCAAGTCGTGGTCCGACTCGACGGGCAGTCACACCAGGTCGACCACGGTGCCGTAGCAGTCGCGGCGATCACCTCGT
This sequence comes from Nocardioidaceae bacterium, assembly GCA_036259355.1. Classification (GTDB taxonomy): domain Bacteria; phylum Actinomycetota; class Actinomycetes; order Propionibacteriales; family Nocardioidaceae; genus JALZDI01. The sequence continues at coordinate 12,988 of DATABY010000083.1, forward strand.
GCACCAACACGTCGAACCCCACCGTGATGGTCGCCGCAGGCATCCTCGCCAAGCGTGCCGTGGAGAAGGGCCTGACCCGCAAGCCGTGGGTCAAGACCAGCCTGTCGCCCGGCTCCAAGGTCGTGACCGACTACCTCGACCACGCCGGCCTCACTCCGTACCTGGAAAGGCTCGGTTTCCACCTCGCCGGCTACGGGTGCATGACCTGCATCGGGGCGTCCGGACCCCTCATCCCCGAGATGACCGCCGCCGTCACCGACCACGACCTCAGCGTCGTCTCCGTCCTGTCGGGCAACCGCAACTTCGACGGTCGCATCAACCCGGACGTGCGCATGAACTACCTCGCCTCGCCACCGCTGGTTGTCGCCTACGCCATCGCCGGCACCATGGACACCGACCTCGTCGGTGACCCCCTCGGCGCCGACCACGACGGTCGCCCGGTCTACCTCGCGGACCTGTGGCCGACGGCTCACGAGGTGCAGGACACCATCGACGCCACGATCGACGCCGACATGTTCACTGCCGCTTACGCCGACGTCTTCGAGGGCGACGACCGCTGGCGCACTCTCGATGCGCCGCTCGGTGAGACGTTCTCCTGGGACGACACCTCGACGTACCTGCGCCTGCCGCCCTACCTGGACGGGCTGTCACCGACGCCCGAGCCGCTCACCGACATCAAGAGCGCGCGAGTGCTGGTCAAGCTCGGCGACTCGGTCACCACGGATCACGTGTCACCCGCCGGCGCCATCCCTCTGAACACCCCCGCAGGGCAATACCTGACCGACTGGGGGATCGAGCGGTTTCAGCTCAACACCTATGCTTCCCGTCGCGGCAACCACGAGGTGATGATGCGCGGCACATTCGCCAACGTGCGGCTTCGCAACCAGCTCCTCCCCGGAGTCGAAGGCGGACGAACCCACAACCACCTCACAGGAGAGGCCTCGAGCATCTACGACGCTGCCATGGCCTACCGCGCCGCGCAGGTGCCGCTCGTCGTTCTGGCCGGCAGCGACTACGGAACCGGTTCGTCCCGGGATTGGGCCGCCAAGGGTCCCGCCCTCCTCGGCGTGAAGGCCGTCCTGGCGGAGTCGTTCGAGCGCATCCACCGCTCCAACCTGATCGGCATGGGCATCCTGCCGCTGCAGTTCCTGCCCGGGGAAACCGCCACTTCCATAGGGCTCACCGGTTTCGAGTCCTTCACCATCACCGGCCTCGGTCAGCTCATAGCCGACGGGCTTCCAGCAACCGTCACCGTCACCGCAGACGGGCACGAGCTCGACATGCGCGTTCGTCTCGACACGCCTCGCGAGCTGGACTACTACCGCCACGGCGGGATCACCCCCTATGTCGTCCGCAAGCTGCTAGCCGGCCAAGTGTGAAACGCGGAGACCACCTTCGACCGTCCCAGCGGTCCGTCTTGGCCCGCTGATCGACCTCACCTGAGCTGGGTGCTGGTAGTGCTCGCACGCGGCGGAATGACGCACCTTCCGAACCGCTCAGATCGCGGCGGTCCGGACGTTCGTGGCGCCCGCTTGACAGGTGTGGCTGGCCGATTTGCTGCCAATTGATATCCCTGAAACCCAGACATGGTGAGGGCGGAGGCTCGATAATCCCTCTTGGTGAGGCGGGTTGTCCGCTCTCGGTCTCTCGTGGGGAACCATGCCTATGTTGCTGCGTGCCGCGGTCGCGGCGGTCTTCGCGTTGTCCAGCTCGGTGGTTTTCGCCGTCCCGGGGCAAGCTGCAATTGACGCGGCCAATGGTCAACGCTGCACGAAGGTGGGTACGTCCGGCGCCGACAGGCTTATCGGAACCCCGCAGCGGGACGTGCTGTGCGGGCTCGGCGGCAACGACACCATCGCAGGCGGCGGTGGCAACGACGTTATCGACGCAGGGCCGGGTAATGATCGTGTCGACGCCGGCGCGGGTGCTGATCTGCTGTTCGGCGGGATCGGCGATGACAAGGTCAACGGTGGCGCAGGGGTCGACGCGGACCGGCTGCACGGTGGCGCCGGTGCGGACGCGCTCACCGGCGGCGCCGGAGGTGACTGGGTCTGGGGCGAGGCCGGCCCAGATCAGCTCGGCGGTGCGTCCGGCAGCGATGTGGTCTACGGCGGAACCCAGAGTGACTGGCTGTCCGGTGGCGAGGGCGCCGATGACCTGCGGGGTCAAGACGGCAACGACGACCTCACCGGCGGGACCGGGGCCGACGATCTCAACGGCGGCGCGGGCACCAACTGGTGCACCCTGGACGCGCTCGATGTACAGAACCGTTGCGTGTATGACAAGCAGACGCCGCGCGCCGGCACCCTGTGGCTGTCGACGCCATCAGTCGACGTCACCACCGAGTCCAAGCTGATCGGCATCAAGGCCCGAATCACTGACGACACCGGTGTGCGTTCGGCGCAGTTCCTGGCCTACGACGGCGCCGGCCACGCGCTGTCCATCGGCCATGTCAATCTGGTGCAGGGCAGCGTCCGCGACGGGATCTGGAAGGCGCTGGTTCGCATACCTCGATGGAGTGACCCAGCCATCCTCGATGTCGAGATCATCGCGCGAGACCGTGTGGGTCGCGAGTCCTGGCGCAACTATCCCGACGTGCTTCGCATCATCAACCGCGAACCTGACACGGAGCTACCCGAGGTGCGCCTGCTCCGCCCCGCCAGCGGCACCACCTTCGATGTTCGCGACTCCGCCCAGCGGGTCACGATCGAAGCCCGGATCACCGATGCCGTTTCCGGGGTTGCACACGGGGGCGCGTTCTGCCTGTGGCGCCCATTCGAGGACCACTACACCAACTTGCCCTGCGGATTGGTCGATCTCGTCGACGGCACCCAGCGCGACGGCATCTGGCGCTCACACGTCACCATCCCCAAGGGCTCCATCGGCGGTGACTGGAACGTGGGCATCTGGGTCACGGACAACGCCCACAGCGCTGACCAGACCCACTGGATGGGCCCCGACATCTACCGCCAGATGACCGATAATGGACTTAACGCCAGCCCCACCGACCATCCCTTCCCCGGCGGTCGCGGCCGGATCAGTGTGGTAGGCGCCAAGGACTCCACCGCAGCGAGGCTCACGTCCGCCCGGGTGACCCCCACCGAAGTGGACACACTGCCCGGCGGTGCGACCGTGCACGTCCGGCTGCGCGCAACGGATGCCCCTGGTGAGGGAGTCACCGAGGTGTGGGCCGGCCTCAGCGGCGGAACATGGAGCCCAGGCGACATCGGTCTGGACGGTGCCGAACTTGTGCTCACCAGCGGAACCAAGGTCGACGGCGTCTGGGAGGGCGACATCACCCTGCCCCAGGGTGTGCCCCCGGGCACTTACTTCCTGTCGGTGACGGTTCAAGACCTGACGCACTGGCGACACTACGTAGCCGCCAGCTCTCCGCAGGGAACAGAGCCGGACAACCTCGTCATGTCCGATGACCCGAAGGTCACTGTCGTCGATAACCCAATGGGACAACGTTGATGCTTCCCATGCCTGCTACGCGACGCGAAGCCGGCAACGGGGCCAAGGGCTAACAATCGGACACTTGACCGAACCTGTGGTGACCTCCGACTCTCGGCGTTTGCCGACGTTGAGTGGATGCGGCGTACTCGGCTCGGGGCCGCCAAGGGTGGCCGCTCGCGGCGGTATGACTCGCGTTGAGCGCGCGCGGACCGCGTTACGAGAGTGTCGGGAGGTCGCGGGAATCGAGAGTCGTGAGCGTCATGCTTTCCTCGGAGGGCAGATCGGCGTGAAGTCCGGCGGCGCGACAACCTGCAGTAGCTTGGAGCGCTCAGGTGCCGCAGAAGGTCTGGTAGGCGCCGAAGTGCTCCGGTGCTGGCTCGGCGTACCGCTCCAGGCCGGGCCGCTCGTCGTACGGCAAACACACCGCCTCCAGCAGCCGCCGGACCGGGTCGAGGTCAGCGTCGGTTGCCGCGGTCAGCGCCTCCTCGACCAGGTGGTTGCGCGGGATGTAGACGGGATTGACCCGGTCCATCGCGTCGGCGTCCGGGCCGACGCCGCGCCACTGCTCGGCCCAGGCGTCGAATGCCGCGAGGTCGAGGAACAGGCTGCGCGCCGGCTCGGTGTCACCGCGGGCAGCGGCACCCAGTGCCCGGAAGAAGCCGGTCCAGTCGACACGACCGTCGCGCAGGAGCCGGACC
>DATABY010000084.1:0-18312 GCA_036259355.1 Nocardioidaceae bacterium
CGCGCCCCACCACCACGAGGCGGCGTACCCGGACCGGCGCGTGGTGCGGCTGCGGCCGGCGTTCATCTTCCAGCGCAGGTCCGCGGTCCAGCAGCGACGCCTGTTCATGGGCCCCCTCGTGCCGAAGGGGATCGCGCGCCCCGGTCGCGTCCCCGTCGTGCCGGACCCGGGCGGCCTGCACCTGCAGACCCTGCACACCGAGGATGCCGCCGAGGGGTACGCTCGGGCGGTGCTGCAGCCTGTGTCGGGGGCCTTCAACCTCGCCGCGGAACCGGTGCTCGACATGCCGGCCATCGCCGCGTGCCTGAACGCCCGGGTCGTCAGGGTCCCGGCGTCGGTGGCCCGTCTGGGCCTGTCCGCCGCCTGGCACGCGCACGCGGTCCCCGCCTCCCCCCAGCTGTTCGACCTCGTCCAGCGCATCCCGATGCTCGACACGAGCCGCGCCCGGGAGGTGCTGGGCTGGACCCCCCGGCACGACGCCACCACGGCGATCGGTGCCTTCCTCACCGGCCTCTCGAGCGGCGAGGGCGGACCGACACCGCCGCTGGACACGGCGACCAGTGGCCGGCACCGCGGCCACGAGTTCGCAACCGGGGTCGGAGAACGTCCGTGACGCAGGAGATCCTGCTCCTGCCGTCGCCCCGGGGGCCGCTCAGCAGATGGTGCGTGGAGGCGCTGACCAACGCCCCGGACATCGCCGCCCTGTCGAGCGCTGTCGACCTGGTCCCGCCGGACGTGCTGAGCGATGACGACGCCCAGCTCGCGCTGTGGATGCTCTACGAGATGCACTACCTGGGCTTCGACGACGTCGACCCTGCGCGGGAGTGGGATCCCACGTTGTTGAGCTTCCGGCGCGAGCTCGAGCGCCGCTTCGAGCGTGAGCTGCGCGAGCGCACCAGCTCCGTGGTCGACGACGCACTGACCACGCCGGACGTCGCGCAGGCGATCTTCGACCTCTGCGCACAGGACCAGTCCCCGGCTGTGGCGGCGTACGCGCGCAGAACGGCGGACCGCAGGGAGATGCTGGAGCTGCTGATGCATCGCTCGGTGTACCAGCTGAAGGAGGCCGACCCGCAGACGTGGCTCATCCCGCGCCTGCGGGGCAGGGCCAAGGCGGCACTGCTGCAGATCCAGTACGACGAGTACGGCTGCGGTCGCGCGGAGGAGGTCCACCAGACCCTGTTCGCCAACACCCTCGCCGCCTGCGGGCTCGATCCCGGCTACGGCGCGTACGTCGAGGATGCGCCGGGCACCACACTGGCGCTGAGCAACGCCGTCTCGCTGCTGGGACTGCACCGCAGGCTCCGCGGTGCCGCCGCTGGCTACTACGCAGCCGTCGAGGCCACCTCGTCGATGCCGAGCCGGAAGATGTCCCAGGGGTTGACCCGACTCGGGTTCGGCCCGGAGGCGACGTACTTCTTCGACGAGCACGTGGAGGCCGACTCCGTACACGAGCAGCTCGCCGCCCGCGAGCTGTGCGGGTCGCTGGTGCAGGACCGGCCCGACCTGCATCGCGACGTGCTCTTCGGCGCGGCCGCCTACCTCCTCGTGGAGGGCCTGTTCGCCACGGCCGTTCTCGACGCCTGGGAGGCGGGTGCCACGTCGCTGTACCGCTCGGGGGCCGACGGCACCGATGCCCCCGCGGTCGGACGGGTCACCGCGTGACCGCCGGCGACGACGACATCCGTCCCGAGCTGCGCGTCTGCCCCGACGGCCCCATGCTGGTGCGTGGCGCCGGCACAGTTACCACTGACGACGGTGTGGAGCACCGAGTCGGGCGCCCGGTGATCGCCCTGTGCCGCTGCGGGCTGTCGACGCGCGCGCCGTACTGCGACGGCACGCACAAGGCCCAGCGCAACCGCTAGCGAGGCACCTCGGGCGCGGTTTGCCTGGTGGGCCGGCGGGTACCGCGCAGGTACCGCCGAAAGGGAGGACACATCATGGCCTCGTGCGATGTCTGTGGCAACGACTACGACGGCGCCTTCACGATCCGGAGCGCCTCCGGTGAGGAGCTGACCTTCGACAGCTTCGAGTGCGCGATACACCGCTGTGCCCCGCGCTGTGCCCACTGCGGCTGCACCGTGATCGGGCACGGGGTGCAGGACGGGAGCACCGTCTACTGCTGCGCCCACTGCGCCAGCAGGTCCGGCGCGACCGGCGCCAGCGACCGGGTCTGACCCATCATGGACGTGCTGTTCCTGGTCCCGCAGCTGGCGCGCGGCCTGGTCGTGGCACTGCTGCTCTCCGCGGCCATGGCGGTCGTGCTGCTGATGTTCGCCGGGGGCTACTGGTACTTCGTCACCCGGAACCACCAGGCGGACGATCCCACGCAGGAGTACGAAGACGAGAGAGGTTCCCGCGGATGAAGGCACTGACCTGGCACGGACGGCGCGACGTGCGGCTGGATACGGTGCCCGACCCCAGGATCGAGGAGCCGACGGACGCGATCATCAAGGTCACGTCCACCGGTCTCTGCGGCTCCGACCTGCACCTGTACGAGGTGCTGGGGCCGTTCATGACGCCGGGTGACGTGCTCGGCCACGAGCCGATGGGCATCGTCGAGGAGGTCGGCAGCGGAGTCACCGGTCTGTCGGCCGGTGACCGTGTCGTGGTCCCCTTCCAGATCTCATGCGGTTCCTGCTTCATGTGCGGCCAAGGACTCCAGACGCAGTGCGAGACGACCCAGGTCCGTGACCAGGGCATGGGCGCCGCACTGTTCGGCTACACGAAGCTGTACGGGCAGGTGCCGGGCGGACAGGCGGAGTACCTGCGGGTGCCGCAGGCGCACTACGGCCCGATCAAGGTTCCCGAGGGGCCGCCCGACGACCGGTTCGTCTACCTCTCCGACGTCCTGCCCACCGCGTGGCAGGCGGTCGAGTACGCCGACATCCCCGCCGGAGGCAGCGTCACCGTGCTGGGGCTCGGCCCGATCGGCGACATGTGCAGCCGGATCGCCGCCCACCGCGGCCACCGTGTCATCGGCGTCGACCTGGTGGCCGAGCGGCTGGCGCGCGTGCGCCCGTACGGCGTCGACACGATCGACCTGCGCTCACCCGGTGACCTCGGGGAGACCATCCGCAGCCTCACCGACGGCCGCGGCACCGATGCCGTCATCGACGCGGTCGGCATGGAGGCGCACGGCGCCCCCGTCGCCGGCCTCGCGCAGAGGATGGCCGGCCTGCTGCCGGACGCGGCCGCGCAGAAGCTGATGCAGACCGCCGGGGTCGACCGGCTGGCTGCGCTGCACCAGGCGATCGACATCGTCCGGCGCGGCGGCACGATCTCGGTGATCGGGGTGTACGGCGGCATGGCCGACCCGCTGCCGTTGCTGACGCTGTTCGACAAGCAGGTCCAGCTCCGGATGGGCCAGGCCAACGTACGCCGGTGGTCTGACGACATCATGCCGCTGCTCAGCGGCGACGAGGATCCGCTCGGAGTCGACACCTTCGCCACCCACCGGGTGCCGCTCAGCGAGGGTCCCCGGGCCTACGACATGTTCCAGAAGAAGCAGGACGGCGCCGTCAAGGTCGTCATGGCGCCCTGATCACCGGGCGGTCCACGGGAGAGCCTGGGAAGGCCAGGACACGACGACGCCGGGGATACCTGGCCGCCCCCGTGGGGCCAGGTCTCCCCGGCGTCGTAGCCGTCGTTCTCGTCGGAACTAGGCTGCGCCTTCGTCCTGGTCGGTCAGGTCCGCGCGCAGCCGCTGCAGGAGCGCGCTGAGCAGTCGCGACACCTGCATCTGGCTGATCCCGAGCTCCGTGGCGATCTGGGTCTGCTTCCAGCCCTTCTCGAAGCGCAGCCACAGCAGCCGCTTCTCACGGTCGCTCAGCCTCGCGAGCACGGGGGCGAGCATCTCGTGGTTCTCGACCCAGTTCATCAGCCAGTCCTCCTGGCCGACCTCGTCGGACAGCGACCGGGAAGAGTCGTCCCAGCCGGCTGGCATGTCCAGCGACACCAGGTTGAAGTAGCCGTCGCTGGCGAGCGCTTCGGTGACGTGGTCCTCCTCGACGCCGAGCTCGTCGGCCAGCTCGGGGACCGTTGGCGAGCGCCCGAGGATCTGGGTCAGCTCGGGCTCACAGGCGGCGATCGCGTGCTGCACCTCCTGGATGCGCCGGGTGGGCCGAATGGCCCAGCAGTAGTCGCGGAAGTAGCGCTTGACCTCGCCGGTGATGGTGGGTACGGCGAAGGCCAGGAAGTGGCTCCCGCTGTCCGGGTCGTATCGGTCCACGGCCTTGACCAGGCCCAGGTGCGCGACCTGGACGAGATCGTCGAACTCTGCGCCGCGCTGCCGGTAGCGCCGGGCGATCGACTGTGCCACGTGCATGTTGAGCAGCACGATCTCGTCACAGAGGCGGTTGCGGTCGCGCTCGTCGGTCGCCTCGGACAGCAGGCGCAGCTTGTCCTGGGTCAGTTCTTCTCGGTCTTGTACGTCACCGGTGTCGTAGATCGACTCAGGGTTGGACGCAGTAAGCGAAGCGGTCATTTGCCTAGCACTCCCCAACATGAAGGGGGTGGTGGGTGGCGCTCTTCTTGACCACCTTGTTTGTTTGTCCAGGACTCGAGTGCGTGCCGGTCGCGGCAACTCGTCGCTCGGGCGCGGTCCGTCCTGCGAGACCTACGCCATCATCGACGAGCGGTTGCTCTGGTATGGCCTCCAGCAGGTCATCGACCGGAACTCGTCCTCACCGCAGATGGGCAGCGAGCCCACGCCGAGGTCACGCGTCTTCTGTCCCACCTGGCCCAGCGTCTCCTCCACGCCGACGCACCTGGCGTCGGGTGTCATCAGGTCACGGGCGGTGGGCATGAACTCGTGTCTCCTCGTCGTCGCTTGCCTCTGCACCGTTCCCTACCCATAGCCCCCCACGGACAATCATCCGATCTGGAATGCGGCATAAATCACGGTTGCCGACCGAGCGTGCGGTCCGGTGGTGCCGCCGGCCGGCAGATGTGCGATATTGGAACGACGCACCCACCGGGCCATCCCCTGCTCCCGGCGAGCCGGCCCCTGCACCACCGAGGCGGTGTACGACCCATGCTGCCTTCAGGCTCCGACCCTGGTGACCTGCTCGCTTCCATCGCCGAGTCGCTCGAGGCCGAGCCCGACTTGCCTCACACCGCGGAGCAGGTGCTCACCTTCGCCCAGGAGACGCTGAGCATCGACCACGCGGGCATCACCGTCATCAACGGCAACGGCAACAACGGCGGCGGCACGGTCACGACGCTGGTCTCCAGCGACCCGGTCGTGGAGAAGGCCGACGAGCTGCAGGTGGAGCTCGACGAGGGCCCATGCCGAGACGCCGCCTGGGAACAGCAGACCCTGCTCGTCAGCGACCTGGCGACCGACGAGCGGTGGCCGTGCTGGGCCCCGCAGGCCGGCGCGCTGGGGCTGGGGAGCATCCTCGCCGTGGAGCTGACGTTGCGGGGCAGGCGGTTCGGAGCGCTGAACCTGTACTGCGCCGAGCCCCGGGTCTTCGACCGGGACGAGATCGCCTTCGCACACCTGTTCGGTCGGCACGCCGCGGTCGCGCTGGCCGCAGCCCGGCAGGAGGACACCCTCACCGAGGCCATCGACGCGCGGACGCTGATCGGGCAGGCGCAGGGCATCCTGATGGAGCGCTTCGGCCTGGACGCCGACAAGGCGTTCGACGTCCTGCGGCGCTACTCGCAGGACTTCAACACCAAGCTGCGCACCGTGGCCGAGGACCTGGTGAGCTCGCGCAAGCTACCCGGCTGACCCCGCCGCCAGCGCCAAGGTCTCACCGCGTTCCACGACCCGCAGCCGCGCGGACAGGCCCCGCCGTGCCATGGCGCGCTCGAAGTCCGCGAGCGGACTGGTGAAGACCGTGTAGTCGTCGGTGTGCACCGGCACCACCGTCGGGGCATCGACGGTCTGCATCAGGTCGGCGCCCTGCCGGCCGTCCATCGTGACCATGACGGCGCGCAGCAGCTTCGTGCCGCCCAGGTGGACCACAGCCACGTCCGGCGTGTCGAAGCGCCGGACGATCTCGCGCAGCTCGGGAACGTTCAGGGTGTCGCCGCTGATGTAGAGGTCCAGAAGGCGCTCCCCCGCCCGCTCCAGCTGCACCAGGCTGCCCATCACCGGTGGGAGCAGACGGTCCAGCGGGCCCGGTGCATGCCTGCCCGGCAGCGAGGTGACACGGAGCACGTCGGTGCCCGACGAGGTCTGCCACGACGCCCAGGTGTCCAGACCATGGCTGCCACGGAACCCGCGTCTGCCCAGCGTCCTCGCCGCCGCCGGTGTGGTGACGACCGGTAGCCCACGGTCGAGGCCACGCTCGGCGACCCGGTCCCAGTGATCACCGTGCAGATGCGAGAGCAGCACGAGGTCCAGCCGCGGCAGCTGCGCGACGTCCAGGGCCGGCTCGCGGAGCCGCTTCGAGAACAGGCCGTAGCCGAGGTAGGCCCGCTGCCCCGCGTGCAGGAAGTTCGGGTCGGTGAGCAGCGTGAACGGCCCCAGCCGCAGCAGCACGGTCGCGTTCCCCACGAAGGTGAGGCTGCCCACCTCACCGGACCCCGTCCCAGGCGGCACGGCCGTCATACCGTTCGCCACTCCGGCGGCGCGTGGTCGTGGCCGTGCGCGGCCATGTTCATCAGTCCACCGTCGACGACGATCGACGTGCCCGTGATGTAGGACGAGCGTGGGGAGGCGAGGAAGGCGATCGCCGAGGCCACCTCGGTCACATGTCCGGGACGTCCGAGTGGGTTACCGGGACGTTCCTCGTGATAGGCCTCCGACTCGTCCTTGCCCGTCATCTCGGTGGCGATCTCGCCGGGCGCGACGGACACCGCGGTGATGCCGTGCTCGGCAAGCTCCAGCGACAGCACCTTGGTGAACATGCCCAGCCCGGCCTTCGCCGCGCAGTACGCCGAGGCACCCAGCCGCGGGACGTGCTCGTGCACGCTGGTGACGTTGACGATGCGGCCACCCTGACCGGCGTCGATGAGGTGCCGCGCCGCCGCCTGGCTGCACACGAACGGCCCGTCGAGGTCCGTGGCCAGCACCTCGCGCCAGCGGCTGTAGTCGAGCTCGACCGCGCGGTCCATGTGCCCCGTACCGGCGTTGTTGACCAGGACGCCGAGACCACCCAGACCCGACACGAGCTCGTCGATGACGGCCGCCGTGTCCGGCCGGCTCACGTCCTGCTGCGCGACCAGGCACCGCTGGCCCCGCTCCTCGATCCCCGCCCGAGTGGCATCGGCGCCGGCCTTGTCGGTGTGGTAGGTGACGCCCACATCGAACCCCTCGGCCGCCAGCAGCTGCGCGGTCGCCTGCCCGATCCCGGAGTCGGCTCCGGTGACGATCGCCAGCCGGGGATACGCATGCATCGTGGTGCCCTCTCGTCGACGCCTCTGGTCGCCGAGTCGGTACCCCGCCCGGTGGCGGGCCTAACGGCTGCTCCGGGCGGCGGTTTTCCGGGGCCGGACGGGGGGTACGCACCACGACGTGAGAGATGCCGGAGGCGCACGTGGCGCGTGAGGAGCACCCCGGCGCTGAACAGTTCCTGCCGTCCCGGCCGACGCTTTCACGGCTGCGGACCGCGGTACAGGGTTGTCAGGGCTGCGACCTGTACCGCGACGCCACCCAGGCGGTGTTCGGCGACGGTGCCGACAAGCCGCAGCTGGTGATCATCGGTGAGCAGCCGGGCGATGTGGAGGACCGCAAGGGCGAGCCGTTCGTCGGCCCGGCCGGCCGCCTGCTCGACAAGGCACTCGCAGCGGCGCGCATCGATCCGGACGCGGTGTACAAGACCAACGCCGTCAAGCACTTCCGCTTCAAGGGAACCGCCGGCAAGCGAAGGATTCACTCCAAGCCCGACCGGTGGCAGGTCGCGGCCTGCAAGCCGTGGCTGTTGACCGAGCTCAGCGTACTGCGTCCACCAGGCGTGGTCGTGCTCGGCGCGACCGCCGGGCAGAGCCTGCTAGGAGCGTCCTTCCGCGTCGGGGCGATGCGCGGCCGACGCCTCGACGCCCCTGACCTGGACTGCGACTGGGTGGTCGCCACCACCCACCCGTCGGCGGTGCTGCGCGCCTCCGACCGAGACGCCGCCTTCGACGGTATCGTCGCCGATCTCGCCGTTGCCGCGGAGGCGCTGGGCCGCTGAAGCCGCGGCCCCGACGACCCACCCGCCGCATTCGGGCTGGGCCGGGGCGCACGGTGTTTGCGGAACCCTCGCTCGGGCACGGTCAGGACAACGACAGGCATTGGAGGCGAGTGACGCATGGGCATTGCCGTGGCCATCGCGGTCTTCTTGGTCCTCGCTGTCATCGCGTGGCTCGTGTACTCGGGCGTCGCGACCAACAAGGCGGCGAAGAAAGCCTCTGATCAGGAACCCGGCGACCCGCGGGTCGAGACCCTCGAGTACCACGTGCCCGATGGGCAGGACCCGACCGTGGTCATGTCCGCGTTGGAGCAGCAGGGCTACACCACCGCGCTCGACGAGGTGCGCGCCGAGAAGCATCTCGTGATCGCCTGCCCGCACGGACGCGAGCAGGATCGCGCCCGCATCCGCACGGTGATCGACGAAGCGGACCAGACCAGCATCGAGGGCCCGGACGTGGGGCTGGGCAAGGTCGTGTTCGAGGACGAGAAGTAGCGGCGTGGAAGCGAGGTCACATCGATGAACCTGGCAGGCATCCAGCACCTGTACACCCACGACGGGCCCTTCGTGAGCCTGCACCTCGATGTCAGCCGGGACAACGACGCCGCGGGCAGAGGCATCGAGACGCGCTGGACGAATGTCCGGCACGAGCTCGGTGACGCCGGTGCCGGCTCGGCACTGCTCGACCGCATCGGTGAGCTGGTCCGGGAACCTACCGGCATGCCCGGTGCGGCGCGACGGACCATCGTGGCGGCCGGAGACGCTGTGCTGCTGGACGACGTACGCATGGGCCACGGGGCCTGGCCCGAGGTGGTCGGGACGGGCCCGCTGCCCGACGTCTCCGGCTGGATCGCGCAGGTCGACGGTGAGTTCCCCTTCGTGCTCGTGGTAGCCGACCGCGAGGGCGCGGAGATCGACGTCTACCGGTCCCTCTCCTCGCAGGAGCACGACCACGACTCGGTACATGGCCAGACGCTGCACATCAAGAAGGTGCCCGGCGGCGCGTGGGCGGAGCTCCAGCACCACACCGAGGAGGTGTGGCGGCGCAACGCCCGGGCGGTGGCCGACGCCGTGCACGGTGCCGTCAAGGAGCACGGTGCACGGCTAATCGTGCTGGCCGGCGAGGTCCGCGCTCGCGCGGAGATCCGCGACGCGCTCGGTACCAGCGCGGAGCTCGACGTCGCGGAGGTGGAAGGCGGCGGCCGTGCCGCCGGCAGCTCCAGGGACGCCCTGTGGAAGGACGTCGACAGCGCCGTCGGACAACGGTGGCAGCACGACCGGCAGCACGTCCTCGACCGCCTGCAGGAGCAGTCCGGGCAGAACCACGCCGTGGCGCGCGGTCTCCGCAACACCCTGTTGGCGCTCGTGCGGGGCCAGGTCGAGCGCCTCGTGGTCGACCTGGCGTCGGCGCACGAGCAGACCATCTCGATCGACGACTACTCGGGGCTGGACCTCCCCGCGACCGCTGCCGTCGGCCGGCTGCCCGCCGACCAGGCACTCGTCGCCGCCGGTGCGCTCACGGACGCGGCCCTCACCGTCCTGCCGAAGGACACCGTCGGCGGGGACGGCGTCGCCGCGCTGCTGCGTTGGGAGGACGAAGGATCATGAGTGACCCCAACGTCCCGGACCGCCCGGAGGCGGACGAAGGGCAGAGCGAGACGGTCGGTGCGCCGTTCCGCGATGCCGAGGCGCCCACCCGCGGCAAGACGCCGTTCGTGTGGGTGGCGCTGGTCGTGCTCGTCGCGCTCGCGGTGGGCGCCCTGGTCGCCGCACTCGGCTTCGGGCTGCTGGACTGAGGTCGGACGGTGACAAGGAAGCCATCAGCACAGCGCCGGCGCGCCGTGGTCATGGGCGGCGCCGGCTTCCTCGGCTCGCACGTGTGCGACGCCCTGCTGGACCGCGACTACGACGTGGTCTGCCTCGACAACGAGTCGACCGGTTCCGACACCAACGTCGCGCACCTGGTCGGTGACGACCGCTTCGCCTATCGGCGGTGCGACGTGGTCGACACGTTCGAGGTGTCCGGGACGGTCGACCTGGTCCTCCAGCTCGCCTCCCCGGCGTCCCCGGTGCACTATCTGGCGATGCCGGTCGAGACGATGAAGGTGGGCAGCCTCGGAACGATGCACGGGCTCGACCTCGCCGCGCGGCATGACGCCCGGTTCGTGCTGGCGTCCACGTCGGAGGTCTACGGCGACCCCCTGGAGCACCCGCAGCGGGAGTCGTACTGGGGCAACGTCAACCCCGTCGGGCCTCGAGCGGTCTACGACGAGTCGAAGCGGTTCGGCGAGGCGCTGACCACCGCTTACCGGACGTCACGTGCCCTCGACACGGGGATCGTGCGGATCTTCAACACCTACGGCCCTCGCATGGCCACCGACGACGGACGGGTGGTGCCCACGTTCCTGCACCAGGCGCTCGCCGGCGAGCCGCTCACCGTCGCCGGTGACGGTCTGCAGACCAGGTCCCTGTGCTACGTCGACGACACCGTGCGCGGCATCGTCACGATGGCGGAGAGCGCGCACACCGGCCCGGTCAACATCGGCAACACCCACGAGGTGACGATGCTGGAGCTTGCCAAGCATGTCGTCGAGCTGACGGGATCGTCATCGACCATCGAGTTCGTCGAGCGTCCGGTGGACGACCCGGAGAAGCGCCGGCCCGACACTGCGCTGGCGCGCGAGCTGCTCGACTGGGTGCCGCAGGTCGACGCCCGCACCGGGCTGTCGAGGACGATCGCGTGGTTCAGCGAGGCTCTGGAAGCGAGATCCGTCGGCGCCTGACGAAGGCGTCGTCGCCTACGTGCGGGGCAGCATCCGCTCGGCGGCACCGAGAACCTCGTCGACGGTGATCTCCAGCAGCGCGGGGTCGGGCGTGTCGGCCCACGGGTCGCCCGGCTCAGAGCCGTGCCAGAGCGCGGCGTGCGGCCCCGTCTCCGGAGGCCCCCACCAGGCGGGGGGCGTCGGTCCGAACAGCACCACCGACGGCGTGCCGAACGCCGTCGCCAGGTGCGAGGTACCGGTGTCGCCGCACACGACCAGCGGCGATCCGGCCACGAGCGCCGCGAGCTGGGCCAGCGAGGTGGTGCCGGCCAGCACGCAGCCCTCGTCCAGCCCGGCCTCGACGGCCACCTTCCCGGCCAGGTCCCGCTCCCCCGCAGATCCCGTCAGCCAGACGCGATGGCCCTGGTCGGCGAGGCGCCCGGCCACGGCCGCGAACCGCTCGGCAGGCCAGCGACGCGCGGCCTGGGCAGCGCCCGGATGCACGACCACGCCGGGCGCACGGGGCGCCGGCGAACGAGGCGCAGCCAGCCGCAGGTCGGTCGGGTCGGCGACCGGTTCGAGCGTCTCGTTCACCAGCCGGCACCAGCGCGCCACCTCATGCTCGTCGCGCCGCCACACCGGCGCCTCGCCGCTCCCGACACCGAGACCGGCGTCGGCGCAGCCGAAGGCCACCAGGCGGTGCGGGGAGAGTGCACCGAGCACCCGGTGGCTCTGCGGTCCCCTGCCGTGCAGGTTGACCGCGACGTCGGGCGGCGGGCCGTCGTACGTCAGCGGCTCGAGTCCTCGCGCCGGCACGACCTCGTCGACGACCTCGGCCAGGTCGACGAGCTCGTGCAGCGCCGGGTCGGTCGCCAGCTGAAGGTGGTGGCCGGGGAAGGCGCGGCGGATGCCACGCAGCGCCGGCACCGCGGTGAGCAGGTCACCCAGCCCCAGCGCCCGCAGGACCAGAACGCTCGGAGCCGCCGAGTCACGACTCAGGGCCACGACCCCTCGACCGACGGCGTCACCACGAGCTCGCGCACCTCGCACCACTCAGGCTGCTGAAGCGCGAAGATAACGGCCTGCGCGACGTTCTCCGGCTTGTTGAGCCGGAAGTCCGGCGGCGGCTTGTACTGCTCGTCGCGGCCCTCGAAGAACGACGTCTCCATCCCACCGGGCACCAGCATCGTCACGCCGACCTCGCCCTGCGTCTCCGCGGCCAGCGCGCGGCTGAAGCCGGTCACGCCGAACTTCGACGCGGAGTAGGCGGTCGCGTCGCTGACCGCCTTCAGCCCGAGCGTGGACCCGACCGTGACGACATGGCCGCGCCGCTGCTTCAGGTCCGGCAGCGCGGCACGCACGACGGCAACCGTGCCCAGCAGGTTCACCAGGACCACGCGATCCCAGTCCTCGGCGGGCACGTCGTCGAGCTTCCCGCACGAGTCGACTCCGGCGGCCGTCACCACCGCGTCCAGTCCACCGACGCGCCCCGACACCGCACGCACCTTGTCCTCGGCGTCCCGGCGGTCGACGAGGTCCACGATCTCGTGCTGCACGTCGGCCTTCGGGGCCACGCGGTCGAGGGCGATCGGCGTACCTCCGGCCTCCTGGACGGCCTGCACGACGGCGGCGCCGAGACCGGACGCGCCTCCAGTCACCAGGACGTTGCCGAGTCCGTTGTCCGATCCGTTGCCCGATGTCATCAGCTCTCCTTCTTGCTTCGGCTCTTGGTGGCCGCGGGAAGCCGCGACCTCGTTGCTCTGCGTTGTCGTCAGCGGCGGTCGTGGCGATCGGCAGTGGTCGCCGACTCCACCAGGCGGGTCGTGGACCGGCCCGGCATGTACGGCAGGACGACAGCCTGGCCGCCCCACTCCTGGAGTACGGGGGTCTCCGGCAGGTCGCCGGCGGCGTAGTCGCCGCCCTTGGCCCAGATGTCGGGGCGCAGACGTCGGATGGCCTCGATCGGTGTGTCCTCGTCGAACACCAGCACGGCGTCCACGAACTCCAGCGCCGTGAGCACCCGCGCCCGGTCCTCGGCGGGCACCAGCGGCCGGGACGGGCCCTTGAGCCGCGCCACGGATGCATCGGAGTTCAGGCACACGACCAAGCAGTCACCGAGCCGGCGGGCAGCCCGCAGGCTCGCCACGTGCCCGGCGTGCAGCAGGTCGAAGCATCCTCCGGTCGCCACTACGGTGCCCCGCCGCGTGCGTACCCGCTCGGCGACGGCGACGGCGTGTGCGGGCGACGTCGGGTCCGGCGGCGAGGACGCGTCGCCGCCCGGGTCGCCCCCCTCTGCGGGTCGCGGCCGCCCGAACCGCAGGGCGGCGGCACCGCCGGCGGCCACGAACATCGACGCGCTGTCGACCGCCGCCTGCACCGCCTCGCTGATCACGGCCCCGTGCAGGAACCGGCTCGCCACGGTTGCGGCGAACCGGTCCCCGGCACCACACGGGTCCGGACAGTGCACCGAAGGTGCCGGCAGCACCATCGGCGCACCATGGCCGTACGACAGCAGCGCGCCCTGACTGCCGATCGTCACCGCCACCGCCTGGGTGCGCCACGTTCGGACCAGATGCGCTGCGTTCGCGTTGTGCGCCGCCACCCCGGTTTGCGTCGATGCGACACGAAGGCCGCTCCGCGCGGCGAACTCCGCAGCCTCGGTGGCGTTGGGCGTGACCAGCAGCGTGCCCGCCACCGGCGCCGCCCCCCGCGGGTGCGGGTCCCACACCACCGGTGTCGACCGCACCAGCGCGTCCAGGCGTCGCCGCACCGCCGGGGAGCTGGTCGTGCCGCGGCCGTAGTCGGAGACGAGCACCGTGTCGGCGCCCCGCAGCGCGTCGTCGGCCGCGTCGGTGAGCCCCTCGACGGGTGCCCGGGCGTCGCCGCTGTCGAGCCGGACGACGGACTGGCCGCCGCTGCGCACCCGGCGCTTCACCGGCGTGGAGGCGGTCGTCGGCAGTGCAACCACCTCGACGCGGGCGCCGAGACAAGCGCGCAGGGTGCGCGCGCCGTCGTCGTCGGCGAGCGGGGTGACGAGCACGACGTCGGTGCCGTCGTCGGCCGCCAGGGCGGCGGCCAGCGCCGCGCCGCCCGGGCGCGGGCGCTCCTGCAGGTCGTCGAGCACCGGCACCGGCGCGTCCGGCGACAGCCGGCCGGCACGGCCCTCCAGGTCGACGTCCAGCAGCGCGTCACCGACGACGACCAGCCGCCTGCTCATGTCGGCGTCCTGGCGGACAGGCGAGTACGGCGATGCGCCGACCCGTTCTGCGAGGCTCGGGCCGGCCCCCTGGCGAGCTCGTCGTCGAGGCCGGCGCAGACCACGTGCAGGGCGACCAGGTGCAGCTCCTGCACCGTCGCGGTCATCGGTGCGTCGACGCAGAGCGCCTCGTCGGCCTCGTCCGCGAGCGGGTTCGGCGCCGGACCGGTCAGCGCCCAGGTGGCGACCCCGACTCCGGCGGCCCGGCGAGCCGCCTCCACGACGTTGGGGCTGCGTCCACTGGTGGACAGCAGGACCAGCACGTCACCGGGGCGCCCGTGTGCCTCGACCTGGCGGGCGAACAGCTCCTCCGGCGGATAGTCGTTGGTGATGGCGGTGAGGCTGGAGGTCTCGGCACTCAGGCAGATCGCCGACAGCGCGGCGCGCTCGTGCAGGTAGCGGCCGACGAGCTCCGCGGTCAGGTGCTGCGCCTGGGCTGCGCTTCCCCCGTTGCCGGCGGCGAGCAGGCGCCCACCGCTGCCGAGCAGCCTGGCCAGCCGGCGGCCCCACTGGTCGGCCTGGTCCAGGCAGGGGTCGAAGCCGTCGACGGCCCGGCGGAGGGCCTCGAGGTGCTCGCGGTGGGTCGGCGTGTGCTGGGTCGACGCGTGCTGGGTCGGGCGCTCGGTCATGAGGCCACCTCGCTTCCGACGCGCGCGGTCACCTGGGCGTAGACCCGCTCGGTCTGCGCGGCCACCTGGTCCCACAGGTAGCCCTGCCGCACGCGCCGCGGACCCGCGGCGCCGTACGACGCACGGCGGGCCGGGTCATCGAGGATCTCGCGCAGCACCGCCGCCAGGGTCTCCGGGTCGCGCGGGGGCACGAGCTCACCGGTGACTCCCGGGGCGATCGTGTCGAGCATGCCGCCGACCGTGGTGCCCACGATCGGCCGTCCGCAGGCCATGGCCTCCAGCGGCACGATGCCGAACGGCTCGTACCAGGGGACGGCCACGACCACGTCCGCGGCGTGGAAGAGGGCGGGCATCTGTTCGCGGGCCAGCCCGCCGGTGAACCGCACGCGGTCGGACACCCCGAGCGCCGCGGCATGGTCCTGCAGCCGCTGCACCTCGGGGTCCAGGCACAGCGCGTCGGGCGCCGGCCCGCCGGCGACCACCAGCTCGGTGTCGGGCAGGCGCGTCAGGGCGGTGATGACGTCGGCGGTGCCCTTGCGCTCGACGAGCCGGCCGACGCTCAGCAGCCGGAACGGCCGAGTCGAGCGGTCACGTTCGTCGGTCTGCTCGGCCGGTGCGAACAGGTCAGCGTCGACGCCACACGGCACCACAGTCGTCCGCTGCCGGTCGATGCCGAGCTGCAGCAGCTCCTGCACCTCGTCGACACAGGTGGCGACCACGTGGTCGACCTCGTTGCACAGCCGGGTCTCCAACGCGATCCGCTCGGTGGGACTGGTGTCCCGCTCGCCCTGGTAGCGCCGCTTGACGGAGCCGAGTGCGTGGAACGTGTGGACGACCGGCACTCCTGTCGTGGCGGCGGCCGAGACCGCGGCGATACCGCTCATCCAGAAGTGTGAGTGCACCACGTCGAAGTGCTCCTCGGTCCAGCGTCCGACCAGGTAGCGGGCGAACTCGTCCATGTGCTGGAGAAGCTCGTCCTTGGGCACTTCCGTGGGTGGCCCGGCGGGGACGTGCTCGACCACGTACCCCTCGGGAGCCGTCACCCGCGCCGGCGCGGTGGAGTTGTCTCGCCGGCTGAAAACCGTCACCTCGTTGCCCCGCCGTGCCAGCCGGGTGGCGAGCGCCGCCACATGGACGTTCTGACCGCCGGCGTCGTTGCCGCCGAGGGCGGCCAACGGGTTGGCGTGCTCGGACACCATGGCGATCTTCATGACGCCACCTCCTCGGGCGATGAGTGTGCGGAGCCGTCGAGCATTTCATCGGCGGTGAGCTGACGCACGGCGTCGCAGACGTCGTACGCCGTGACCCCGGCGAGGCACGGATGTCCGGGCACAGGGCACTCCCGAACCCGGCTGTCGCGACACGGCGCGTGCTGGTCGCCCAGCAGCGCGTGCCGGACGCCGTACGGCGCCCACCGGGTGGCCGGCACCGTCGGCGCGAACAAGGACACGACCGGAGTCCCCACCGCGGCGGCCAGGTGCGCCGGGCCGGTGTTGCCCACGACCACCGCCTGCGCGCCGGCGAGCACACCGGCGAGCGTCGCGAGGTCGGTCCGGCCGCCGAGGTCGGTCGCCACCCCGGCGGCGGCCTGCCCGGTGAGGTGGCGCTCCGAAGGTGCACCGGTGACCACGACCCGGTGCCCCTCGGCGACGAGCGCGCGGGCCGTCTCGGCGTACCGCTGCACCGGCCAGGCACGTGCGGGCACCGACGTCCCGGGGTGGAGGACGACGTAGGGCGCGGAGCCGACAAGGTCGTGGGCGTCGGGCAGCGGGCGACGGACGCGAAGCCGGCCGTCGTCACCCGCGGGCAGGTCGAAGCCGGCCGCGGCGGCGAGCGACAGCGCCCGCTCCGGCTCGGGGAGGTCGTCGGGAAGCCGGTGGCGCAGGTCCAGCAACGAACCCGGATAGTCCTCGCTGATCGCGCCCACCCACGGGATCCCGGCCATCCGTAGCACCAGGGCGGTGGGTAGCGGGGACTGGTGGAACGAGGTGAAGACGAGGGCGCGGTCGAAGCGCCGGGCCGCGAGCTCGCCGACAAGGCCGTGGACGTCTGCCGGGTCGACCGGTGGCGGGTCGGCCAGCACCCACGGACAGCGCCAGACCAGAACGCCGTCGAGGCCGGGCAGCAGACGTGCGGCCTGCTCACCCAGCGGACCGGCGAGCATCACGACCTCGTCCGCGGCCTCGGCCACGGCACGCACGGCCGGACCGGCGATCAGCATGTCGCCGGCGCTGTCCAGCCGTACACACAGGACTCGTGTCACCAGGCCCCCTCCAGCACCCGGTCGACCGCGGACGCGAGGTCTGGACGCACGACCGCAGCGGCGCGGACCTCCTCCGGTCTGGTCACCGAGGTCGGGACGAGGACACCGCGCGCACCGGCTGCCTCGGCGGCGTCGACGTCGCGGCCGATGTCGCCGACCATGACGCAGCGCGCGGGGTCCGCGCCGAGGTCGTCGCACGCCTGCTTCACCATCGCCGGTGCCGGCTTGCGGCAGGGACACCCCTCGTCCGGGGCGTGCGGGCACACCTGCCAGGTGTCGAACGGGCCCAGCATGTCCTCGACCCGGCGGTTCACGGCGTCGACCTGGTCGAGGGTCAGCCGGCCGGTGCCGACGCCGGACTGGTTCGTCACCACACCGACCCGCACACCGCGTGCGCGGAGGCGGTCGAGGGCGACCCTGGCGTCGGCCACCGGCCGCACCAGGTGCGGGTCGCCGTTGTACGGGACGTCTTCGATGAGCGTGCCGTCGCGGTCGAACAGCACCGCATCCGGGAGGCCGCGCCAGGGGGCGGCGTGACGGTGCCGGAGCAGTCCGCGCAGGCTGTGCCAGGAGGCTGCGGGCGGGATGGCGGCGCTGGTGAGGAGCATCCTGCGCACCTCGGCGCGGTCGCGGGGGCCGGGGGCGATCCGCGCGGCCGCGAACTCCGCGGTCCCGAGCAGCCAGGCGGCCGCGGCAACGCCCGCCGGGCGAGGCCTGCCCAGTGCGCCCAGCAGTGCCGCCGCCACGCCGGCCGCGGTGATCGCGACATGACGGCGTCTCCTCCCCCGCGGGGCCTGCGCGTCCCGGCGCCACTGCGGTCCGTGCACCCGGCGCATCAACGCGTCGTCGGCGTTGCCGGCCTGCACGCGCACGCTCACCCAGTCGTCCGCGGGCCGCACCGGATGGCAGGTGCGCCGGTGCCCGCTGACGAGGCGGCCGCCGGTTGCCCGCACGCGCAGCGCCAGGTCGGCGTCCTCGCGGTAGGCCCGGGTGAACCGCTCGTCGAAGCCGCCGACGGCCGCGAGGGCGCTGCGCCGGTACGTCATGTCGGCGGTGATCCAGGCGGAGGTCGCCAGGCCGGCGGTGCCTCGCTCCCAGTCGGTGGGACGACGGTCCAGCGGCTGCGGCACCCAGATCCGCGCCTGGATGCCGGCGACGTCCTCGGTGGCCTCCTCGAGGTCGGCGCGCAGCTGCGGCAACCAGTCGGCGTCGGGCACCACGTCGTCGTCGAGGAAGCTGACCCATGGTGTGCGGGCGGCGCGCCACCTGAGGTTGCGCG
>DATABY010000085.1:0-8320 GCA_036259355.1 Nocardioidaceae bacterium
GAGGAACATCAGCCCGCGGCCGGCGGCCTCGAAGGCGCGATGTGCCTTGACGACGTTGTAGATGTAGTTCCGGTCGTCGTCGCCGAGGTCGGCGATCACGCGCTGCCGGATCTCGTCGAGCTCGGCGCCGAACGCCTCGAACTGCTCGGGCGTCATGCCGGGGGTGCCGTCCGGGGTCTGCGGAGCCGGCTTCTCGGTGGCGTTGGTCGCTTCGGCGCTCGGCTTCGTGGTCGGCTTCGTGCCGTTGGCCTTGGTGGTCGGCTTGGTGGTCTTCTCAGCGGTCTTCGCGGTCATGGTCGTTCCTCCTCGAGCGTGGTCGCTCACAGGTTGAGAGCGCAGTCGCCCACGGGGGCGCTGACACAGATCTGGATGTCCTCGTCCGGCAGCGAGGACTCGGCGCCGTTGATGACGTTGCGCACGGTTCCCTCGCTCTTGCGGGTGGTGCAGGTCTTGCAGATGCCCATGCGGCAGCCGTACGCGGGCGTCAGCCCGGCGCCCTCGGCCTGCTCGAGCAGCGTCTGGCCGCTGTTGGGTGTCGTCTGCGCGCTGCGCCGGAACTCGACGGTGCCCTGCGCCGACGGGTCGGCGGCCATCGCCGGGGTCTTGAAGTGCTCGACGCGCAGGTGGTCCTGCGCGTTCGCGGCCGCGTACACCTGCTGCACCTGGTCGATCAGGCCGCTGGGCCCGCAGGCGTAGGTGGCGACGTCGGCGAAGTCGGGAGCCACCGCGCGCAGGTGCTCCTCGGCGAAGCGACCGGTCAGCGACCCACCCTCGGCGCGGGTGTGCACGACGACCACCTCGGCGAAGTCGCAGGATGCCGCGAGCTCGGCGAGCTCGGTGGCGAAGATGGTGTCCTCGGCCGTGCGCGCGTAGTGCAGGAACGTCACCGACCCTGCGTACCCCTCGTCGCACAGCGTTCGCAGCATGGACATCACCGGTGTGACCCCGCTGCCGGCGGAGAGCATCAGCAGCCGGTCCGGCCGAGGCTCGGGCAGCGTGAACTCGCCCTCGGGCGCGGAGAGGTGGACGACGGTGCCGACCGGCACGTCGTTGGCCAGGTAGCGGGAGACGTAGCCCTCGTCGTGCTCCTTCACCGTGATCGTGACCCGACCGTCGCGCCGATGGGCGGAGCTGGAAAGCGAGAAGCACCGGGTGCGGCGTACGCCGTCGACGAGGACGCCGACCTGCACGTGCTGGCCGGCGAGCGCACCCTGCCAGTTGCCGGTCGGCCGCAGCGTCAGCGTGGCCACGCCGGGCGCCTCCTGGTGTACGTGCTCGACCTGGGCGCGGACCTCATGCACCGACCACATCGGGTTGACCAGCTCGAGATACCGGTCGATGCCGTGCGGCGTGGTGAGCGTGTCCACGACGGGGGAGGCCAACAGGCCTCTGACGAGTCCGATGGCTGCCTCCAGAGTCAGTTGAGTGAACACCCGTACACTCAAACTCTAGGTGGCGTACCGGGGGTACGGTCAACCGTGGGCGCGTGTGAGGCCACCCACTGCCGCCGCTGGTTAGGGTCGGACGAGTGGAGGCCACCTCGATCGCCCAGACCCGGCGGGAGCGCAAGGAGCGCACCCGCCAGGCGATCCTCGACGCGGCGCTGCGGCTGCTGGATGAGGAGGCGTTCGGTCAGCTCAGCCTGCGGCAGATCGCCCGTGAGGTCGGCATGGTGCCGACCGCGTTCTACCGGCACTTCTCGTCCCTGGAGGAGCTCGGGCTCACGCTGGTGGACGAGTCGTTCTCGACGTTGCGCGAGATGATCCGCGCCGCACGCGACGACATGGGTGCGTACGAGAGCGTGATCCGGCGGTCGGTGCAGGTGCTGGTCGACCACGTGCACGCCCACCGCTCGCACTTCTCCTTCGTCGCCCGCGAGCGCTTCGGTGGAAATGCAGCGGTCCGGGGAGCGATTCACCGCGAGCTGGAGCTCTTCTCTCACGAGCTCGCGACCGACCTCACCCGGCTGCCCAACCTCCGCTCCTGGCGGCCCGAGGACATGCAGATGCTGTCCGACCTCATCGTCAACGCGATGGTGTCCACCGCGATGCTGCTGCTCACCGTGGAGGACCCGGAGGACGAGCGGCGGCTCGTACGTGATGCCCGCAAGCAGCTCCGCCTGATCGTCGTCGGCATCTCGGGGTGGCAGCCGCGCTAGGTGTCTAGCGCACGCGCAACCGTAGGCGGGTCGCCGCGATGTCGGTGACCGCGCTGAGCGTGCCGCGGCGGCGGCTCCACGTCGGCAGCGGGTCGGCGCCGTGGCCGGGATCACTGCTGACCACGCGCCCGAGCTCGTGCTGGGGGTCAGCCCCGAAGCAGCCACGCACGAACCGACGTACGAGCTCGCCCCAGTCCCCATGGCGGTGCAGCAGGGCGTGCGCCTCGTCGGTAGCCAGGAACAGCCCCAGAGGTACGCCGGACCGGCGCGCGCGCTCGGCGAACTGCACGGTGAGGCGGGAGTCGACCGTGGTGTCGAGCACGCCATGGGCAAGCACGACGAGGCGGGCCTGCAGCCGTCCCTGCGGCTCGTCCAGCGGCAGCCACGGCGCGAGCCCCAGCACGCCCACCACCCGCGGATCGTCCGCTGCCGAGAAGACCGCCCGGCCGCCCATCGAGTGACCGACGAGCGCGATCCGCTCGACGTCGTCGCCGACGCCGGCGAGCACGTGGCGCAGGTCCGCGGCGGCGTGTGCCGCGTCACCGTTCCACCCGCGGTACCGATAGCGGAGCAGCGCCACCCGGGCCTGCGGTGCCGCCTGAGCAGCCGCTGCCGCGAACGGCCACATGCGCAGGATCGCGTGCCGCCAGTCGTGAGGCTCCTCGAGCGAGTGCTCCTGCCCACCGTGTGCGACCACGACCAGGTCGCGCGTGGCCGGCGGCGCGGCGACCAGGTCGAGGCGCGGGCGGGTCACCGCGCCATTGCACCAGACGACCCGGCGCAGCGGCCGAGGGCGTCGCGGAATATTGGGTACGTTCCCGACGCTGAAACAGGTGTACGTCCGCAAGCGCACGAAGGAGCGCCTGAATGGCCACCGTCACCACGACCGCACAGACCTTCGAGAAGACCGTCCGCGACCACGACATCGTCCTGGTGGACTTCTGGGCCGACTGGTGCGGTCCGTGCAAGATGTTCGCTCCGGTGTACGAGGCCGCCTCGGACAAGCACGACGACATCGTGTTCGCCAAGGTCGACACCGAGGCCGAGCAGGAGCTCGCCGCGGCTGCCGAGATTCGGTCCATCCCGACGCTGATGGCCTTCCGCGACGGCATCCTGGTGTTCAACCAGGCCGGCGCGCTCCCGTCGGAGTCCCTCGAGGAGCTCATCACCGCCGTACGGGGCCTCGACATGGAGGACGTAC
This sequence comes from Nocardioidaceae bacterium, assembly GCA_036259355.1. Classification (GTDB taxonomy): domain Bacteria; phylum Actinomycetota; class Actinomycetes; order Propionibacteriales; family Nocardioidaceae; genus JALZDI01. Next base: position 3,360 of record DATABY010000085.1, read on the forward strand.
ACGCCAAGATGGCCGCCTCCGGCGAACAGCCGGAGGACTGACACGCTTGCACATCACCAAGGTCCAGCAGTGGGTGGCGTCCGCGCTGCTCCTGGTCGTTGGTCTGACCCCCGCGGTTGCCCTGGCCTGGGTGAGCCTGCTGACGGACGCCGAGGAGGGCGCTCGCGACCGTGCCGTCGGCCTGTGGGTCATGTCACCGTTGTGGGGCCTCGCCACGATGATCGGCGTGCTGCTGATCCACAAGCACTCGCTGGTCTCAGCCTGGCTGCTGGTCGGCCTGTTGCCCGGCGCGGTCGCCGCGCCGTTCCTCTTCTGAGCCGGCCGGCTTCGGGCTGCTCGGCCCGCGGATGACCACCGGGGTCTCCCGGCCGATCCATCACTGGTAGGTAAGGAACCGACCGCTTCGCGGGCTGGGGGGCAGCTGTTGATCCGCGAAGCGGTCGGTGACCGTGGGGTGGGGAACAAGGGTCAGAAGCTGGCCCTCCCGGAGCAGGTCTGGCCGTTGCCGAGTCGGACGGCGCGAGCCCGGATGGCGTCGTTGCCGGCCCGGTTGGGCTCGAGATCGGTGACCGAGAAGGAGCCGCTCAGACCCCGAGTGGTGAGGGTGTCTCGCATGACGCGGCGGCCGTTGTGGAAGAGCGTCACCCGCCACTGCTGACCACGTCGGTTGGCGTCGACCTCGTACTCCACCTCGATCCGGCCGTTCTGGGGCGACAGCTTGAGCTTCCAGTTGGCGACGCCGCTGCACGCGCCGCTGCGAACCGTCTCCCCGTCGCCGGCCTCGGCGATCGACGGCGTGAACAGGGTGGCGGCGATGGCCGCTGCGGCGACTGAGGCGCGGATCTTGCTGGTGTTCATGGCTGGTCTCCTTGTTGCTGACCTGAGCGGGGCCTGGGGGAGCCCGAAAGCCGGGGGCTGGGGAGGCTGGGGCGTTTCGGGCTTGTCCTCAGGTTGTTCGGGGCGGCGTCGGGTTACAACGCGACGACTGTCCCGGGACAGGTCCCGCAAGGTCGCGGTCGGTCCGACTGCGACCAGGACGGTCTCGGGACCGTCCTCTGCTGCTGATGACCTGCGCAGCCTTCGGCGGGTCGCATGACCGCAGCGCGGGCGCGGCACGCTGGCCGTGCCGCGTCTCGCTACGTCGTCGTCGCTCGGCTCGGCACGTCGAGCTCGAACCACACCGTGGTCCCGTCGACGCTGCGCTCGGAGCTCCAGGTCGTGGAGAGCACGTCGACGATCGTCAGGCCGCGCCCGGTGCTGACGGTCGGCTCCTCGCCCTCCACCGGTCGTACGGCGTCGCTCCGCCCGTGGTCGCGGACGGACACCAGGAGGCGCTCGTCGTCCAGCCGGACGGTCACCTGCGAGGACGTGCCGGCGTGGATGATCGCGTTGGTCACCAGCTCCGACACGCACAGCTGGGCCGTCTCCACCAGCTCCTCGTCGACGTTCCACTCCGTCAACCGGCTGGTCACGAACCGTCGGGCCAGCGGACACGCCGCCGCGCCCACGGGGAGGTCTGTGGTCGCGGTGTGCAGCCGGCGCCGGCGCGTGCGGCTGACGGCCAGCATCGTCACGTCGTCCTCCGCGGCGCGGCGCCAGGCCAGGTCGCCCAGGCGGGCGCACATCTCGCGGGGAGTACGCCGTTGCGCTTCGACGTCGCCGAGGTCCTCACAGAGCAGGTCGAGGCCGGTGAAGACGTCGACCTCACGCGTTTCCACCAGCCCGTTGCTGTAGAAGAGCACGGTGACGTCGTCGTCGAAGTCGATCGTCGTCTTGTCCCAGGGGCCGGCGTTCAGGCCCAGCGGCGGTCCCGCGACCTCATGCAGGACCGTCGGCCCGCCGAACATCGGCACCAGCAGCGGCGGCGGGTGGCCGGCCACGGACAGGGCCATGGTCTGCCTCTCGGGCTCGATGACGCCGCACACGATCGTGACCATCTGTTCCGGGACAGCCAGCGACCGTACGAGTCCGTCGAGTCGGCCCAGCACCACGTCCGGCGAGGAGTCGAGCAGCGCGTACGCGCGCGTGGCGGCGCGCACCTCCCCCATCACGACCGCGGCCGAGGAGCCCTTGCCCATCACGTCGCCCACCGCGAGCAGGACGGAGCCGTCGTCCAGCGGCAGCACGTCATACCAGTCGCCGCCGACCTCGTTGCCCGCTCCGCCGGAGTGGTAGTGGGCGCCGAGCGCGAGCCCGTCGAGGTCGGGCACCGACTGCGGCATCAGCGAGCGTTGCAGGCGCTCGGCCGTACTCAGCTCCTCCTGCTGCGCGAGTGCGCGCCGTAGAGCCTGACCGGTCTGCGCGGCGAACGCCCCGAGGAACGCCTCCTGCTCGGGGCCGAAGTCGCAGGCCGTGTCGAAGGAGAGCAGCAGGCCACCGAGACACTCCTCCCCGTCGCCGAGTGGCAGCGTCGCCATGCTCCGGGTGCCCAACGCGTGTTGCCGCTCGAGCATGTGGGGGTAATGCTCAGCAAGCTCGTCCGCAGAGCGGACGAACACGGCGACTCCCTCGCGCACCGTACGCACGAGCGGGACGTTGGCGAGGCCGTCGATGTGGCACCACCGCATGTCGTCGGCCCCGTGCCCGCTGTTCTCACTGGCCGCGAACCGGAGCTGACGTCCTGCGCCCTGGTTGATCGCGATCCCCGCGCGCACCACGCCGGCGATGTGGGTGGCGGAGGACAAGGCCACGTGGGACACCTCGTCCGGGGTGACCGCCCGGCCCAGTGCGGAGGCAAGCCGTCGCAGGACCGTGAAACGGCCGAGCGTCGGGCTTCCGGACCCCCTGAGCACATGCACCAATCTAGACGGGTGGTGCGCCCGCGTGCGACCGGTTTGGGCCTACAGCGGCTGGCCGCTGGCTCGGGCCGCCTTCGTCGGGGCACCTGAACCCGGCGGTGGTGCCTGTGCGTGGTCCGAGACGAAGGCCTCGGCATCTGCGCGTTCGAGTCGCCGGCGCACCAGTCGATGCGCGGCCTTGGCCGCATTGTGCCTGGCGGCGTCCTGACCGACGACGTGTCGAATCCTGTGCAACAGGTCCATCCGTGCCTTCCCCGGCCGTCCTCGCGCCCCCACAGCGGTGGCGTCCGTTGTCGCGGGTACCCGTGCTCTCCTCGCGCATGCGCCCCGTCCGGCGAGACACGCGGCTCGTCGCCAGTCTTTACGTTCGCCTCGAGTCGCCGGACCAGGCCGCCGCGTGGTCGCGCGCCGGGTCCTCACCGGTCGACGGCACCCGTTCGGCGAGGAACTCCTCCCAGGTCCGCGTTCCTCGAGCAGCCCGCAGGTTCAGGTTGTCGCCGGCACGGTACGCGCGTCCGGCCTTCCCCGGGAGGCGGACCGGCATCATCAACCGGTGCTTGCCGCGTGCCTGCAGGTATCCGCGGACCAGGTCGCCCATCGCGTACACCGTCGGCCCGGCCAGGTCGGCCACCCGGCCGGCCGGCCTGTCGAGTGTCAGTTCCACGAGCCGGGCCGCCACCTCCCGCGAGTCGACCGGCTGGAACCGCAGTCCGCCTGGAACCGGTACCACCGGCAGCTTTGCCATCTTCTGCACCACGGTCAGAGCCAGGTCGTGAAACTGGGCGGCACGCAGAATCGTCCACGGCACGCCTGAGTCGGCGATGGCCCTCTCCGCGCCCAGCTTCGACTGCAACCAGCGCACCGGGACTCGGTCGGCGCCGATCACGGAGATGTACAGCATGTGCTGCACGCGGGCTCGTGACGCGGCGCGGGCCAGGTTGCGGGTGGCGTCGTCGTCGCCCTTGGGGCCGCCGGCGAGGTGCACGACGGTGTCGATGCCGTCCACCGCGGCCTCGACGCCCTCGCCCTCGAGCAGGTCTCCGGCCACGAACCCGACGCCGTTCTCCGGCTTGTGCGGGTGCCGGCTGAGCACCCGCAGGTCATGCCCGGCTTCTCGCAACAGCGGTACCACGTGCCGTCCGAGCGTGCCCGTCCCTCCGGTCACCAGGATGGGTGATGTCATGGCGTCTCCAGTTCGTTTCTGCCGGGAACGGGTCTCCCGGTCACATCTGCAGGTTTTCGTGGGTCTACTGCAATGACACCGCGCGAGGAGGGGACGTGACCGACGTGGACGAGCGTGATTGGCTGCACGAGCGTTTCGAGGAGCATCGGGGGCACCTACGGTCGGTCGCCTACCGGATGCTCGGCTCGGTGCCGGAGGCCGACGACGCCGTGCAGGAGGCCTGGCTGCGCGTCAGTCGCGCCGATGTCGACGCCGTGGAGAATCTCGCCGGATGGTTGACCACGGTGGTGGCCCGGGTGTCCTTGAACATGCTGCGCTCCCGCGAGCGCAGGCGTGAGGAGCCGTTCGACGTACGCGTGCCCGACCCGGTCATCGCCCCCGACGACGGGGCCGATCCCGAGCACGAGGTGCTGCTCGCCGACTCAGTCGGGCTGGCGCTGCTGGTGGTGCTAGAGACCCTGACGCCGGCAGAGCGGCTCGCGTTCGTGCTGCACGACATGTTCGCCGTGCCGTTCGAGGAGATCGCTCCGATGATCGACCGGTCCGTGGTCGCGGCCAGGCAGCTGGCAAGCCGCGCTCGCCGGCGCGTGCAGGGACAGGCCCCGACTCCCGACCCGGACGTCGCCCGGCAGCGCGAGGTCGTCGACGCCTTCTTCGCCGCGGCCCGCGATGGTGACTTCGACGCACTGGTCGCCGTGCTCGACCCCGACGTCGTGCTGCGCTCCGACGGTGGCGCGGCGCGCGAACGGCTGACGGTCGCGATCCACGGTGGACACGAGGTGGCCGGTCAGGCGATCACGTTCGGGCGGCTCTTCCCGTTCGCCCGGCCCGCGCTGGTCAACGGGGCCGCAGGGGTCGTCGTCCTCGCGCACGGCCGGCCGCTGTCGGTCATGGCCTTCACCGTCAGCGGTGGGAGGGTCGTCGCGATCGACGTGCTCGCCGACCCCGACCGGCTGCAGGCGCTCGCGCTGGACGTCCTC
>DATABY010000086.1:0-4510 GCA_036259355.1 Nocardioidaceae bacterium
CTCTTCCCGCCTCGCCTTGCGCCGCTCGAACTCCCGGCGTGCTGAGGCGCCGGGGGTGCCAGCATCGATGGTTGCCGGGCTGGCGGCCTCACCGAGGTTCTCACCCGGAGGCTCACCACCGACTGCCTCATCGTGGGTGAGGCAGCGGACGGTCCTACTGGACCGCTCGTAGATCGCCCCGGCCTTCGCCGGCAGCTCGGTGCCGCAGATCCGGCACGTGCCGGCGTACCGCAGGCGCATCCTCTTCTCGTCTGGTCTGTCCCCGTTCATGCTCAGGACCGTAGCCATGAAGCGCGGCGCCTGCCGCGTTTCCGCCGGACTCAGTCCGCCGCAACGTCGCGGCGCCCAGCCGTGACCGGCCTGCTCCCTGATCACCAGAGAACAGGCCGGTCTCGGCTAGAGCAGGTCGCTGAGTCCGACGTAGTGGTTGGGGGTGTCGGTGGTCGGGCGTCGGCGTCGCGCGGCGTGTGCGAGGAGCGCGACTCCGGCGAGCAGCATCGCGGCTGCCCCGGCCAGTAGCCCGGTCAGGTGGGGTGGGGAGCCGGTGCCGCCCAGGCCGGCGGCTGCCACCTGTGGCAGGTGGTGCTCGGTGGTGCAGGCCTGGTCCTGGCCGGGTGCGGGGAGGCACTCCCCGGGGGTGGTGACCACGTTCTGCAGGTGCTGGTCGCCGCCCTCACGGGTGGTGATGGAGTAGGCCACGGTGACCTCGTCGCCGACCTGGAGCGGGCCGGCCCAGTGCAGCCGGTCGCCCTCGATCGCGGCCTCTCCGGCCGAGACCCGCAGGTCGCTGTTCCAGTTGGCGTCGTCGAGCACTCCGGCCAGCTTGTCGGTGAACCGGGCCCGCCGGACCGGTGCGATGCCGATGTGTCGCACGGTCACGGTGTAGGTGATCACCTCACCGGTCGAGACCGCGGACCCGGTCGGCGGGTCGGAGGTCTTGACCACCTCGTAGTCACCGAGCTGGTGGCTGGTGGTGCAGTCGGGGTTCCCGTCCGGGGCCGGCACGCACGCGCCCCGGTTGTCCGCGGTGGAGACCACGTTCCGCAGCTGGTCATCACCGACGCCGGCGTCGGTGACGGTCACCGAGTAGGTCAGCCTCACCCGCTGCCCGACCGCCAGGTCACCGGTCCAGGTCAGCTTCCGGCGTTCGCGCACCGCGGTGCCGGCCGTGGCCGCCAGGTCGTCGTTCCAGCGCGCGTCGTCGAGGACCGCCCGCAGGTTGTCGGTGATCGAGGCATCCGCGACCGCGCCCTGCCCGCGCTGCTTGATCAGCACGGTGTAGGTGACCACCTCACCGACCTGCACGGTGCGGCCGGGCGCGGGGTCGGAGGTCTTGGAGAACTCGAAGTAGCCGACCTTGTGCTCGGTGGTGCAGTCGGCCTCCCGGTCACAGCCCGGGGAGTCGACCACGTTCTTCAACAACGTGTCGCCCTCGGTCTGCAGCGCGGGCACGTCCTTGACCGTCACCGAGTAGGTGATCGTGGCCACCTGCCCGACCGGGATCTCGCCCTGCCAGTTCAGCTGGTCGCCCACCAGCTCCACCGTTCCCAGGTCGGTGGCCACGTCCTCGTTGTAGACCGCGTCGTCGAACACCCCGCTCAACGTGTCGGTGAACCAGGCACCCGCCGGCACCGGCCCCTGCTGGGTGACCTTGACCGTGTACTCGATCACCTCACCCGGACGCACCGTCGAGCCCGACTCCGGCTCCGCGGTCTTCACCACCCGGTAGTCGGTCACCACCAGCGGCGAGGACGTGCGCATCACCAGCTCGGTGTGCTCCGCGCGCCCCTGCGCCCGGTTCACATACACATCCTGCGGCTCGGCGCCCGCGGTGCTGATCACCACCCGGAAGGAGAACCGCTCCCCCGAGACCAGCTCACCACCGACCACCCGGACCGCGGTCGGGTTCTCCGGCCGGGTCGTGGTCCACAACCCCGACGGCGCCCCCGGGTCACCGTTCGCCTCCGCATCCGGATCATCGGACAACGACGCCGGGTCCGCGTCGGTGTAGTACACCGTGCCCCCATCCGGGGTCACCACCTCATCCAACGTGTAGGTCCCCGAGAACGAGGTGCCCCGCTGGTCGCCGTTGTAGGGCAGGATGTCGATGGTGTCGGTGAACGCCTGCGTCTGCGGGTCGAACGAGTCGATCGCCACCGTCCACGACCCGGTCCCCACCCCGTCACCGTTCTGGTTCGGGATGTAGTCCACATCCGCGGTCTTCAAGATCGTCGTGTAGCCGTTCGCCGTCGTCGTCACCGTCTCGGTGACCGGTCGTGACGTCTCACCGCCGTAGCTCGACGTCGCCGTGTTCGTCAGCTGCGTCCCCGGCGGGACGCCGGACTCCACCACCGCGTGATACCTCAGATGGTGCGGCGTGTTGGTGGTGACGTCGTCCAACGTCCAGGTCAGCACCTGCCGGCCACCCTCCAGCGTGACCACCGGCTCCGGACTCGCCGACCCCTCCTCGTAGGTCATCCCCGCCGGCAGCTCGTCCCGGATCACATACCCGTCCACACTCGGCGGGATGGTGCCCGCACCGTTGGCGGAGTAGGTCAACGTGAACTCGGCCGGCACTCCGTACTGCACCGTCGACCGGGCCGCCGACTTCTGGATGAAGGGCACCGCCGTGACGATGCGCACCACGTCGCGCCGTCCGTTGGTGTGCGGGTACCGGTAGTCCGGTGTGAGTGTCAGCGGCCGATAGGCGGCGTCGGCCACCCATTGCCCGGTCCCACGCAGGTAGGAGCCGAACGTCCAGATGTCCTGGCCCACCTCGACGTTGTCGTGGATCCTGGTCGGTGCGCGCATCTGGATCCCGATCGCGTCCATCGTGCTGTAGGTCGAGAACGGATACGTCAGGCGCACGGCCGTCACGCTCGTCGGGTCCGCCGGCAGTTCCGTGTCCCAGGCGGCGGCGCCGCCCGCGTCACACTCGAACGTGTTCGGCTCGGGCACCGGCCCGGTGTAGTACTCCAGGGTCCCCGGTGGGGCGTCGAGCCGTTCGCCGCCGCCCTCCTCGGGGGTGAGCCAGAACTCCATCGGCCGGGTGGCGTCGAAGTCCACGAAGGGCGTGTCCAGGGCCTGACAGACGCCGTACAGGTCGGTGGGATCGGAGTTGTCGCTGCTGAAGTGGTTGGCGACGTAGGTCCACACCGTGGTTCCCGGCGAGACCCGGTAGGTGTCGTCCCAGCGAGTGCCACCATTGCCGGTGTAGTTGCGCAGGTAAGCCGCGCTGAAGCCGCCAGGCAGCGTGTAGACCTTGTTGGAGACGTTGTTGCCGGGCAGGTCCGCGAACTGCTGACCCGTCGGCGCCTGGTAGGTGTGCGGGTCCATCGTGAGCCGGATCGAGCCTGCCTGGTTGGTGACCACCCGGAACCACACCATGCCGCTGGCCACGTAGTTCCAGTTGGCCGGCAGCGCGTTGCCGAACGAGTCATGGGTCGGTGCGTTGAGCAGTTCGTAGTTGATCCCGCTGAGCGTGAGGTCGAAGACACCCGGCTGACCCGCGACGGGCGTAAGCGTGCAGCTCTCGACGAAGTTCGAGTGCATATGGTGGGTCGGCACGCTCGAGTACGGGTGTCCGTCGGCCTGGCCGAGGTCGTGGCTCGTGCAGCCTGGCCGGTCCCAGTTGTCCGGCACCCCGATGTCGGAGGGGTGCCTGCCGACTTGCACCGCCACGGTCGGATCGTCGGACGTGGTGGAGACGCGGACCCGGAACCTGGCGGTGTCCGGACCCACGTCCGAGCCCTTCTGGAGGCGCAGCGACCACTCGAGGTCGACGTCGACGTAGCGCGGGTCGGTGACGTCGTTCCAGACCTCGTACTCCGTCGTTCCGACCCAGTGCATGTCCATCGCGAACGGGTTGCGGATCTCGATCGGCGGAAGGTCGACCTCCTCACCGCCGGGGCTGGTGCCGGCCAGGCGAACGAACTCGCCGGTTGTTCCGTCCGCAACCACCGGGGTCTGCAGCACGATGGCCGTGCCCATCCGCACGGTGCCGAAGTTGCAGATCAACGTCCTGCCGTCCGCCGAGATGCTCGACGCGGGGGTGACACCGTCGGTCAGGCACATGTCAGGCAGCTCGTCGAAGATCGCCTTGTCGAGCCGGAACTCCGCAGTGACGTTCTCCACGGGCTCGTTGCTCGGCGGCTCGTCGGCATCGTTGACGTTGATGCGCCACTCGGCGACCACCGGGTTGCCCCGGGCGATGGTGTCCGGCGGGTTCACCCAGCGCCCGTTGATCTCGTACACCGGCGTCGCCGCCTGCGCGGGGGCCGCGCCGACGGCTACCAGCAGCACGCTGGCCAGCATCGACAGCACCACACCGAGGCACGTGCGTCCGTGCCAGCGACCGGATGCCGGTCCTCGTCGGATGAGACGGGACCATCCCTGACCGCGTGCCGACCAGCTTCCCGACGCGAGCTCGCACATGGTGTCTCCAGTTCGTCTCCGAGAATTTCGGCTCTGCCGTTCAGATTCCGGACAGAACCGGCCATACAGTCGCGAG
>DATABY010000087.1:0-54097 GCA_036259355.1 Nocardioidaceae bacterium
CTCGGCTCCGCGTCCCGGGTGGTCGCCGTCGAGGTCGACCCGGTGCTGGCCGGCACGCTGGCCGCCACGGTCGGCCGCTTCGCACCGGACCGCGCCGACCGGCTGGAGGTGCTCGAGGCTGACGCAATGCGGGTGCAGCGGATTCCGGGACCACCGCCCACGGCGCTGGTCGCCAACCTCCCGTACAACGTCGCCGTACCCGTGCTGCTGCACCTCTTCGCGCTGCTGCCGTCGCTGCGGCGCACGTTGGTGATGGTGCAGTCGGAGGTGGCCGACCGGCTCGCGGCGCCGCCGGGGTCGCGCACGTACGGCGTGCCGTCGGCGAAGGCCGCCTGGTTCGCCGACGTACGCCGCACCGGCCACGTCGGCCGGTCGGTGTTCTGGCCGGCGCCCAACGTGGACTCGGCGCTGGTCGCGTGCACGCACCGGCCGGCACCGGCCACCACCGCGTCGCGGGAGGAGGTGTTCCGCGTCGTCGACGCGGTGTTCGCGACACGGCGCAAGACCATGCGCGCCACCCTCGCCCGGCTCGCCGGGTCACCGGCGGCCGCCGAGACGGCGCTGCGGGCCGCCGGTGTCGACCCCGGCCTGCGCGGCGAGGCCGTCGGCATCGAGCACCTTGCCCGGGTCGCCGAGGCCCTGGCCGCGGCACCGTAGGCTCCCTGAGTGGCCAGCATGACCAGCGTGAACGTGCAGACCCCGGCGAAGATCAACCTGTCACTCGCCGTCGGTCCACCGCGCGCCGACGGCTACCACCCGCTGGCCACCGTCTACCAGGCGGTCAGCCTGTTCGACCACGTCACCGCGGCACCCGCGCCGGACGGGGACATCACGCTGGACGTGGATGGCTCCAGCCCCGTCAGCGCCGAGGACCTGGCGACCCTGCCCACCGACGAGCGCAACCTCGCGGTGCGGGCCGCGCGGCTGCTCGCCGAGCACACCGGCACCGCCGCCGGGGCGCTGCTGCGGCTGCGCAAGGCGATCCCGGTCGCCGCCGGGTTGGCCGGCGGCAGCTCGGATGCGGCCGCGGCGCTGGTTGCCTGCAACCACCTCTGGGGCACGGGCCTGTCCCGGGGGGACCTGCTGGGTCTCGGGGCGGAGCTCGGCAGCGACGTGCCGTTCTGCCTGCTCGGCGGGACCGCGCTCGGCCACGGCCGCGGCGAACGCGTCAGCCCCGTGCGCGCCGGCGGGAGCTACCACTGGGTGCTCGCCGTGGACAAGCAAGGGTTGTCCACCCCGATGGTCTACGCCGAGCTGGACCGGCTGCGCGCCGAGTCGGAGCCCGACGGCATCGCCCAGGCCACCGACCTCGACGTCCCCGACGACCTGGTGGACGCCCTACGCAGCAACGACCTCAGCGCCCTCGGCCGGGCCATGCGCAACGACCTGCAGGCCGCCGCGATCTCGCTGCGCCCGGACCTGTTCGAGGTGCTGGAGCTCCGGCCGACGTTCTCGGCCTACGCCTCCCTGGTGTCGGGCTCCGGACCCACGTGCCTGTTCCTCGCGCACGACGAGGCACACGCGGACCGCATCTGCGTCGGCCTGAACGACGCCGGGGTCCACGCCGTGCACCGGACCGTCGGACCGGCCCGCGGAGCGTGGGTGGTGACGTCGTGAGCACCAACGCCGTCAACCTGGTCAACCTCGAGCAGGCGCACAAGGCGTACGGCGAGCGGGTGCTGCTCGACGCCGTCAGCCTGGGCGTGTCCGCCGGCGACCGGATCGGCGTCGTGGGCCGCAACGGTGGCGGCAAGACGACGCTGCTGCGGGTGCTGACCAAGGTGGAGCCGGCCGACCGCGGCCGGGTCACGCAGGCCCGCGACCTGGAGGTCGGCTACCTCCACCAGAGCGACGACTTCGCCGCCGACGCGACCGTGCGTGCCGTCGTACTCGGCGAGCTGGCTGAGCACGAGTGGGCCAGTGATCCGCGCACGCGCGAGGTGGTGGAGACACTGCTCGCCGGGGTCGACCTGGACCGTCACGTCGGCGCGCTGTCCGGTGGGGAGCGGCGACGGCTCGGCCTGGCCCGGCAGCTCCTCGACGACCACGACCTGCTGGTGCTCGACGAGCCGACCAACCACCTGGACGTGGAGGTGGTCGACTGGCTGGCCCGCTACCTGGTGGACCGGGCGCAGGCGCTGGTCGTGGTGACGCACGACCGGTGGTTCCTGGACGCGGTCTGCACCACGACGTGGGAGGTGCACGACGGGCGGGTGGACACCTACGACGGCGGGTACGCGGCGTACGTGCTCGCCAAGGCCGAGCGGGACCGGCAGGCACAGGCCACGGAGTCCCGCCGCCGCAACCTGATGCGCAAGGAGCTGGCCTGGCTGCGGCGCGGCCCGCCGGCCCGCACCTCGAAGCCGAAGTTCCGGATCGACGCGGCCAACGCGCTGATCGCGGGCGAGCCGCCACCGCGGGACCGGATGGAGCTGCAGCGGTTCGCGATGAGCCGGCTCGGCAAGGACGTCCTCGACCTCGAGGACGTCACGCTCGCGCACGGCGGACGCACCCTGCTCGACCACGCCACCCTGCGGCTGGGCGCGGGTGACCGGATCGGCCTCGTCGGCGTCAACGGCAGCGGCAAGACGACCGTGCTTCGGCTGCTGGCGGGGGAGATCCGGCCGGACGCCGGCCGGCGCAAGGAGGGCCGGACCGTGCGGGTGGCCCACCTGCACCAGGACCTGGCCGACCTCGACTTGTCCGAGCGGGTGCTGGCATCGGTGGAGTCGGTCCGGCGGGTGCTCAAGCTGCCGGGCGGGGCCGAGCTCACCGCGACGAGCATGCTGGAGCGGTTCGGGTTCACCGGTGACCGGCTGATGGCGCGGATCGACGACCTGTCCGGCGGCGAGCGGCGTCGGCTGCAGCTGCTGCGGCTGCTGATGGACGAGCCCAACGTGCTCCTGCTCGACGAGCCGACCAACGACCTCGACATCGAGACCCTCACCGTGCTGGAGGACTTCCTGGACGGCTGGCCCGGCACGCTCGTCGCCGTCTCGCACGACCGGTACTTCCTGGAGCGCGTGTGCGACGAGGTGTGGGCGCTGTTCGGTGCCGGGTCGCTGCGGATGCTGCCCCGCGGCGTGGAGGAGTACCTCGACCACCGCCGGTCCTCCGGATTCGTCAGCGACAGACCACCGGAGAAGACCCGAGACGCCACGGACGAGTCGCAACGGCGTACGGCGCGCAAGGAGGCAGCCCGTCTCGAGCGCCAACTGGCCAAGCTGTCGGAGAGCGAGAAGCGGCTGCACGAGGAGATGGCCGAGCACGCCACCGACTACGAGGCGCTGGCCGGGATCGACGAGCGGCTCCGCGCCGTCGTGGCCGAGAAGGAGTCACTGGAGGAGGCCTGGCTGGCCGCCGCGGAGCGCGCCGAGAGCTGATCCCGCGCCGCTGAGGCGCTCCGCAACGAAGCCGGTTCGTTGCGGCGGTCCCCTGCACCGATAGGTCCGTAGCAGGGGATCCCCGCGCCATTCGAGGTTCGTAGCGCGGGCGCCCAGAGGTATCCTCGCGCTAGACGGCGCGCTCGTCGAAGGGGCGCACCAGCGCCCGCAGCAGGTTGGCCAGCTGCCTGCGCTCGGCGCCCCCCAGGCCGGTCAGCAGCGCCCGCTCGTTGGCCAGCAGGGCCGACAGGGCGGCGTCGACCCGCTCCCGGCCGGCGTCGGTGAGCCGGACCAGGACGCCGCGACGATCCGACGGGTCGGGCGCTCGGCCGACCAGCCCGCGCGCGGCGAGCCGGTCGACCCGGTTGGTCATGGTGCCGCTGGTCACCAGCGTCTCGCGCAGCAGGCGGCCGGGGGAGAGCTCGTACGGCTCGCCCGAGCGGCGCAGCGCGGAGAGCACGTCGAACTCCCACGACTCGAGGCCGTGCGCGGCGAAGGCCTGCCGGCGGGCCCGGTCCAGGTGCCGGGCCAACCGGGTGACGCGGCTCAGCACCTCCATCGGGGCGACGTCGAGGTCGGGTCGCTCCCGCCGCCAGGCGGCGACCAGCCGGTCGACCTCGTCCTCCATGCCACCACCGTAGTGCTCAAGACTCTTGACATCGAGAGTCTCGACCTTCTGCCCTTGACCGCGCGGGTCGATGCGGCTGCCTTTGCCGGTCGTAGGCTGACCGCGATGACCGCACCGCAGCTCCCTCCGACGTTGGCCGACCGACCGCACGACGCCGTCCGCGGCGTGCCGATCCCGTTCGTGCACGAGTACGACGACGGCAGCTACGACCTGGCGGTCCTCAACAGCAAGCGGGCGGTGCAGTGCGCGCTCAGCCGGGTGTGCGCTCTGTGCGCGCAGTCGCTGAGCTACCCGTTGGCGTTCCTCGGCGACCAGGAGGCGGCGGACACCCGCGCCTACACCTACCCGCCGATGCACCTGGCGTGCGCGGAGGCCGCCGTACGCCTGTACGCCCCGACGCCGGCGGCGACCGGCGGGCGCCCGGTCGGCGCCTGGGCCGTGTTGCTCACCGGCAGCTTCGAGCTCGAGCGGCCGACGCGGCGCGGCGACCCGATGCTGTTCCGGCCGGCCCCGGGCGAGGTGCGCACCTTCGACACCTGACGGTCTCGTCTACGAATCGAGTGTCAGGCGCTGACGCGGCCCGACCACATCCCCGTCTCCCGCCGGCGCCCGGGGCGCTCGCTGTCGAGCCGGCGCTTGGGCAGCCGCTCCGGCGGGGGCGGCGGCGAGTCGTCGGAGGTGTAGCGGTTGGGCAGCGTGAGCTTCATCAGCGTGCGCAGCACCTGGCCGTACTGCCGGTGCAGCGGACCGGTGGTGTAGGGCAGGTTGTAGCGGTCGCAGAGGTCGCGCACCCGCACCGCGATCTCGGCGTAGCGGTTGCTGGGCAGGTCGGGGTAGAGGTGGTGCTCGATCTGGAAGCCGAGGTTGCCGCTCATGATGTGCAGCAGCCGGCCGCCCTCGAAGTTGGCCGCGCCCAGCATCTGCCGCAGGTACCACTCCGGCCGGGTCTCGTCCTCGAGCTCCTCCTCGGTGAAGTGCAGGGCACCGTCGGGGAAGTGCCCGCAGAAGATGATCATGTACGACCACAGGTTGCGCACCAGGTTGGCGGTGGCGTTGGCGGTCAGCGTGGAAAAGAACGCCGGCCCGGTCAGCAGCGGGTAGAGCACGTAGTCCTTGCCGACCTGGCGGCGGATCTTGCGCCAGATCTGCTTGAGCTGCCGCTTCATCTCCTTCGGGTCCTTCTGACCCTTGCGGATGCGCTCGAGGTCGAGGTCGTGCAGGGACACGCCCCACTGGAACAGCAGCGCCAGCAGCGTGTTGTAGACCGGCTGTCCGAGGTTGACCGGGTGCCAGCGCTGCTCCCGGGTGACGCGCAGGATGCCGTAGCCGATGTCGTTGTCGTAGCCGAGCACGTTGGTGAACTGGTGGTGGACGTAGTTGTGCGAGTGCTTCCACTGCTCGGCCGGCTGCAGGGTGTCCCACTCCCAGTTGCTGGAGTGGATCTCGGGGTCGTTCATCCAGTCCCACTGGCCGTGCATGACGTTGTGGCCGATCTCCATGTTCTCCAGGATCTTGGCCGTGGCGAGCATCGCCGTGCCGGCGACCCACGCCGGGGGGAACCTGCTGAAGAACAGCGTGATCCGGCCGGCCGCGGCGAGGCGCCGCTGGATCGTGATCAGCCGCCGGATGTACGCCGCGTCCGCCGCGCCCCGCGACTGCTCGATCTCCCTGCGCAGGTCGTCGAGCTCGCGGCCGAGCGACTCGACCTCCTCGTCGGTGAGGTGGGTGTACTCCTGGACGTCCGAGATGGCCATGCCGTCTTGCTCCTTAGATGCTGAGGACGCAGTCGCCGGCGGCGACCGACACACAGGTCTGGATCGACTCGTTCTGCTCGTAGTGCTCTTCGCCGTTGCGCAGATCGCGGACCCGGCCCGAGGCGAGCGGCACCGTGCAGGTGTGGCAGATACCCATCCGGCAGCCGAAGGGCATCGCGATCCCGACCTCCTCGCCGGCCTCCAGCAACGTGGTGGCTCCGTCGGCGTCGGTCTCCTTGCCGGAGTCGGCGAAGGTGACGTGCCCGCCGTCGCCGCCGGACCCGGTGAGCTCGACCGAGAACCGTTCGAGGTGCAGCCGGTCCTCGACGCCGCCTGCGCGCCAGTACTCGGTGGCGGCGTCGAGCATGCCCGGCGGCCCGCACGCCCAGGTCTGCCGCTCGCGCCAGTCCGGGCAGAGCACGTCGACCTCCTGCAGGTCGAGCATGCCGTGCACCTTCGTGTGCTGCTCGTGCATCTCGAACGTCGCGTGCGCGTCCTGCAGCGCCTGCAGCTCGTCGCGGAAGATCATCGTCTCGGCCGTGGGCGCGGAGTAGAGCAGCTTGACGTCGGGCATGGTGCCGCGGCGGTGCAGCGTGCGCAGCATCGCCATGACCGGGGTGATGCCGCTGCCGCCCACCACGAACAGCAGTCGTCCGGGCGGCGGGTCGGGCAGCACGAAGTCGCCCTGCGGCGGCGCCAGCCGCACGATCGTGCCGGGCTCCAGCCCCCGCACGAGGTGCGCGGACAGGAAGCCCTCCGGCATCGCCTTGACGGTGATGGTGAGGAGCCGGCGGTCGCGCAGTGGCGGCGAGCTCAGGGAGTACGACCGCCAGTGGAACCGTCCGTCGACCTCGACGCCGATCCCGACGTACTGGCCCGGCCGGTAGTCGAACTTCCAGCCCCACCCGGGGCGGATCACCAGGGTCGCGGCGTCGTCGGTCTCGGGTACGACCTTCTCGATCCGACCGCGCAGCTCGCGTGCCGACCACAGCGGGTTGAGCAGCGAGAGGTAGTCGTCGGGGTGCAGCGGCGTCGTGAGCTTGTCGGCCACGTCGCGAACGCGCTTCAGATCGGGCAACCTGTCGGCGAACTGCGCAGGCATGGCCACCTCCGAGGCGGGAGCCCTTCGATCGGGAATCGGGCGCTTTGGCGCGTTAATGTAGTCGGGAGTTACACACGCGTGCAACGGCCATGTCAGCTGCTGGACCGCCGCCTCGCATAGGGTCGTGAAGCATGGACCAGGCCGAGCTCGTCTACAGCGGCGCCGCGGCGCAGGCGGGGATGATCGCCCGGCGCGAGGTGTCGTCCCGCGAGGTCGTGGAGGCGTGCCTGGCCCGGATCGAGCGGATCGACCCGCGGCTGAACGCCTTCAAGGAGGTGTACGCCGAGCAAGCGCTGGCCGCTGCCGACGACGCCGACCGGCGCGTGATGCAGGGCGACCTCTCGCCGCTGCTGGGCGTGCCCGTGGCGGTCAAGGACGAGCTGGGCGTGGTCGGCCGGGTCACCGGCTACGGGACCACCGCCACGGAGCGGCCGGCCGTGCTCGACTCGGCGGTGGTGCGGCTGCTGCGGGAGGCCGGCGCGATCGTGCTCGGCAAGACCCACCTGCCGGAGCTGGCGATCTACGGCTTCACCGAGAGCGCGTCGTACGGCGTGACGCGCAACCCGTGGGACGTGCGTCGCACCCCCGGCGGCTCCTCCGGCGGCAGCGCCGCCGCGGTCGCCGCAGGCCTGGTGGGCATCGCCTCGGCCAGTGACGGCGCCGGGTCGATCCGGATCCCGGCCGCCTGCTGCGGGTTGTACGGGTTCAAGCCCTCGCCGGGGCGCACCGTCGGCGGGGGAGGCTGGGGCGGCCTGAGTGTGCAGGGTGCGCTGGCCCGCTCGGTGGCCGACTCCGCCTGGTACGTCGACCTGGTCGCGTCGCCGGGCGCCGAGCCCCTGACGCCCAGCGTCGGGCGTGCGCCCGGCCGGCTGGTCGTCGGCGTGAGTACGTCGCCGATGCGTGTCGGCCTCCGGGGGCGGGTCGCCCCCGAGGTGGCCGCGGCGGTGCGCGACACCGCCCGGGTGCTCGCCGACCTCGGCCACGACGTGCGTGAGGTCGACCTGCCGCAGGACCGGGCGGCGCAGGAGTTCTCCCTGCGCTACCTGCGGGCGATCCACGAGTCGGCCTGGCTGGTGGAGGAGCCGCGGCGTCTCGAACGACGCACCCGCCAGCTGGTCCGGATCGGCGGCATGGTCCCGGCTCGCGTCGCGCGGCGCGCCCGCGCGGCGGGGGAGCGGGACGGCGGGCGGCTGGACACGGCGCTGCGTGACATCGACGTGCTGCTCACCCCGGTGACGAACCGGACGCCGGTGGAGGTCGGGCGCTGGGCGCGCAGGGGTGGGATCCGCACCGTGCTGGGCATGTCCCGCGTCTACGGCTTCACCGCGCTGTGGAACCACTCCGGCCGTCCGGCCGCGTCGGTCCCGGCCGGCATCGCGCCGGACGGGCTGCCGCTCGCCGTACAGCTGGTGGGCCGCCGAGGGCGCGACGCCGACGTCGTGGCGGTGTCCGCGCAGCTCGAGCAGGCGCGCCCGTGGGCCGACCGTCGCCCCCCGCTGTGAGCACACCACCGGTGGCACACGCATGGGACCCGCAGGCCTACCTCGCGTTCGGGGACGAGCGGTCACGCCCGTTCTTCGACCTGCTGGCCCGTGTCGGCGCCGAGTCACCGTCGTACGTCGTGGACCTGGGGTGCGGGCCCGGGCACCTGACCGCCACGCTGCGCCGCCGGTGGCCGGACGCGGACGTGCACGGCGTCGACTCCTCGGCCGCCATGGTCGCGCAGGCCGACGCGCTCGCCGACGACCGGCTGGGGTTCGAGGTCGCCGACCTGCGCGTGTTCGTGCCGTCACGTCGCGTCGACGTGCTCGTCTCCAACGCGACCCTGCAGTGGATCCCCGGACATCTGGCGCTGCTCGACGACCTCGCCGCGTGGCTGTCTCCGGGTGGCTGGCTGGCGTTCCAGGTGCCGGGCAACTTCGGCGCGCCCAGCCACCGACTGCTGCACGAGCTCGCCGCCGACCCGCGTTTCGCGCCCTACACCGCCGACGTCGCCCGCCCCGACTCCCACGAACCCGAGTCCTATCTGGCGCATCTGCTCGGGCTCGGGCTCCGGGCCGAGGTGTGGGAGACGACCTACCTGCACGTGCTCAGCGGGCGGGACCCCGTGCTGCGCTGGGTGTCGGGCACCGGCGCGCGCCCGGTGCTGCAGGCACTGCCGGAGGAGCTGCGAGCGGAGTTCGAGAGCGAGTACGCCGCGGCCCTGCGCGACGCCTATCCCGCCCGCGACCACGGCACCGTGCTGCCGTTCCGGCGGATCTTCGCCGTCGCCCACGCGCCCTAGTCGCGGGTGACCAGACCCGGGTCCTTCTCGAGCCCGTGCAGGCCGTTCCAGGCGAGGTTGCACAGGTGCGCGGCGACCTCGACCTTGTCGGGCTTGCGGGCGTCGAGCCACCACTGACCCGTGGTGCCGACCATGCCGACCAGCATCTGCGCGTACATCGGGGCGTTCTTGGCGTCGTAGTCGCGGTCGTGGAACTCCTTGGCCAGGATGTGCTCCACCCGCGAGGCGATGTCGCTGATGATGCTGACGAACGACCCGGACGCCGAGCCGAGGGGCGAGTCCCGCACCAGGATGCGGAACCCGTCGGAGGACTGCTCGATGTAGTCGAGCAGCGCGAAGGCAGCCTGCTCGAGCAGCTCGCGCGGGTGACCCGCGGTCAGCGCGCCGCGCATCATCTCCAGCAGCTGGCGGACCTCCCGGTCGACCACGACGGCGTAGATGCCCTCCTTGCCGCCGAAATGCTCGTAGACGACCGGCTTGGACACCTCCGCCCGGGCGGCGATCTCCTCGATCGAGGTGGCGTCGAAGCCCCGCTCGGCGAACAGCCCCCGGGCGATCTCGAGCAGCTGCTCGCGTCGTTCCGCGCTGGTCATCCGGGCGCGCGCCCCGCGCTTGGCGCGGTGGTTGGGTCCCGAGCTCACGCCATCATCTTTACAGTCCCGGGCCCGGAGTGGCCGGCTCAGGCGGCCCTGGCCGTGGACTCCGTCGCGGCGTCGGCTCGCTTGGCGGCGATCCGCTCGGCCACCGGCCAGCGCACCGAGTGAACCCAGCCGAACTTCTCGAACAGCCAGATCAGCCGCGCGGAGGTGTCCAGCTGGCCCGGCAGCACGCCGTGACGGGCGCAGGTCGGGTCGGCGTGGTGCAGGTTGTGCCAGGACTCGCCCATCGAGGGGATCGCCAGCCACCACACGTTGCCGGACTTGTCGCGGCTCTTGAACGGGCGCTCACCGACCGCGTGGCAGATCGAGTTGATCGACCAGGTCACGTGGTGCAGCATCCCGACGCGCACCAGCGAGCCCCAGAAGAACGCGGTCAGCGCTCCGGCCCACGACCAGGTGAGCAGGCCACCGAGCACCGCGGGCAGCAGCAGCGAGACCGCGACCCACAGCGGGAAGGCCCGGGAGACCCGTACGATGTCGCGGTCCTTGAGCAGGTCGGGGGCGTACTTGCGCTGCGGCGTCTGCTCGGGGTCGAACAGCCACATCAGGTGGGCGTGCATGAGGCCCTTGGCCAGCGCCGGCACCGTCTGCCCGTAGCGCCAGGGGGAGTGCGGGTCGCCGTCGCGGTCGGAGAACTTGTGGTGCTTGCGGTGGTCGGCCACCCAGCGGATGACCGGACCCTGGATGGCCAGCGAGCCCGCGATCGCCAGCGCGATCTTCAGCGGGCGGTTGGGCTTGAAGGCCTTGTGGGTGAAGTAGCGGTGGAAACCGACGGTGACGCCGTGCCCGCTGATCCAGTACATCGTGACCGCGATGGCCACGTCGGTCCAGCCGAGCCAGCCGCCCCAGGCCACGGGAACCGCGGCCGCGATCGCCAGGAACGGGACCACGATGAACAGGGCGAGCGCCACCTGCTCCTTGCGTGACTGGTGGTCGGAGCCGAGCGTGCCCAGGTGGGCGACGTCCTCGGCGGTGGCGGTCGGCCCCGCGTCGGTGGGCGGGGTCGCGGTGGCGGTGGGTGGTGTCATTCTTCTCGTTCCTCGAGCGTGCTGCATCGGTGACAACTTACGGTACCGTAACCTACGGAGACGTAGGTAAGGAACCCCGCGGGCGTGTCGGCTCGCCCACAGTGGCTCTTACCCATCTCGCGCGGTTCCCAACGGCGGCGAGGGGGCGGCGACCGGCCATCCGGGCAGGTGGCAGACTTGCCGACCGCAGGTGCGCTTCGTGCCTCCGTCCCCTGTGGGGTAATTGGCAGCCCGCGGGCCTTTGAAGCCTGAAGTCCTGGATCGAAGCCAGGCAGGGGAGCTGGAGCGGTGAGCCCGGCGCGCGAGCGAAGCGAGTGGGCAAGGGCGAACGCGACCAGCAGAGTGGGAGCGGTGAGCCCGGCGCGCGAGCGAAGCGAGTGGGCAAGGGCGAACGCGACCAGTAGCGTGCCCGTCGTCCGAGAGAGCCAGGAGCCAGCGTGAGCGACACCCGACCGGCTGCCGTCATCGTCCTCGCCGCGGGCGGTGGCACCCGGATGAAGTCGCGGGTGCCGAAGGTGCTGCACCGGATCGGCGGGCAGAGCCTGATCGGTCGTGCGCTGGGCGCGGCCCGCGGGCTCGACCCGCAGACCCTGGTCGCGGTCGTGGGGCACGGCCGCGAGCAGGTCGTCCCCCACATCGAGTCCCTCGACGCCGACGTCACCTTGGCGGTGCAGGAGGAGCAGCTCGGCACCGGCCACGCGGTCCAGTGCGCCCTCGCCGCGCTGGCCGATGCCGGGGACAGGGCCGACGCCGGGGACAGGGCCGGCTCCGGGCTCGAGGGCACCGTGCTGGTGACCTACGGCGACGTCCCGTTGCTGACCACCGGGGCGCTGGCCGACCTCGTCGCCCGGCACACGGCCGCCGGCAACGCCGTGTCGGTGCTGACCGCGGTGGTGCAGGACCCCACCGGCTACGGCCGGGTCGTGCGTGAGCCCGGCGACGCCGGCGACATGGTCGCGGCGATCGTGGAGCAGCGCGACGCCGACGAGGAGCAGCTGGCGATCCGGGAGATCAACTCCGGCATCTACGCGTTCGACGCCGCCGTGCTGGTCGACGCACTCGGCCGGATCCGCACCGACAACGCGCAGGGCGAGCTCTACCTCACCGACGTGGCCGCGATCGCCCGTGGCGACGGACGACGCGTCGGCGCGGTCCGTGCCGACGACGTGTGGCAGACCGAGGGCGTGAACGACCGCGTGCAGCTGAGCCGGCTGGGCGCGGAGCTCAACCGGCGGACGCTGGAGCGACACATGCGCGCCGGCGTCACCGTGGTGGACCCGGCGAGCACGTGGCTGGACGACACGGTCACCTGCGAACCCGACGTGACGCTGCTCCCGGGCGTGCAGCTGCACGGTCACAGCCGGGTCGCGACCGGGGCGACCGTCGGCCCGGACTGCACGCTCACCGACGTCGTGGTCGGCCCGGGCGCCAGCGTCGTGCGCTGCCACGGCTCCGGCGCGGTGGTCGGACAGGGGGCGACGGTGGGGCCGTTCGCCTACCTTCGTCCCGGCACCACACTGGGGGCTGAGGGCAAGATCGGCACGTTCGTCGAGACCAAGAACGCCGCGATCGCGGAGTCGGCGAAGGTGCCGCACCTGTCCTACGTGGGAGACGCCGAGATCGGCGAGCACAGCAACATCGGAGCCGGCACCATCTTCGCCAACTACGACGGGGTGCAGAAGAACCGCAGCACGGTGGGAGCGCACTGCAAGACCGGTTCCAACAACACGTTCGTGGCACCGGTGGAGATCGGCGACGGCGCGGCCAGTGGCGCCGGCACCGTCGTACGACGCGACGTGCCACCGGGGGCGCTCGCGGTCTCCACGGGGCCGCAGCGCAACATCGAGGGCTGGACGCAGCGCAAGCGGGCCGGAACGGCGGCCGCCGAGGCCGCCCAGGCCGCCCAGGCCGCCCGGACCAGCAGCGCGGCGGGGACGGGCGGCGTTGGCGCGGCCACCCCGGCGCGAGACACTGAGGACGAGTCCTCGGCACCGAGCGGCCCGAGCGAGGGGAAGCAGCAGTGATCAGCATCCAGAAGACCACCGAGAAGAACCTGATGGTCTTCTCCGGCCGGGCCTTCCCCGAGCTCGCCACCGAGGTCACCGACCTGCTCGGCACCGAGCTCGTGCCCACGTCGTCGTACGACTTCGCCAACGGCGAGACCTACGTGCGCTACGAGGAGTCCGTGCGCGGCTGCGACGCGTTCGTGATCCAGAGCCACACCGCACCCATCAACCAGTCGATCATGGAGCACCTGATCATGATCGACGCGCTCAAGCGGGCGTCCGCCAAGCGCATCACGGTGATCCTGCCGTTCTACGGCTATGCCCGGCAGGACAAGAAGCACCGCGGCCGCGAGCCGATCTCGGCGCGGCTGATGGCCGATCTCTTCAAGACCGCCGGCGCCGACCGGCTGATGGCCGTCGACCTGCACACCGCCCAGATCCAGGGCTACTTCGACGGCCCGGTGGACCACCTGATGGCGCTGCCGATCCTGTCCCAGCACGTCGAGGAGAAGTACGGCACCGAGCAGCTGACGGTGGTCTCACCCGACGCGGGCCGGATCAAGGTGGCCGAGCAGTGGTCTCGTCGGCTGGGCGGTGCGCCGCTGGCGTTCATCCACAAGACCCGCGACATCGACCGGCCGAACGAGTCGGTCGCCAACCGCGTGGTGGGCGAGGTGAAGGGCCGCACCTGCGTGCTGGTCGACGACATGATCGACACCGGGGGCACCATCACCAAGGCCGCCGACGCGCTGCTCGCCGAGGGCGCCTCCGACGTGGTGATCGCGGCGACCCACGCGATCCTGTCCGGGCCGGCCGTCGACCGGCTGAAGAACGGCCAGGCCCGCGAGGTGATCGTGACCAACACGCTGCCGGTGCCCGACGAGCGTCGGTTCGACAAGCTGACGATGCTGTCGATCGCCCCGCTCATCGCGCGCGCCGTCCGCGAGGTGTTCGAGGACGGCTCGGTCACCAGCATGTTCGACGGCCGCGCCTAGTCTCGCCGTTTGCGTCCGGCGTACCGTGCGCTGTCGCGCCCGTTCCGGCGGACGCAACCCTCCCGATTTCCCACGGGCCACAGGCCCTCGCTAGACTTCCACGGTTGCCTCGGCGAGGGAGCGTGCGCACCGGCTGCCCCAGCGGTCGTGACCGGCTCCGTGATCGACGCGGTGGTCGGTCGTGTGCGCCCCCGACAGGTCGAAGCCGCCGCTGTACCACTGCACCCGAGCAAGGCCCGCGAGCGTTCGTGTTGAGGAGATTTCCCCGTGTCTGAGGTCAAGATCCAGGCTGAGCCGCGTACGGAGTTCGGCAAGGGCGCCGCCCGCCGGATCCGCCGCAACGACAAGGTGCCCGCGGTGCTGTACGGACACGGGACCGACCCGATCCACATCGCGCTGCCCGGGCACGACACGATGCTCGCGCTGAAGAACGCCAACGCCCTGCTGTCGATCGACGTCCAGGGCGAGAACCGCCTGTGCATCCCCAAGCAGGTGCAGCGCGACCCGATCAAGGGCTTCATCGAGCACGTCGACCTGCTGATCGTCCGCCGCGGCGAGAAGGTCGTCGTGGACATCCCGCTCGTCATCGAGGGCGACGTCGTCTCGGAGGGGCTGCTCGTCACCGAGAACGCGACGCTGTCGGTGGAGGCCGAGGCCACCCACATTCCGGAGGCGATCGAGCTCAACGTGGAGGGCCTGGAGGTCGGCGACCAGATCCTGGCCAGGGACCTCAAGCTCCCCGCCGGCTCCACGCTGCAGGCCGACGACGACACGCTGATCGTGCACGTCACCGCCGCCCCGACCGCCGAGCAGCTCGAAGAGGAGCTCGCCGAGGCCGAGGCCGACGTCGGCATCGAGCGCGAGGAGTCCGACGCCGAGGCGGAGGCCGAGGCCGCCGCGCCGGCCGAGGGCGCCGAGGGCGAGACACCCGAGGGCGGCCAGGCCGGCGAGGGTGAGGGCTCCCCGCAGGAGTGAGCCAGATGCCGGACCCCGATGGCGCGTGGCTCGTCGTCGGGCTGGGCAACCCCGGGCCGTCGTACTCCCGCACCCGGCACAACGCCGGCTACCTCGTGGCCGACCTGCTCGCCGAGCGGATGGCGGGCTCGGCGAGCCCCTGGCGCTCGCACCGCTCCGGGCGCGCCCAGGTCGTCGAGGGGCGGCTGGGCGGCATACCCGGTGCTCCGCGGGTGGTGCTCGGACGGGCGCGGTCGTACATGAACGAGTCCGGGGGTCCGGTCTCGACGCTGCTGGGGTTCTACAAGATCCCCGTCGAGCGGCTGGTCGCGGTGCACGACGAGCTCGACATCCCGCTCGGTGAGCTGCGGCTCAAGTTCGGCGGCGGCGACAACGGTCACAACGGGCTGCGGTCGCTGCGGCGGTCCCTGGGAACCGGCGACTACTACCGGGTGCGCTTCGGCGTGGGACGCCCGCCCGGCCGCCGCCCGACGGCCGACCACGTGCTGTCGGACTTCTCCGCGGGCGAGCGGCGCGATCTCGACGCGCACGTCGACCGCGCTGCCGACGCGGTGGAGTGCCTGCTGACCGACGGGCTGGCCAAGGCGCAGAACCTCTACAACGGCTGAGCGATCGCGCGTCGGCCCGGTACCGCCAGCAGTAGCCCGAGCACGACGGCGACGGCCCCCAGGATCGTCAGCACGACGGCGATCTCCGTGCCCTCTGCCAGCGCTCCGGCCAGGGCCACCGCACCTCCCTGGGCGATCTGGATGACGGCGTTGCCGAGCCCGAAGACGCGCCCGCGGGCGGCGGAGGGGATCATCCGGGCGACCAGGGCCTGGATGGCGGCGAGGTAGGCGAGGCTGACGCCGGACGCGGTGAGCAGCACGATGACAGCGAACGGGGAGTCGGTGAGCCGCCCGGCCAGGCCACTGAGACCGACCAGCAGGCCACAGCCGATCGCTCCGGGGAAGATGAGGCGCCGCTGACGCTCCAGCGGCAGCCGCCCCAACAGCGCCAGGCCCACGACGTTGCCCAGCGGTGCGGTGGCCATGATGACGCCGGCGAGCCGGGTTCCGCCCTCGAGCTGGTCGGCGTACGGAACCGCCAGGCCCTCGGCGACGATGACGATGCCGGGGCCGAGCGCGAGCAGCGCGAACCAGATCGGCATGCCCGGGGTCCTGGCCACGAACCGCAGACCCTCACGGGTGCCGGCCCACATCGCCGGCCGCTCACCGCCCTCGGCCCACGGCTGCGGGCGGCGCTGGACGAAGAGCAGGATCAGTACGGCGGAGCTCACGTAGGTCAGCGAGTTGATCATGAGCGCGACGTACGGGTTGGTCGCGGCCACCACCGCCCCACCGATGACGAAGCCACCGACCTGCAGCGCCTGCCTGGTTCCTGCGACGAGCGCGTTGCCGGCGGGGAACCGGTCGTCGTCGAGGACGTCGGCGAGCGTGGCCAGCCGGGCGGCGCCGAACGGTATCTGGAACACCTCGATGGCGAACAGCGTCACCAGCAGCAGGGGCAGCGGCATGCCGGGGATGACCAGCAGCAGGATCAGCAGGCTGCGCACCACGTCGGTGGCGACGAGCAGCTCCTTGCGCGGAAAGCGGTCGGCGATGGTGGCCAGCACCGGTGCGAAGAGGTACGGCGCGAAGCTGATCGCGAACGCGGTCGCGGTCAGTCCAGGGGACCCCGTGCGGCCGTAGACCAGGGCCGCGACGGCCAGGCGGGCGAGGTAGCTGCCGGCCATGGACAGCACGTCAGCGAACCACATGCCGCTGAACTCGCGGTCACGGAACAGGTCGCGGTAGCGCACCGTGGTTGATCCAGCACCAGCCGTCACGTCGCTATCATTCCGCATCCCGGCGACATGGGGCGGGTGCCCCCTCGGCCGGCGGGCCGGCGCAGCGGCCGACGCCGGTCTCTGCCTGGTGTCGACCTCGAATCCGCTACTGAGAGTAACGGGCTTGGCCACGTCTGGCGATGGTCGCTCACCCAGCGGCGCGGACCCGACACAACGCGTTGACCAGCGCAAACGTTTCTCGCACCGTACCTTTTCTTTGCACTTTGGGCCTCGCCATCGACGTGGGCGTCCCTTACCGTTAGTAGCGATTGCCCGGGTCTGCACCCGGGCCCGGGGGAACGTGGGGGCACCTTGAGCACCGTCGGCAGTACCGTCGCGTGGGCGCACGATGCGCATGGCCACCTTCCGGGTGGGGCCCGGCCCGCGGTGCTGAGCAGCGGGACTCGCGAGGCAGTGTTCCTGCTCGGCGTGGACGCCTTGGTCCTGACCGCTGTGCTCGGTCTAACCCGCTCCCCGTCCGTGGCACTGATGTGGGGCATCGCCATGGTGGTCTGGGCGATGTCCGGTCTGTACGCCAAGCGCTTCACGCTCTCGCTGCTGGACGACCTGCCCAAGCTGGCGCTCGGCGTGCTCTGCGGCGTCGTCCTGGTCACGCTGCTGCCGACGCACCACGGGCTGGGGCTCGTGCAGGGGGTCGGCGTGCTCCTCGTCGCTTCCGCCGTGGGGCGCCTCGTCGGCTACCCGATGCTGCGACGGGCGCGTGCCGGCGGCGCGCTCGTGCATCCGGCCGTGATCATCGGAGCCGGCCCCTCGGCGCTTGCGCTGGCCGAGCGCATCGGTGCCCGACCGGAGACGGGGCTGCGCATCGTCGGGTTCCTCGACACCGTGGCGCTGGATGGCTCGCCCGCTCCGTTGCTCGGAGAGCCTCAGGACCTCGTCGACCTCGTGCACATCCACGGTGTCTCCGACGTGATCGTGGCGTACGGCGGGGTCACCTCCGAGAACCTGGTCGGGGTGCTGCGCGACTGCTACGGCTTGCCCGTGGACATCCACGTCGTTCCCCGCTTCTTCGAGATGCACCGGATGGCCGGCGGCAGTGACCAGGTCTGGGGCATCCCGCTCGAGAACGTCAACCGACGTCCGTTCGGGGGGGCCGCGGGGTATCTCAAGCGCGGTATCGACGTGACGCACGCGGCGCTGGGGCTGCTCCTGCTCGCGCCCGTCCTCGCCGCGGTCGCGTTCGCCGTACGCCTCGAGCTCGGGCCGGGTGTCTTCTTCCGACAGGTGCGGGTGGGCCTCGACGGGCGCCCGTTCACCATCCGCAAGTTCCGCTCGATGAGGGGGCCCTCCAGAAACGAGGAGTCGGCATGGACGGTGACGGATCCCGGGCGCATCGGCCGGGTCGGTGCCTTCATCCGCCGCTACTCCCTCGACGAGATCCCGCAGCTGTTCAACGTCCTGGTCGGCGACATGAGCCTGGTCGGTCCGCGCCCGGAGCGGCCGGAGTACTTCCAGGACTTCCGCCGCGAGTTCCCGCGCTACGGGCACCGGTCGCGTGTCCTGCCCGGGCTGACCGGCCTCGCCGCCGTGGAGGGCCTACGCGGCGACACCTCGATCCCCGAGCGGGCGCACTTCGACAACCTCTACATCGAGAACTGGTCGCTGTGGCTGGACCTGAAGATCGTGGTGCGGACGGTGGCCGCGGTGCTGCGGGGAACGGGTGGGTGAGCTGATGCAGTCCTCGGCGCGCCCGTCCGGCCCGGGACGTGCCGGCGCGCGCACGCGTCGGGACGGCGTACCCCATATGGGGGAGCCTGTGCAAAATCGGCGGCAACACGAGGACGAACGGTGCCCGACACGGCATCAATGGAACGAACACGCGTTGTCACGTCACGATGTCGTCCGACTCCCGGACTGGAGATAGCCACATGAGGCGCAAGTTGCTGTTGAGAGTCGGTGGAGTGTTCTGCCTGCTGCTGGTCGCTGTCATGCCGGCGTACGGGGGTCTGCATCGGCACGACGTGTTGGTCTCTGCCGACCCGGAGGACTGGACGCCGCACGTCGAGGACGGCAAGGTCTTCGCGACCGCCACGGTGGATGGCATCACCGTCGCTGTCGGTGACTTCACCCGGGTCACCGAGGCCGTGAGCGGCCAGTCGTTCGCACGCTCGGACTCGTTCGCCTTCGATCCCTCGGGGCAGGTGACGGCCTTCGCGCCGGTGACCAACGGGAGCACGGTCTTCGACGTGGAACCGGCCGGCGACGGGCGGTCCGTCTACATCGCGGGGTTGTTCACTCAGGTCAACGGCCTGGCGGGCACCTCGCGGGTCGCCCGCGTCGACGTCCACACCGGCGCCGTGCTGCAGAGCTTCCGCTCCCCGGGATTCAACTCCCGGATCCTAGACGTCGACCTCCGCGACGGGCTGCTGTACGTCACCGGCCAGTTCACGCGGTCAGGGGGGCAGCCAAGGAGCCTGTTGGCGGTGCTCGACGCAGGAACGGGCGCGGACACCGGACGAGCCGACCTCACCTTCTCCGACGCATGGAACGGCGGCGCTCTACGGATCGCCAGCTCCGCCCTGTCCCCGGCCGGCGACCGCATGGTCGTCATCGGCAACTTCCGCAACGTCAACGGCCAGAGCCGCCCGCAGATCGCCCTTCTGGACACCTCGGGTGCCTCGATCCGGCTCGACTCATGGCAGACGACCAGGTACTCGACGCCCTGCCATCTCAAGTACGCGACGTACATGACCGACGTGGACATCGACCCGACCGGAACCTACTTCGCCGTCGTCACCACCGGTGCCTACTCGGGCGGCGTGAGTACCGGAACGCTCTGCGACACCGCTGCCCGCTGGGAGCTGGCGGCCTCAGGTCCCGGCCAACAACCCACGTGGGTCGACTACAGCGGCGGTGACACCATCACCGCGGTGGAGGCGACGGGTACGGCCGTGTACGTGGGCGGGCACTTCCGCTGGTTCAACAACCCCTTCGCGGGCGACACGGCCGGGCCTGGAGCCGTCAGCCGTCCGGGCATCGCCGCACTGAACCCGCTGAACGGCCTGCCGTTCGCATGGAACCCGAAACGCCAGCGAGGCTGGGGCGTGCGCGGGTTCGACGCCGTACCCACCGGCGTGTGGGTGGGCAATGACACCGATCGCATCGGCGGGGAGATCCACAAGAGGATCGCGTTCATGCCGACCGCCGGCGGGACGAGGCCCGCCATCTACAACATCGGCACGCTGCCGGGCCAGCTCTTCCTCCTCGGAACCGCTTCCTCGAGCGCCACGGGGCCCGTCGCGACCACGACCTTCGACGGCACGTCGTCGACGCCGTTCGAGTCGGGGCCGACCGGCGGGGAGAACTGGGACGACGCCCGGGGAGCGTTCATGATTGGCCGGTGGCTGTACCACGGCCGAGGCGACGGTACCCTCCAGCGCCGCTACTTCAACGGCAACGTGGTCCACCCGCCCAGAACGGTGAACCTGCACGGTCTGACGACATTCGCGAACGAGCTCCCCAACGTCCGAAGCATGTGGTTCGACCCGTCCAACGCCCGTCTCTACTACACCCTGCGGACCCAGAACCGTCTCTTCTACCGGTACTTCGAGCACCGCAGCCAGACAGTCGGCGCGCAGCGCTTCGAGGCAGTGGGGACGACCTTCGCGTGGAGCCAGGCCACGGGTGGCTTCCTCGCCGGCGCCCAGCTGTACTTCGCCAGCACCGACGGCAACCTGAACCGGGTCGACTGGCAGCGCGGCGCGCCGACCGGCGCCGTCCAGGTGCTGAGCGGGCCGACCGTCGACGGCAGGAACTGGAGCTCGAACGGCCTCGTGCTGCTGCCGTGAGCCGGACGGGAGGGCAGGCATGGACCGCATCCAGATCCTGATGGTCTGTACCGCCAACGTGTGTCGTTCGCCGCTGGCCGAACGCCTTCTGCTGGCACACCTGCGCACGCACGGAAGGGACGTCGCCGAGCAGTTCCACGTGGTGAGCGCCGGTCTGACGGCAATGGCCGGTCACCCGATGCATCCGTTCTCGGAGAGGGAGCTCATCGCGCTCGGTGGTGACTCCAGCGGTTTTCAAGCCAGGCAACTCGGCGTGGACATGGTGCAGCAGGCGGATCTGATCCTCACCGCGACGCGACGGCAGAAGTCCCTCCTGCTCACCGACCACGCATGGGCGCACCCCCGGGCGTTCACCCTGCGCGACTTCGACGCGGCCATGCAGTACGGCCCGGACGTCTCGTCGGTCGAGGACCTGATCGCCGTCGCTGCTCGGTCGCGCGGGCTCCTCCGTCTCCGCGAGCCTGACATCCGTGATCCCATCGAGGGTGGGCGGGCGGCCCACCGCGCGGCAGCACGCACGATCGACTCGTGTGCCCGCAACATCAGCCGGACGCTCACCGGACTAGTACGGGTGGTGTCGTAGCGACGGGGCGGTGCCTGCTGCGGTCGCCGTCACACGCGAGCTTGCACCTCGTCGCTGCTGCTCTCGTAGCTGGGGTAGCCCGCGTAGCCGTATCCCTTGCTCCGGCTCTGCGGCACCATGGTGAGGATCGCCCCGCCCAGTCGAGCGTCGACGTTCTCGAGTCGTTGCGCCGAGTGGCGCAGCTGCTCGGTCGTGGTCTTCCCGTGCCGCACGACCACTACCGTCGCGTCGCCCATCGCTGCGAGGAGAGCGGAGTCGGTGACGGGGATGAGGGGCGGCGCGTCGATGATGACCATCTCGAAGTCCTCGCGCAGCTTGGTCAGAACGGCCGCCATCTCGTCCGACTGCAGCAGCTCCGCCGGGTTCGGCGGGATGTTCCCGCTCGTGAGCACGTGCAGGGACAGGTCGGGGAAGGGCTGCTGTGTGGCCTGCGCGAGGTCGAGACTGCCGACGAGCACGGTGGTCAGTCCGACGCTCGGCTCGAGGCCGAGGTACTGGTTCACGCGCGGGCGGCGAAGATCCCCCTCGACCAGGGCGACACGCTGACCTGCCCGCGCCATCATGATCGCGAGGTTCAGCGCCGTCGTGGTCTTTGCCTCACCCGGCACCGAGCTCGTGACGACGAAGACCCGTGCACGGTTGCCCACGCCGATGTAACGCAGGTTGGTGCGCACGATGCGGAAGGCCTCGGCTCTGACGCTGTGACTGTCGTCGTCCTTCACCAACGGGTCCCTGGCCGCTGCCCCGACGTGCGGGATGGACCCCACCAGCGGGGCTCCGGTCAACGCCTGGATCTGCGCACCGGTCGTCACGGTGTTGTCGAGCAGGTCCCGGACAAGTGCCGCCCCCAGTCCCAGGATGAGTCCCAGGACCACGGCGATGGGAATGTCGCGCAGCGGCTGCGGTGACACGGGCGCCGACGGTCTGCTCGCCGGATCCACCAGGGCCAGCCGCACGGGGGCCGAGGCCGTTGGCGAAGCAGGATCCTCGAGCTCGTTGACGAAGTCGATGAACACCCTGGCGGTCGTGTTCGCGATGCGCTGAGCCTCCGCGGGCGTTCCGCCCTCCGCTGTCATGGTCATGATGACTGTTCCGGGAACCGCCTCAGCGGAGAGGCTGTCGCTCAGGGATGAGCCTGCCGATGTCCGACCCAGCAGCTGCTGTACCTCGGTGATGACGGGGCGTGAGTCGATCAGGTCGGCGTACGACGCGACCCGCTGCTCCGAGAAGAGCCCACCCTGGTAGGCCTGCGTGCTGTCGGTGATCGGTGTCGACGCGAAAAGGCGGACCTCGGACTGGTACGTCGGGGAGGTCCGGAGCGTGACGACGACTGCGGCTCCCACGGTTGCCAGCAGGACGAGCAGGATCGTCACCCAGCGTCGGCGGGCGATCCGCAGGAGGCCGCGCAGGTCCGTGGTCCGGGGTCGTGTGCCGTAGACGGTCGGGTACTGCACGGGCATCAGAGCCTTTCCGACTGACGGAGAGCGCTGGACGGCATCCCTCCGCGCGCACGGGCGTGTGGTGTCAGGTCGAGCAGGTGCCGGGCATGCTCAGCCGACCCCGCCTCCGGGCCACCTTGCACAGCAGGCGGAGCCGCCCCGACACGGAAGCAGGAGATGGCGGCGACGAACCAGAAGAAGCTCGCGCCCACGAGGTTGTTGAAGGAGACCGCGGCGGCGAAGCCGAGCGAGCCCAGCCCGAGAAAGGCGGCGACCGGGCTCGAGTTCCGCCGCAGTGCGGGACCCACCACCACCGACAGCAGCCAGAGGAACAACACCAGCCCGAGCAGTCCGAACCCGCCCCAGAGAAGGAGCAGGATGTTGTGCGGTAGGCGCTCCTCGACGAAGCCCGTGCCCAGGATGTAGTTGCCGTCGAGGATCGCCCGCAGCTCCGACTCGAACAGCTCCAGGCGACCTTGGTCGGACTGCTCCGTCGCGGTCGGGTCGGTGAGCCGTCGGACGGCGGGGGCATCGGCGCCGGGGAGCAGGCTTCCCGCCGTGGCGACGATCGCGGCGAAGACGACGGCGACGGAGCCGGTGACGAAGAAGCCCAGCTCCCGGTAGCCCCACACGAAGAGCACGACGGCCAGGGCGAGAAGTCCGGAGCGAGAGCCGGACTCGAGGATGCCAGCCAGGAGCACGAGGACGCCGAGGACGCCGGTCAGTCGCCCGAGGAAGCCATCGCGGACGAGGTGCCACGTGAGTGGGACGGCCATGACGGCGGCCATGGAGTACTGGTTGGGGTGGATGGTCAGGCCGGTCGCACGTCCGCTGCCCTCCCGTAGCAGGACGAGGCCGACGAGCGTGGAGAGGACGATTCCGGCGATCAGCCCCAGCAGCAGGACGTCCAGCTCGCGCCGATCCGGCCGCAAGAGGTACATCGTCGTCACGAGCGTCACGGCGGCCAGCGCGAAGGTGACCACCGGAGCCAGGCTGGCGCCGTGCGTCGTGCCGGCCAGAATCCCACCCAGGGTGACCAACGGCGGGGCCGCCAGGACGGCCGTCTGCAGCGGCGTCCGGGGTTCGGAGGTTCGTGTCGTGCCGACCACGGCGAACGGAAGGCATGCCAGCGGCGCCACCTCGGCGAGCGAGAGCCCGCTGACCACCGGTACCCCGGACCAGCTGAAGGTCGCCGCGACGGCGGCGATGGCGAGGACCGCAGCGCGCCGGGGATCGTGGGACACGGCGGCTACGGCGAGCAGCAGTCCGTAGCCCGCGAGCGCCGTCAGCAGGAGCACGGGACGGGCCGGGGCGACGGCGACCGCAGCACCGCCGCCCGCACCGGCAGCGACTCCCAGTCCTGTCGCGAGCAGGGCTGGGGCTCGCAGATCCACGTGTCGACACCCCCGGCCTCGGTTCACCTCGCAGTGTAGACGGGTTGGCCGGACATACCGGAATTCACGCAGGCCTGAGCGTGGTCACCGCCCTCGCCGGGTGTGCGCGCGCAGCCGGCGGGTCACGAGGGCGCGCTCCTGCGACGCTATGGGCATCAGCAGGTACACCGCCTGGTATACGGCGACGGCCAGCAGGCCGGAGGCGATCACTCCCAGCCACGTCGGTCCAGGGACCAGGCGCTGTGTCAGCAACAGGACCAACACGCACGGCGCCACCGGCAGGAGCACGGGAGCCGCCACGTGCGTGACCAGCTGGCGGAACGGCACGTGTAAGGCTCGCAAGGTGAACGGGAGCACGAACAGGAACGCTTCGGCGACGGTGGGCACCAATGTGCCCAGGGCGACGCCCATGAGGCCGTACGGGCCCACCAGCGCAATCGTCAG
Source organism: Nocardioidaceae bacterium (assembly GCA_036259355.1). GTDB lineage: Bacteria > Actinomycetota > Actinomycetes > Propionibacteriales > Nocardioidaceae > JALZDI01. Next base: position 24,312 of record DATABY010000087.1, read on the forward strand.
GATGACGTTGGCCACCCCGGACACGAGCGCGGCGACGGCCACCGGACCGAACCGGTCCATGCCCTGAAGTACCGAGCCGGCCGGCCACTGGCTGGTGAGGGCCACGCTCGCCAGCACGAGGACCACCACCAGGGCGGCGTTGTCCCGGTACTCGGCCCCGACCCAGAGCTCGAGCAGGTCACCCGCGAGCACGGCGGCGCACAGAGCGAGTGGCAGCATCAGCGCGAGCGTGATCCGGGTGGACACCAAGTACAGCTGCCGCAGCGGCGCCGAGTCGCCGGAGGCGTTCAGCTCGCTGGCGACCGGCAGCAGCACCTTGATGAACTGGTCGCTGATGACATGCGGGAGCTCGCTGAGGCGCTGGGCCAGGGCGTACGGCGTCACCGCCGAGACCGCGAGCATGGTCCCCACGATGATCTCGCTGCTCTTCTTCTGCAGCAGCAGGGCAAGCTGTCCGACCGTGAGCGTCAACCCGAACGTTGTCAGCCTGCGCGCGGTGGCTCGCGAGCCGGGGGACCACCGCAGGGCGAACGCCGGGTGAAGCCGGCGCACCACCGTGATGGCGACGACCTGGGTGACCAGCGCGACCGGCACGGTCACCGCCACCATTGCCACCACGTCGCCGCCGCGTGACAGCACGAGGATGGTCAGGGCGGCGTTGGCGAGGACGTTCGAGACCGTCAGTACGTTGGTGATGTCGTAGCGCTGCAGACCACGCAGCGTGGCTGTCGCGGGAGTGGCGGCGAGGTTGATCGAGAAGCCCACGGTAACGATCGCGAGCACGGCCGTCAGCGACCGCTCGTCACCCCGTGACAGGTCGACCACTCGGTAGGCCTGGGTCGCCACGGTGAGACCGATGGCCAGCGCCACCACGGCCAGGGCCAGGTAGAGGCGGGTGGCCGTGGCGAGAAGACGGTGTGCACCCGCCGAGTCCTGCTTGGCGTGGACCTCGGCGACGTACTTGATGATCGCCGACCCCATGCCGAGGTCGAGCAGTGACCCGTAGCTCACGACCACCTGGGCCAGTACCCACAGGCCGAACGCCGTCTCTCCCAGGGAGTGCAGGATGAAGGGAGTGAGGAAGAACGTCGTGGCGACGGAGACCGCGCGGCCGAGCGAGTTGCTGACCGTGTTGCGGAGGATCCGGGCGGAGCGCCGCGCTGGCCCGGTCACGGTGCCTTGCGCGCCCAGCCGGCCGCGCCCGATAACAGGCCACGGGTGTAGGCGAGGTCGGCGCGGGCACGGTAGGTGTCGCCCCTGCTCGCCCGGAGCAACGCCCGCGCGGAGTGCCGGGCGGCGTCAGAGGCGAACCGGCGGAGCATGAACCAGTCCCGTCGCTGGACGTACTTGACGTAGAAGGCTCCCTGCCCCCGCCCGTAGCCGTACTTCAGTCCGTCGAGCAGGTCCTCGCGCCGCCACGCGCGGTGCAGGACGACGGCATCGGGGCAGTAGTCGACGACGTAGCCGGCGCGCAGCAGCCGGTAACAGAAGTCGTTGTCCTCGGCGGAGGCATAGGCCGTGCCCGTGCCCAGCCGCTCGTCGAAGCCACCTACCTCGACCAGCGCAGAGCGGAACATCGCCATGTTGTGCGGGTACAGCACGTCCTTGCGGAGGCGACCGCGGTAGGAGCGCGCGGCGCGGTCACTGATCGTGGAGGGCGCCCACGCACCTGGGACCTCCGGCGGGCCTGGTTCGACCCGGCCCGTGACGACGTGCCGAGGACCGGCTGCACGCAGACGGCCGACGGCGACCGCGAGCCAGTCGGGGTCGGCCACGACGTCATCATCGAGAAATCCGATGAGCTCACCGGACGACGCTGCAACTCCCGCGTTGCGCGCCCGGCTCAAGCCCCGGTCGCGTGACCATACGTACGTCAGCCGAACCTGCGCGTGCGGCTGGTCCGCGGACAGCTCCGGGTGCGGCTCGTCGCTCTGGTCGACGACCACCAGCTCCTCCGGAAGCGTGCGCATCGACAGCACGCTGCTCACGGCGTCGCGCAGCAGGTCGGGCCGGTTGCGCGAACAGATCAGGACCGACGAGCCCGAGTGCACGGTCTGGTCTGCGGCCGATGTGCTCATCACGTCGTCTTGGTGGCCCGGACGGTCACCACCAGGGGGAAGAGCGGGTCGTGCTGCTGCAGAGTCCGTGCCCCCACCTCCTCGGCGGCGACGCCCATGAGGAAGGCTGCTGAGAGCACCGCACTGCCGTGGCCCTCCACGTGGACGTTCCCGGGACCGAACACATCACCGAAGACTCGGGAGGCACCGCTCGGCGTCATCCGCCAGTAGTCGCTGTTCAGTAGCTCCCGGCTGCACCTGCTCAGCGCGGGCACTGTGCACAGCAGTGTCCCCCCGGGCCTGAGTATCCGCCGGCACTCGCGGATCGCCGCGTGGAAGTCGAAGATGAGGTGCAGCACCTGCGTCACGATGACGCAGTCGTAGCTGTCGTCGGGGATCGCCTTGGCGTCGGTGAGGTCGGCGACCACCGTCGCCTGCTCGTTGTCCGTGTCGACGTCGAGCACCTCCGCGGAGGTGACACCCTCGCCGTACCGTCGCGTGTAGGCGTCGTCCTTGACCTCGAGGACCCGTCCGTGGATGGCGTCGCGGCTCTCGTCGAGGAACCGTTCGATGAAGTGTCGGTCGATGGGGGTGCCACGGTCGAAGCCCCAGTTGCGGCTGACCGGGCCGCGCCGTAGCAGCAGCCCTCGCGGCGCCGGGCGCACTATGCGCGCCGCGCGCGTGCCGCCCCGGCGCCCCAGCCGTTGCCGGACAAGTTGGTAGGGCTTCCTAAGGCGCTGTCGCATCTGGTCCCCCGGCGCCGAGCTGTGACGGCTCAACTGGTCCGTCCTCCTTCCGGGTCCGCCCGGTGAGCCGGCGCATTGCATATCCGGCTTCCTTGGACGTCAGCAGTCTGGAGACGAAGTCTGTCGTACCGTCCCGGCCGTCGACCTTGGCCCGAGGCAGCGCGAAGTCGTCGTCCTCGGGCAGCGCCTTTCCGGGTCGTGTCGTGCAAGCAGAGACATACCCGGCCTCGCGCGCCGCCGCCCGGACCCGCGCGTCCTGCGAACCGTGTGGGTACGCCAGATGGCGGACGGGCCTGCCGAGGGCGTCCTCGAGGACACGGCGCGATGCGGTCAGCTCATGGGAGACCTTCGATGTGCTCAGACTCGCCAGTCGCGGGTGGGTCAGTGCGTGTGACTCGCACCGGACGCCGGCCTGCTCGAGGTCCATCAGCTCCGTACGCGTCAGCAGGGGAAGGTCGACACCTTGTGCGGCCATCCAACGGCTGGTGTCGCCGAGAAGTCCTGCGACGACGTACATCGTGGCGGTGAGGCCGGCGTCGTGCAGGACCGGGGCGGCGTACCTCAGACAGTCACGGAAGCCGTCGTCGAACGTGATCACCACGGGCCGTCGCGGGAGGCGGCTACCACCTGCCCGCGCCGTGGCGAGGTCGTCCATCGTGACCGAGCGGAAACCCATTCTGGTGATCGTGGCGATCTGCCGACGGAAGGCGGCTGGGGAGACGGTGTAGCTGTGAAAGGTCGCCGGGGCGCGGTCGGACACGAGGTGGTACATCAGGATGGGAACACCGCCGGCGAGTCTCCTGAGCCTGCGCACGGCGCCGTGGCCGACCGCCCCCGTGTGTACCATTCGCCGAGTGTAGCGATCCGGCCTGCACTGGATGCTTGCTTAGGTGGATGTGTGCGACGTGGGCTGACGCGACGGTGGAGCTGGCGCAGAGCCGGCTCGGCTATCCCCGGCGCGCTCGGCCATGACCGGTCGCTGGACTGGCGCTTCCTGCTGCCACCTGGCGACGGGCGGCCATTCGGTGTGCTGCGGCTGCTCGCCGGCGACCCTTGCGTGGCGGGTCGTGTGGCCGGCCTCGGGCTCGCCCGAGAGACCGTCACCACGTCGGACGACGATCGGCCGGTCGATGCGCTCATCGCCCTGGGCGGGCGTCCCGACGCGGTGCTCCGCGCTGCGAGGACCGTACGCCCGGGAGGCGTTCTCTACTGTCACGTCGACCGCCTCGATCGGCGTACCCTCCGCTGGTCACCGCGGCGGTACCGCGAGGCGCTGCAGGCACTCGGCTTCGACACCGCGGTGTACTGGAGACGGCGTCAGGCCGGCAAGGACACCCTGTTCGTGCCGGTGGACTTCGCTGCTCCGGGGCCCTGGTTCGTCGAGGAGGCGATGGGCGACCGCCGTCCGGCTCGTCGGATGGTGCGCACCGTGCTGCGCCTGCTGATGCGCGGCGACGGACGACATCTCGCCCTCCTGGCCGGTCGGTACGCCGTCGTCGGTGTGGCGCGCACGTCTTCACAACACCCTGCTGGGTCCGCAGCGTTGACACCGGCAGTCGTTCTCACGGACCAGGACCAGCCAAGGCCTTCCATCGTGCTGGCTCGTGGCGAGGGCGCGTGGAGCCGGGTGGTCTTTCTCGTATTCGACCCACAGGGAGAACAACCCTCCCTTGTCGTCAAGGTGCCAAGAAAGCCAGAGCACAACTATGCCACCGAACGGGAGCACCGAACCTTGGCCACCCTCGGAGACCTCCTTCAGGGGGACGACCTCGCCGCAACCGTGCCGAGGTCGTTGGGCGTGAGGTACTGGGCGGGGCTGGCAGTGGGCACCGAGACGTTCGTGCCCGGCCGTCCCCTGGCCTTCGGCAGCCGAGCGGACGGACACGACGACACCGCCCGGCTGCACCGCGCTGTCGGGTGGCTCATCGACCTGCACAGGGCTACCCGCGCGGGGGAGGTCGACCTGTCCAGTGCCGATGCAGCACTCCTAGACGAGCGACTGCTCGACGTCATGGGACTTCACGGGCTCGCCCGCAGCCGGGTACAGCGCCTGCTCCTCCCTGAGACTGCACCGCCCGCCACGGTGCCCCTCGTCTGGCAGCACTGCGACCTCACGCCGCGCAACATGCGCTGGGACGGCTTCCGTCACTCCGTCGTGGACTGGGAGGCCGCTCGGGTCGGTCCGGCCCTGTGCGACCTGCTGTACCTGCTGCTTCACTGGAGCTGGCCCGGCGGCGTGCCGTTCGGGTCGGCACCGCAGCGTGTCTTCGACGAGGTGTTCGCGATCACTGGGAACGAGCCGGCGGAACGCGCACAGCGGCAGGTGCGCCGGTACTGCGACGCCCTGGGCGTCGCCCCGCATCTGGTGCCCGTCCTGCTCGCCGCCATGCTGGGCCAGCAGGCGCTGGACCGTGTCGAACGCATCAGCGACAGCGGTGGTGACCCGGTCCAGGACGACAATGTCTACGCGGCGCTGCTGCAGTCGGTGCTGGCGCGGGGAGAGCCGGTGCCGGCGTGGAGCACCTCGTGGTGAACCAGGTCCCGGTCTCTGTCGTCGTGCCGACTGTGGAGCGGCCCGAACTTCTCGCACGCTGCCTGGACGCAGTGCTGGACGCGGAGGTGTTCCCCGCCGAGGTGCTGGTCGTCGACCAGGGAGGAGCCGAGGCAACTGCGGAGGTGCTGCGTGACCGCACGACGCCGGAGGTTCCGGTGCGGCACGTGCGCAGCGAGCTGCGTGGTCTCTCGGCGGCGCGCAACCTCGGGCTGCGGCACGCGGCGGCGCCCTGGGTGGCCTTCACCGACGACGATTGCGTGCCCGACAGGGGCTGGCTGCGCGCTGCAGTCGCCCGGCTGGAGGCTGCGGACGACCCCGACGGCGTGGGCGGGCGCGTACTTCCGCTGGGCCGGGCAACGCCGGACACGCACACCCTGTCGCTCCGGCTGTCGACCACGCCGGCGGTCTACCGCGGCCGGACACTGCCGTGGCGTGTGGGCACGGGCGGCAACATGGTCCTGCGGGCCGATGTCCTGCGGGGTGCGGGTGGCTACGACGAGCGGCTCGGGGCCGGCACCCCGGGCTTGGCGGGGGAGGACCTAGAGGTCGTGCACCGGCTGCTTCGGGCCGGAGCGGCGCTGGCTTTCGAGCCCGCGGTCGTGGTGTACCACGACCGGGTCGATGCGCGACGGAGGCTGGCGTCCCGGCGCAGCTACGGCTTCGGCATGGGCGTGTTCGCCGGGCTGTGGCTGCGCTCGGACCCGCTGGTCGCGCTGGTGCTGACACGCTGGCTGTTCGACCGGTCGAAGATCGCCGTCCGCGCGGTGCGTCGCCGGGACCGGTGGCGGATGACCGAGGAGCGGCTCATGCTGTCGGGGGCGCTGAGCGGCCTGCGGTACGGCTGGCGCCTGCGGTCACCGGTTCCGGGCTCGACGAACACGGCGCCCCCGAGCGTCGTCTAGTACGGCGTGGTACACGGTGACCATCTCTGCGGCGGCCCGCGCCCACCCGAGGTCCCCGGCCGTCGCGGCTGCGACGCCCGCCCGCATCCGCGCCGCGAGGTCGTGGTCTCGAAGACAACGGACCAGCACAGCGGCAAGCTCCTCGTGGTCTCCGGGGGCGACGACGAGGCCGGTCCTCCCGTGCTCGACATACTCGGCGAGGCCGCCGACGTCGGTGACCACGACCGGGCAGCCGAACGCGAACGCCGTCAGGACGACTCCGCTCTGGGACGCGTCGGTGTACGGGCAGACGGTCACCGAGGCGCCGCGGAACAGCTTCCCGATCTCCGTGTTCGGGATGTAGTCGTAACGGCACTCCACGGTGGCGCCGGGGCCGACCTCGGGTGGGGCCGGCGGTGTGTAGCCGGCGACCGGCCTGCCGGCCACGACGAAGCGCACGCCGGGCACTTCGACCGCGACCGATGGCGCCACCCGGAACAGGTCCTCCAGGCCCTTGTACGGCGTGATGCGCCCGAAGAGGAGAACGGTGGGAGCGGCGTCGACGGGTTGCTCGTGGTTCGGCTCCAGCCCGCGTATGAACGTGTAGGCCGCGAGCCGCACGACGTGCACAGGCAGGCGTAGACGAGGATGCCGTCGCAGGAGCGCTTCCTTGCCGGAGCGGTGGTGCACCAGCACGGCGGCGGCCGCCGGGAAGGCCAGCGCGCGGGTCAGGCGCTTCATCGCCCACCGCCGCTCGCCGGAGTGCGGCTCCGGGTCATGGCAGCCGAGAAGGACGGGGTAGGGAGGTGACGTCAGTGCGAGGCCGAGGGCCAGTCGCGGAGACACGTCGACGTCGTCGACGTGCAGCACGTCGGGCCGGAGCCTTCGCAGCCACCGCAAGACCTGCAGTGTCACGCGCAGGGAACGAGGGTCACGGCTACGACGCTCACCGTGTGACACCAGGTGGAAGCTCGCAGCCTTGCGCCACATCGCGCGGACCGGGGCGGGGTAGAAGGGCGAGAGCAGCGGATCGGCATCCACGAGACCTGTCGGCACGGGCCCCGGAGCGGCCTCGAAGCTCGCGGTCCGCCACTCGCGCGGCGGAACCTCCAGCAGCAGGTGCACCTCGGCGTGGGGCGCGAGCGCGTCGACCAGGGAGAGCGCCGGCTCGAAGAGGGCGTGGTGCGTGTAGAGCGCGATCCGTAGCACACCTGCCCCCGTTCCCTCTCGAGTGCACCGCCTGAACCGATAACTCTGGCATCTCGCGTTACCGCTATTGTGACGGTCGAGTACGAGCGCCCGCTGCCAACGAGGAAGACGCATGGTCACTGATGGGCCGCGGGGTCTCGCGCGCCTCCGGGCCGGCCGCGCCCGGCGCCGCCGGGAAATCCTCGTGGCGACCATGCTCCCGCGCCGGGGCACCGTCGGTGTCCAGACGCACGTGGCCCAGGCGACCGACATGCTCGAGCGTCGGGGCTCCCCCGTCCGAGTGGTTCACCCCGGGTCCGGGATCCCGGTCATCGGACCGGTCCTGCTCCTCCCGGGCCGGGCGCTGCGGCGTGCCGGCCTGGAGGCGGGGGTGCGCATGGATCGCTACTGGCACCGCCATCTCCTGGAGGCGGCACTGCGCCGCGAGTTCGCGCGCAGGCCGCCAGGTCTCGTCTACGCGCAGGATCCTCGATCCGCGCATGCCGCGCTCGCGGCTCGCGGCTCCCGGGACACTCCCGTCGTCATGGCGGTCCACTACAACGAGTCGCAGGCGCAGGAGCTGGTCGACCGCGGCCTCATCGAACCGGGTGGGCGGACGGACCGGGCGATTCGCGACTTGGAGGCCTCCGTCGTCGCCAGGTTGGACGGCGTGGTGTACGTGTCGGACTTCATGCGACGGCGCGTCGAGGCCGACGTCCCAGCGGCGAGGAACGTCCCCTCCGCGATCGTCCCCAACTTCCTGGGGCCGGCCACCCTGGAGGGGGGCCCCGAGAGTCCGCGACGGGACTGCATCAGCGTGGGGAACCTGTTCGAGCGCAAGAACCACCGCTTCCTCCTGCACGTCCTCGCCGCCGCCCGCACCGCCGGCCGGAAGTACACGCTCACTCTGGTAGGCGACGGACCGGCCAAGGACTCGCTCAGCCGTCTCGCGAGGGAGCTCGGTGTGGCCGAGCAGGTGTGGTTCGCCGGGGCCCGCTTCGACGTCGACCACCTTCTGCGCGAGCACCGCGTATACGTGCACAGCGCCTTCATGGAGAACTGTCCGTTCGCCGTCATCGAGGCGTTCCGCGCGGGCCTTCCCGTGCTGGCGCCGGACGTCGGTGGTGTCCCCGAGGTGGTCGGGGAGGGCGGTGCCGGACGGCTCTGGGATCTCCGCGAGCCCGACTCCGCCGCGCGTGTCCTCATCGACGTCCTCGACGACGAGGCCGGTCGCGCGGAGGCCGGACGTCGGGCACGTGCCCGGTTCGAGCAGGAGTACGCGGCCGAGGTGGTCGGTGACCGGCTGGCGCAGTTCTTGCTAGGCGTCGGCCCCCGCGGGTCCACCGTCCCGCCGCGGTAGCCGGGTCATGCTCAGGCGGTGGTGACGCCGACGGGCTCCGGCCGGAAGTTCGGGAAGACCTTCGAGAGATCACGCGTCGGAAACCGGTGGCGCAGGACTTCGCTGAGTACGCTGCGGTAGTCGCGCGTCACGGCCAGGTCACCGCTGACGAGGTTGCTGCGGCCGAGACCCGGCCACTGCGCGTGCACCTTGCCGCCGGCGATGCCTGCGCCGAGCAGGAGCATCGCGTTGCCGTAACCGTGGTCGAGGCCGCCGGCGCCGTTCTCTTCCACGCGACGGCCGAACTCACTGACCGTTACGACGGTCACCCGGTCCGCCAACGAACCCAGGTCGACGAAGAACGCCTTGAGGGACTCCGCGAGCCTGGAGATGTTGTCGGCCATCGGCCCGCGGTCCACGGTGCCGAGGTTGACGTGCAGGTCCCAGCTGCCGTAGTCGATCGCAACCGTCTCGATGCCGGCGCCGTGGCGGATCAACCGGGCCGTGTCGGCCAGGCAGGAACCCAGGTCGTCTGCCGGGTACACGGCTCCGTTCGCCGGTGCCCCCGGTGAGGAGACGAGAGCCTGGAGGCCGTCGGCCGTGGCCAGGGTCGAGCGAGCGGCCCTGCCAAGCGCGTCGTCCTCCCCCGACCAGGTGTGGCCGAGGCTGCGCCGCTTGCGGGCGGCCCGATCGGGGTTCTCCGGGCCCACCAGCCGCAGCGAGCGCAGAGAGTTCGCGGTGATCACGGGCGCCGGACCGTACAGCGAGGTCGGCACGGTCGCCCGGCCGAGCTGGAGCCCCTGCAGCGGTGTGGGGGTCGGGTTCATCCCGACCAGCCTGTTCAGCCACCCGCGACGCTCCGGTGACCCGAGGTCGGCGTCCTCCATCTCCTCCATCGCAGCGAAGTGGCTGCGGTTCGGCTGCGGCAGCCCGACCGCGTGCGCCGCACCGAATGTCCCGGCACGCCACATGGGCAGCAAAGGCGCGAAGCCCGGGTGCAGGCCGAACATCCCGTCGGTGGCGAGCAACGACCCCTCGGGGACGGCGATCTTCGGGCGCGCGGCCCGGTAGGCGGGGTCGCCGTACGGAACCACCATCGACAGCCCGTCGGCGCCACCGCGCAGGCTGATCACGACGAGGATGTTCGACGAGGCGCCGTCAGCGGCCATCGCCACCTGCCGGAACGTGCCGCCCAGAGTGCTCTCGAAGAGAGTGAACCCGACGGTCGCGGCGGCCCCCTTGAGCAGCGTGCGCCGTGTGGTGCGGAAGTCGGCGCAGTCACAGGCCCCGTCGTGGGAGCCTTGCGTGTTCACGGTCATGCGAGCAGCCTCCGTCAGCGCTTCATGTGTGCCGGGGAGTCCAGCACGGTCGTGATGACGTCCGCGACGCCACGGGTGAGGAACGGGTGCCCGGGGGTGATCTCGGTGTCTGCCGGGAAACCGCAGGCGATGACCGCCGCCTCGGCGAGCCGGGCACTCGCCGGACGACCCGTCATCTGGTAAGCGACGTGGTCGATCACCGTGTCGAGGCGCGCGGGCAGGGCCGGCAGCCAGGCCCCCTGGGCGGGCCGGGTGGCCCCTGTCTGCGGCCAGTAGCCGCCTCCGATGTTCGCGTGCACCTTCCAGCTGCCCAGCAGCCGAGACGCGCTGGTCCAGGCCTCGTTCGCGTCCGGGGTTCCGTCGGGCCGGGCCCAGTCGAAGGGCCGCTGACCGATGTCGGCGGTGAGTGGGAGGATGAAGTGCGCCAGATCGCTGTCCTGCTCCGGCTTCGTGGGCCTGATGCGCAGCGCGCGCAGCGTGGCGACGACGTCCTCGGTGGGTGTCCGCACCTTCTCCGCGGCGCCAACCGCGAAGTCGGGGTGGCGGACGAGCGCGCGCAGCACCGCCTTGATGTCGGTGCCAGAGCTCAGGTAGACGTTCTTGAGGTCGTTGACCAGCCGAGCCGGTGGCGTGTCCGAGACCAGGCGCACGCAGAGCCGGTGGGCGATCCTGTGCGCGGTCGCGGGATGATGGGCGAGGTACCTCGTGTAGCGGCGCACCAGGTCGCGGCCGTCGGCGGAAGCGTTGGCGTCGTCGAAGTTCATCACCGAGACGCGACCGACGTAGTGGTCGCGCGTGGAGTAGTACGCGTCCCACGTCTTCCACGCGTCCACGCGGTAGCCGGTCAAGATCATGGTCGACTCGCGGACGTCCTGCTCGTCGTAGCCGCCGAGCCTTCCGACGGTGTGCAGCTCGAGCAGCTCACGACCGAGGTTCTCGTTGGGGTTGCTGGCGACGGATCTGGCGTTGTCCAGGTAACACAGCATGGCCGGATGGGTGACGGCGGCGTGCAGCATCCTGTCGAACCTGCCCAGGGCGTGGGCTCGGATGGTCCGGTCGTAGCCGACCCGGAAGGGCCAGGACTTGCTGTCCGGGACCGGCACGTGCAGAAGGTTGCTCCAGAACTCCGTCATGACCTCGAGCACCTGGCGGTTGGAGTACGCTCGGCGCAGCAGCGTCCAGCGGTTGAAGTCCTCCATGACCTCCCAGACGATGCCGTTGTCGCGCTCGCGCTCGGCCACGATCCTGTCCGTCGTCCAGTCCAGCCGGGGAAACCAGGCGGCGAAGCCCGCGGCGAAGGAGTCGGGCACCGAGCCCGCGGCAAGCTGACGCTCCAGCCACGCAAGTGCACCACCGGCGTCGGAGGCCTGGCGATCCAGCTGTGGTGTCCAGCCGTAGGTGAGCCGGTTCAGCAGGTGCAGTGTGTTGGCGTTGGCCTGCAGGATCTGGCGCTGCTCCCGCCGTTCCCGCCGTTCCCGGCGCTCCCGGCGAGCCCGCCGGCGCCGCAGCCGAGCCCGGCGCGCCCGTAGCCGCAGGCGTCTCCGGCGGCGGCGAAGCCGGCGCAGGCGGCGTTCACGGCGGGGGCCGCGTCCCTGGAGGGTTGCGGCAGAGAGAATGGACATCGGGGCTCCACACCAGCGGTAGCGCTCGCGTTACGTAGCGCGTCGGTCACCCAGAGGTTCGGCCGTAAGGCCGGGGAACTTACCCGAAGAAGGGTAAAAGATTTCTCGTCAGAGTGGCACGCACGAGGGAGGGCGGCATGGCCGGTTCGAAGCAGGCGCGGGAGGAGGATCTCGCGCGCCTCGTGGACGACCTGTGGCTGGGACCCGAAAGCGACTCTCCGGTCCTCGTCTCGTCCACTCCTCCGCCGGACTCGCACGCCCTCGTGGAGTCCTACGCGGTGGTGACCGGTCCCACCGGTCCGCGCTACCTCGTTCCGTCCGGTGCCGCCCGTGCCGTGGCGGCGGCGTCCTACCGGGTCCCGCGGTCGGGGCGGCACGACGGGGCCGTCCGGCTGACCGTCGCGACAGGCATCGTCGCGGCGTCCCGTCTGAGCCGTCGGCGCCTGTTCGTGAGTATCTCCAGAGATGTTCCCCGCGCGCGCCGGTCCGACCACCTGGTGCTGAGTGGCCTCGCGGACCAGCTCGCGGAGCCGGGTCTGCTTGCGCTGGTCTCCGTACGCCGCCTGCGGCCGACGTCCAAGCCGGTGCTCCGGTTGTTCAGCCGGAAAGGTCGCAGCGTCGGCTTCGCCAAGGTGGCCGCCTCGCCGGTCACCCGGCACGTCGTGTCGAACGAGGCCATGGTCCTGCGGGAGCTTCGGGGTCGCCTGAGGCATGTGCGGGTCCCGGACGTGCTCGCCTTCGGCGACCTCGGCCAGAAGGGCTACCTCGTCACCTCACCGCTTCCCTCCCCGCTGCGGCGCTGGGCCGGTCCTCCCCCAGACATGCACCGCCTGGTGCTGGACGTGGCGAGCAGCAACGAGGGCCTTCGGCAGGAGCCCCTGCGCGATTCGGCGTTCCGAGCGCGTATCACCGGCGAGCTGCACCGGGCTCGGGTCGCCGCCCCGCAGCTGGTGGCGTTGCTCGCACGGCGGCTCGACGACCTTTGCGCCCGGTCGGAGGCGCCATTGTGGTTCGGTCGCTGGCACGGCGACTGGACTCGCTGGAATGTGGTCAGCGCTGCTGGGCAGCCCGCTGCTTGGGACTGGGAGTACAGCGAGCCCTCCGCGCCGCTGGGCTTCGACCTGCTGCACTGGCACTTCCAGGACTGCTTGTCCAAGCCGGGCGCGGACCTCGCCGAGGCCGTGCGCGCGCTGTCCATCGCTACGCCGGGGCTGGCGACGTTGGGGGTGCCGACGTGCCAGCGGGACCTGGTCGCCGAGCTGTTCCTCGTGGAGACGTTCACCCGAGCGTGCCGACTCAACGCCGCGGGCGGGGGTTGGAACCCGCGCCTCTACCCGGCCGCGCTCCAGGTTGCCGCTCGTTGGGGCGGGGACCAGGGCGCCTGACCAGTCCTCACAGGTCCCAGCCGAAGTCATGGCCGAGGAACGCCTGGAGCGCCTCGACGTGCGGACGGTAGTAGTCGCGCAGCCATGCTTCGGTCTCGGGGTCCATATGCGCAGCGGGCACGTAGTTGAAGCGGTGCGGGGCGGGCGGGTGCGCTGGGATGTCCAGGAACCGATGGGCTGCCACCAGCGTCGAGCCGGGGTCGGCGTACAGGTCCTCGCTGCGGATCACGTGGATCTGCGCCGGGTCGAAGTGCTCGTACCAGGGTCTCAGGTGCTCGAGGTACCGCCCACGTGCGAGGTAGCTGTAGAAGTCGTGCGATCTGCTGTAGTACCGCGGGTCGGCCAGGATGCGCTCCACCTCGCCGGCGAGCCGGTGGGGTTCCGCCTCCAGCGCCTCCCGGAACGACAGCGGCTCCACCCCGTTGTGCACACGCTCGTGGTAGTGGGACCACGCTCGCCGGACCGGGTTGCGCAGGAGAACGATGATCTTGATGTCCGGCAGCATCTCGGCCACCCGTCCTGCCACCAGAGGATGGAACATGTAGTAGGGCGCGGCCTCGCCGCTCAGCGCCCTGGGACCGGTCGTACCCGCGGTGCGGCGACGTTGGCGGCGAGTGGGGAAGTGCGCGCGGTACCACGGCTCGCCACGGTGGTGGTTGCGATCGAAGAAGTGCGTCTTCTTCGCGTTCTCGACCCCCGGCCACATCGGCAGCACGTTCGGATGCCGCTGGAGGTACTGGAACATCGACTGGGTGCCACCCCGCTTGGTGCCGATGATGAGGTAGTCCGGCAGCGGGCGCAGGCGCCAGGTCATCCGGCCGATGCTCCGGAAGGCCGGCCGGGAGGCCTCCTTCATCCACGTCGGCGCGACCCGCTTGGCCACCAGGGCCGGCCGTGTCACGGCGCCACCTCCCGCCAGGCCGCCGGCAGCGGCCGGTGCAGCATCTGCTCGAGCGCGGCCAGGTCGTCGTCGAACACGGGCCGCAGCAGGGCGCGGGTCTCCGCCGACGCGGCCTGCGTCGTCAGGTTGGCGTTGCGAATGCGCTCGCGCACGGTGAACGGTACGGCACGTTTGACGACCCACCTGAGCGATGGTGAGCGTCCTGACCGGTGCATGGCGTGCTGGACCCAGGCACGCTTGGGGCTGCCCGAGGCATTGACGCGCGAGAGTTCGGTCGCGGGCCGCCGGAGCGAGTCGGCGCCGACGAACTCGTGGATCCGGTCGAGCGTCTCCTGCTCGCGCGCCACGAGGTCGTCGTACCAGCAGACGAGGACCTGGTCGCCGCCGAACAGCTCGAGTGCCTGCCGAACCCCTGCGGCGTACTTGCTCATGCCGATGTAGTGCCAGAGGTGGTGCCAACCGGCGTCCCGTCGCGCGGGCTCCTGCTCGAGCGCTGTCAGGAAGTCACCTTCCGGCTCGAACCCCCGGTTCCGGAGGTACTGATGGCTGGAGAACGCGCGGTCGACCGGGTCGCGCAGGATCACCACGACCCGCGCCGCCGGGTTCAAGTCGCGCAGCCGCGGCAGAGCCACTTCGTGCCGGTACAGCGTCGACACCGAGCCCTCGCCGAGCACCGCCCCCGGCGGTGCGGGTTCGAACAGTCCGACGTACTCGGCGCGCTCGCTGACGGTCACCCGGTTGATCGTCACGTCGTCACCGGGGCCCGTGAAGGCGGGCGTCGTCCCGCCGTAGGCGAGGTAGTGGGGCTCCTTCGGCTGGGTCACGAACACGTCCGGGTGTGCGCGCAGGGACTCCACCACGGCCGTACTTCCGGCACGGGCCGCCCCGGCCACGACGAAGTCCGGGAGCCGTTCGGTCATCGGGTCAGCCTTTCTTGTTCGTCGTTCAGTGTGACGAGGCGGCCTCGAGGGCGCGTAGGTAGGCCTCGTCGAGGCGAGCCAGCACCTGGGACTGCGCGAAGATATCCTCCGCCCGGCTGCGCGCGGAGGCAGCGGCCGCTGCCCGGTGCCGTGGGTCCGAGAGCAGCGCTGCAGCCTGCTCCAGTACGCCGGCGAAGTCCCCGACCGGGACCACGCCTCCGGCCGGCGTTCCATGATGGCCGACGACCGCCTCCATGGCCCCGTTGACCGCCGTGATGACCACCGGTACGCCGCATGCGAGAGCCTCGGCCATCGCCACCGACTGGCCCTCGTACAACGACGGCTGGACACAGACGTCGGCGGCCCACAGCCACGGGCGCACGTCCTCCTGGGCGCCTACGTGCAGCAGCGACCGCCCGAACGTCGTGGGCGCGGCCCGTCGCACCGGCTCGGGATCTCCGGGCCCGACCAGCACGAGCAAGGTCTCGGGAACAGGCTCATGCTCCCAGACCTCCGCGAGTCGCACCTGTCCCTTTTGGCGGGACAGGCGTCCGACGCAGACGAGCACGTACCGTGCGCCCAGGCCGAGTTGCGCGCGCAGGTGTGACCTATCCCCGGATGCCGTCGGCCGGTAGCGCTCGGTGTCGACCGGTGTCCCGATCACCCGCGCCCTGTGCGCAGCGGATATCCCGACACGGGCAGCCTCGTCGATCTCGTCGCGGCAGTTCGTCACCAGGACGTCCGTGCGGCGCATCGCCAGCGACTCCCACACCGCGGCCAACCGCCCCGCCGGGCGGAACCCGACCGCCTGGAACGCCCAGCTGTGGGGTTGGTACACCACCGCGGCCGTTGCCGTGCCGCCGGTGCGACCGAGCAACCCCGGGAAGAAGGAGTGTAGGTGGACGACGTCCGGCCGGACCTCGAGCACCACCCGCCGCAGGGTCCGACGCGCCGCGAGGAGCCGCCGCGGTGACCTGCGTACCGGTCGCCACGCGTGGTGCACCGCGTCCATCCTCGGCGCCTCCGAAGGAGCGAGGACGTGGACCTCGTGCTGCGCGGAGGCCTGCAGGGCGGCGAACGTTCGAACGAGGCTCACCACGCCGCCGTGGGACACCTCGACCACGTGGAGCACCCTCATCGGGCACCGTCGTGGGGGGCGGTGACCAGCACAGACCGGTACACCGACTCGAGCGTTCGCAGCGCGGCCGCCTCGGTGTGGTCACGCTCGTAGAGGGACCGCGCCGCACGACTGCTTGCCTTCGCGAGCGACGCGTCGCGCAGCAGTCTCTCGACCGCCTGGGCCAGCGAGGCGGGGTCGCCGGTTCGAAACGCCAGACCGGCGCCTGCCTCCCGCAGGGTGGCGCTGATGTTGTCCAGGTCGCTGGCGACCACCGGAGTGCCCGCGGCCAGCGCGTGCAGCATTACGAGCGGGGGGCCGGCCTCGTACCACTCCGACGGCACGAGTGTCATCAGCGCGTTCCGCTGCAGGCGCTCGAGTCGATCCGCCGCGACCCAGCCGAGCGGCTCGACCGTCGGGTCCGTGGCGGCCGCTGTGGCGACCGCCGTCCGCAGCGCGCCGTCACCGGCGACCAGGAGCCGGGTCGAGCCGGTGTCGGCGTGCTGCCAGCCCCGCAGCAGTGTCTCGACACCCTTCTCCTCCACCAGCCGGCCCGCGAACAGGACATAGTCCCCGCGGCTGTCGTAACGGACGGCCGGCCCCGGTTCGGGCACGCAGTTGGGTTTCACGGTGACCAGCTCGGCGGGGACGCCGTCGCGTACCAGGACATCGCCGGCGAACCGGGTGAGAGGCAGGAACCGGTCCACGCGGTGCCGGAACGTGCCAGCCGCCTTGTGCAGCACCAGTGATGTCGTGAGGGCCGCGCTGGCCGCCACGCTGTCGTGGTAGCAGCGGTGCTGCACTCCTGCGAACTTCAACCGCTTCCCGACACAGTCCTCACAGAGGTGGCCGTCGCGCCGCAGAGTCGCCGCGATGCACGAGTACCGGAAGCTGTGCAGCGTGGCCACCGCCGCAACCCCGCGCCGGTGCGCGGTCCAGAAGACGGCCGGGGACATGAGGGGAAAGGGTGTGTGCACGTGCAGGACGTCGGGACGGAACCGCGAGATGCGGTCGGCGAGCTCTCGCGCCGCGGACCGGTTGACCACCGCCTTGGTCGCCTGACCGAGTGCGGAGTCGCCGGACTCACCGCCGCTCGCCACGGTGAACTGCTCCACCTCATGTCCTGCCGCCGAGAGCAGGCGCTTCTCGGTGTCCATCACGTCGTCGGCCCCGCCACGGGTGGCGTGCCGGTTGTGAGCCTGAAGTATGCGCATGGTCAGCCAGCGATGCTACGCAGCAGTCGGACGTCGGGACGCAAGGTCGCGTGCGTCGACACTGCGACGCGTCGCCGAGCCAGCCACCACAGGATCGCGTAGGCAGACACCGACACGGCAGCGGAGGAGCACGCCAGTCCGATGACACCCCACTGCCACGCGCAGAGGAGACCAGCGACGAGCCGCACCGCGACCGCACACCAGTGCACCCGCGCTACGTCACCTTCATGCCGTGTCATGGACAAGGTGATGCCGGACGGCCCGGAGAGGGCGTTGACCAGGTACCCCGTGCTGAGCAGCACCAGCACGACGGCGGCCTGGCCGAAACCCTCGCCGAAGACAACGGTCATCACCAGTCCCGGTGCGAGCACCATCGGAAGCCACGCGATCCCGGTGAGTCCGGTGCTCACCGTGGCGCCAGTGCGCACGAGCCGTTGCAGCATCCCGGTATCGGGTGACACGGCGAGCCTGGCGACAGCCGGGCTGAACACCACCTGCAGGGACGTCGGGGGGATCAGCAGCAGCTGAGCCATCCGCAGGCCGGCGGCGAACAGCGACGTGGCTCCCGCTGAGAGAACCACGCCGGCGAGCCAGAGCTCGACCGCCGAGTTGACGTAGGCACCGGCCTGCGCGACCGCGAACCGCCAGTCGCGCTGCACGACCCTGCGGAGAGCGGACACCGTCCGCCTTGCCCGCACGGTCGACGTACCCCAGCTGCGGGTGAGGAGCGTGGCCGCAAGGCACAGGGGTGGCACATACCCGGCGGCAGCGCCTCCCAGCGCTCCGGCGAGACCCCACTGCGGGGCGAGCCAGGCGACGCCGAGGACCAGGGTGGCCTGTCCCAGCGCCACCAACGCGCCGCCGGAACGACCCTCGAGGAGGCCAGCGAACCGCACGTGGCCCAGCCCTCGAAGGAAGTTGGCGCTCAACGTCTGGTAGCCCGACAGGAAGACCAGTACTCCGGTCAACACACCGGTGGCGCCTGCTTGCGGATCGGACCGCCACGCCCAGGTCGCGACACCGGTGAGGACCGCCACGGCGGGGAGGGTCACGAGGCAGACGGCCCGAACTCCCTCCCGGAGCTCGCTGATCGTCTCCCGGTCCTGTGCGCGGGCGGCCTCGCGAAGCCCAGCACGATGCAGGCCCAGCAGCCCCTGCTGGCCGAGCAGCGTGGTGACGGTGAGGACGACCACGAAGTAACCGAAGTCCGACGTGCCGAGGAAGCGGGCGGCTGCGGCGTTGAGTACGAGGTAGCCCACGATGGCCAAGCCGTACGACAGGCAGAAGTACAGCAGCGAGTCCGCAAGGGAGGCCGGTCGTGGACGGCGACGCCCCGCGTGGCCCTCGTCGCGCGGGTCCGGCTCTTTCCCGTTCACGCGGCGAGGGGCGTGTCGGAGTCGCACGGGCGACAGCAGAGATGACTCATCCGGCCTAGGACTCCGCCGTGTCCAGGCCGGTCGCGCGGGGTCGGGTTTCTCCGCGCTCCGGCCGGTCGCGCGCCTCGAGCCAGCAGCTCAGGTCGCGGCCGATGAGCGTGCCCAGCATCTCGACGTCGGAGCGGAAGGTCCGACGGAGCTCCTCCCGCATGGCCGGCGTGACCTCGGGACGTGCCTCCGGCTTCCACAGGATCGCCTTGGCAGACGTGATGATGGCGAGGTCGCTGGTGCGTGCCCACTGCCGCAGTCTGCGGACCGCCGGTGCGAGGGCGCGCGGTGGACGGTGCACTGCTCGGCGGACCGGCCGCCAGCGAGGTGTCTTCGTGCTGGCGTTGACCTGCGTCGACTCCGGCCGGGTTGCCGGAGTTAGGTCCAGGAACGTCAGGAGCTTCGCCCAGACCGAGTCCGGACTGGTCAGCAGGTCGCCGAAGACGATCACGTGAACCCGGTCGTGCCCGGCGATCTCGTGGAGCCGCTGCAGCGCCCGGCCCTGTGAGGCGACCATCCGGTAGTCGAGGAGCTTCGGATCGAGCGCCTGGGACTGCTCGATGGGCGCCCCTCCTCGGCGCCAGGCACGCTCGAAATCCGTCTCGGGCTCGTTGAGCGCCACCACCTGCGTGCGGTGGTACGACACCACCAGGTCGACAGGGTTGCGTACACACACGATGAAGCGCGCGTCCGGCACGCTGGCCAGGATGTCGGGGACCGCCTCCGTCGAGTACAGGTAGGTCGTCGAGGCGTCGACGCGGTGCCGCACGCCCTGTGCGTGCCGGAACAGCCCCTCGTACTGTGGACGCCGGGCAAAGCCGTAGTGCTCGCGCATGCGGGGGTAGTCCGAGGCCCAGTAGTAGGGCTCCTTGGGTTGACTGAGGAAGACCTCGGGATGTGCGGCCAACCAGGAGGCGACGTAGGTGGTCCCGGCCTTCGGCGCCCCCACCAGGTAGACGTCCGGAAGCAGTGACGACAACGCGGCCACCCTTCCTCTCGGGGGACACCGGACCATGGCGCGGGCATCCTCGAACCCGACTTCAACAAAGCCCAGGGTAGCCGCCTCGGCCCGACGTAAGGCCATGGTCTCCGAGGACGCTGGAGTTTGTGGAGCCTGTGGTCACGTGCGGAGACGTCGGCGGGTGACCGCGACAGGCAGCCCGCGAGCCTGACGTGCACGTTTGCGATCGGTGGCGCAGCGTGACCGGGCGTGCTCACCAACATTGGTGAAGACGTGGGGCGACGTCATTGCGGATTCTTTAGAAGTCGCCGAACGCATCGCCGGCGACTCAAGTCAGTGGTCCGTCTGGACCGTTCGGCGCTCGGGCACCTGCGGTAGCCCCGTCCGCCGGGCGGCTGCGGCTACACCGGGAGGGTGGATGGCCGTTGCCTGGGAGGCCGCCTCGGGGCGTCGCAACGAGGCGGGCAGTGTCGGGCTATCCGTCCCGGTCCTACGCACCACTCGACGGGATGGCAGCGGAGCGAGCCGACCGCGGACACGGCGAGCCGCCGAGGAGGGTCTCCACATCTTCCTCGCGGAGCTCTCGGCGGTCGTTGTCGCCATGACGGCGATCGGGGTGCCCGTGGCCGGGTTGACGTTCGTCACGTGCGCCGTGGTGTGGCGGGCCAGGTCGCTGTACGAGCGCCGCGTGAGCATGTCGGTCCTGGACGACTCAGGCGCCCTGCTCGCCGGCGGAGCGGCCGGGGTGGGTGCGGCCCTTGCAGGCGCCGTCACCTTTGCATCCTGGGACCCCTCCCACGCGTTGGCCGGCGCCGTCACCACGGTGTCGCTCGTGGTGCTGGCTCGGGCAGCGGCGTACGCCGTTCTGCTGAGACGGCGCCGGACCCTGGCCGTCGGCTATCCGACTGTGATCGTGGGCGCGGGGCCGGTCGGTATCGACCTCGCCCGTCGCCTGGTGCGGCATCCGGAGGCCGGCCTGCGGCCGATCGGCTTCGTCGGCGACCCCGACGAGGTGCCCGATGCGCCCGCCCCCGTCCTCGGAGCCGTCACCGACCTGCCGCGGCTCGTACGCGACCACTGCGTCACGGACGTGGTCGTCGGATACGTGGGAGGGTCGGAGTCGGAGCTCGTCGACGTCGTCCGCTCGTGCGACCGTGAAGACGTCGAGATCCACATCCTGCCTCGGCTCTTCGAGATTCATCGCCTCGGCCCTGGGTGCGATCAGGCATGGGGTGTCCCGCTGGTGCGAATGCGGCGGCTGGCGTTCCGCAGCCTTTCGTGGCGCGTCAAGCGGGTGACTGACGTCGTCGGCGCCGCAACGGCGCTGCTCCTTCTGGCGCCGCTGCTTGTGTGCACCGCGGTCATGGTCCGGCTGGAGCTCGGCCGGGGCATCCTCTTCCACCAGGAGCGGGTGGGACTCGACGGCCGGCTGATCCGCATCACGAAGTTCCGTTCGATGCGCCCGCCGCCCGACGGAGAGGCGAGCCCGTGGACGGTCGCCGGGGGCGGCCGGATAGGCCCGGTGGGACGGTTCATCCGCCGCTACTCGATCGACGAGCTTCCGCAGCTGCTGAACGTGCTGAAGGGCGACATGAGCCTGGTAGGTCCGCGCCCTGAGCGGCCGGAGTACGTGCAACTCTTCACAGCGGACGTGCCGCGATACGGCGCCCGCCACCGGCTCCCGGTCGGTCTCACCGGTCTGGCCGCCGTCCACGGCTTGCGAGGCGACACCTCGATCCAGGACCGCGCCTGCTTCGACAATCTCTACATCGAGAATTGGTCGCTCGCGCTGGACCTGAAGATCCTCGTGCGCACCGTCCTCTCCGTGGTGCGCGGCACGGGCACCTGATTAGGCGGACTGACTCTGGCGGGGCGTGCCTCGGGGAGGCTGGGGCCGGGCCGGCTCCGCGGTGAGGCCGGCCTGCCGTGCAACCGCAGCAGCGGCGATCTGAGAGCTCACACCGAGCTTGAACAGGATCGACTTGACCTGCGTCCGCACCGTTGCCTCACTGACGAACGACTCCCTGGCGATCTCGCGGACCTGCCGGCCGCTGGCCAATGACGCCAGGACCTCGCGCTCACGGCGGCTGAGGCGGTCCAGGCTTGTCGCGATGGCCCGCTCGACCGAGTCCTGGCGCCGCCACTCCTCGATGAGGTCGCGCTTGCGGGCCGCGGGCATCGCCGGTCGACCGAGGCGGAGGCTCCGGATCGTAGTGACGATCTCGTCGAGCCGCGCCGAAGTCGCCATCACCGTCTCCGCACCGGCGGCGAGCCACCTGCCCCAGCAGGACCGATCCTCGCAATCGGTGAGCACCATCACGGGCGTGCCCGAACGCGCCAGGGGTCGTACGAGCTCGGACCCGTGTTCCGCGGCGGAGGGGACGAGATGCAGCACGACCACGTCGGGGCGTTGCGCGAGGATCGGCTGCACGAGCAGCGTCGAGCCGGGCTTGCCTGGTGCGCAAGGCACCGCCACGACGTCGAAGCTCATCCTCGATAGTGAGAAGTTCAGCGCCTCGGCGAGGAGTCGGTGATCCTCCACGAGGGCCACCCGAGTCCGCTCGGTGTTCATCTTGCGTCCCAGTCGCCGGTCCGCGGTGGCGGAGCCTCTGCGGCCGCCGGGTCGTGCGGCTGCAGTCGGAGAACGACAACCGGGGCCGTGCGGTTACGTCGTTCGGCCGTGCAGGTCGAGCTCGTCGCACGCCGTGATGCCCTCACTACGTTGGGTCTCGTCGTTGCCACGATGTCGCTTCCTCGTCGCGGGTGAGTCGGGGGTGGTGCAGTTGGTACCCCCCCGCTGACCGCCCTCCCGCAGCATCCGCAGATTTTGCACTGCGGGTGCGGAGCGTTATCGCGAACCGCTACATATGCGACACGAGGACGCGACGTCGTCTCTCCGTGTGCGCACTCGCGCTGCCGCAGTGACGAAGACTCGTCAGAATGACGATTTAGAACGGACATCTCGACTGTCCCTCTTCGTGACGCCGTGCTCACGAAAAGTGACCCACGAGGCGAGGACCCCGGTTTGGCGCCCGAACCGCCGGTGGGAGAACCTCTTCCGATGACTGATGTGCTGACGCCCCCACCCGGTGCTGACTCCGACGACCACCTCCTTGCCTCCTGGACCGCGACCGTGGCCGGCCGGCGGCTGACCGAGTTGCGTACCCAGGGACTGCACGGCCGCGAGCTCAAGCACGCCGGCGACCGCGCCGCCCACGAGCTGCTGATGCGCCTGCTGGCCGAGCACCGGCCTGCCGACGCCGTGCTGAGCGAGGAGGGCAAGGACGACAAGGCTCGACTCGACGCCCGCCGCGTCTGGATCGTCGACCCGCTGGACGGGACGCGCGAGTACAGCGAACCGCCGCGTGAGGACTGGGCGGTGCACGTGGCGTTGTGGCAGGACGGCGACCTGGTCGCCGGTGCCGTCGCCCAGCCGGGGTTGGACACCACGTTCCACACGGGCGAACCACCGGCCGTCCCAGAGCCCACGGCGCCGCGGCCACGGATCGCGGTCAGCCGCACCCGTCCGCCCGCGTTCGTGCAGGCGCTGGCCGAGGAGATCGGCGCCGACCTGGTGCCGATGGGGTCGGCCGGCGCGAAGGTGATCTCAGTGGTCCGCGACGTGACCGACGCCTACGTCCACGCGGGAGGCCAGTACGAGTGGGACTCCGCGGCCCCGGTCGCCGTCGCCCGCGCCGCCGGCCTGCACACCAGCCGCGCCGACGGGGCGACGCTGGCCTACAACCAGGACGACGTCCTGCTGCCGGACCTGTTGGTGTGCCGGCCGGAGCTGGCCGACCGGATCGTCGAGTTCGTCCGCCGCTACTGGGAAGAGCATCCACCTGCCTGACCCTCTGGGTCTCGGAGAGGTGCTGTGTCCTACTTCCGCGTCCGTCGCGGCTTCACGGCTCGCGTAGGCTGAAGTCTCGTGACGCCAGCCTCCACCCCCACTGAGTCGCCCTCCCTGCGCGGGCTCGCGCAGCTGGTCGCGACCGAGCCGACGCTGGCCGACGCGGTCGCCGCCGCACGGGCGGGCGACGTCATGGCGCTCGACCTCACCGCGCCCCAGGCGCTGCGGCCGTTCGTGGTCGCCTCGATCGCCACCGACCCCCGCTACGGCGGCGCGGCCCGTCCGGTCCTCGCCGTGACCGCGACCGCCCGCGAGGCGGAGGACCTCGTCGCGGCGCTGGAGAGCATCCTCGAGCCGGACGCGGCGGTCCTCTATCCCGCGTGGGAGACGCTGCCGCACGAGCGGCTCTCGCCCCGCTCCGACACGGTGGGGCGCCGCCTCGCCGTACTCCGCCGACTGGCCCACCCCGACGAGCCGGGCATGCCTGCGGGCCCGATCCGGGTGGTCGTGGCGCCGGTCCGCTCGGTGCTGCAGCCACAGGTCCGCGGGTTGGCCGACCTGGAGCCGGTGTCGCTGCAGGTCGGTGACGAGATCGACATGGAAGACGTGGTCCGGAGGCTGGCCGCGGCCGCCTACCACCGGGTCGACCTCGTCGAGCGGCGCGGGGAGTTCGCGGTTCGCGGCGGGATCGTCGACGTGTTCCCCCCGACCGCCGACCACCCGCTGCGGGTGGAGTTCTGGGGCGACGAGGTCGAGGACATCCGCTCGTTCGCGGTGGCCGACCAGCGCTCGCTGGAGCCGAAGGCGTCGGGCCTGTGGGCGCCGCCGTGCCGGGAGATGCTGCTCACCGACGACGTACGCCGCCGGGCGCGCGAGCTCGCCGAGCGCCACCCCGAGCTGCACGAGATGCTGGACCGGGTCGCCGACGGGCACGCGGTCGAGGGCATGGAGTCGCTCGCGCCGGTGCTGGTCGACGGCGACGACGCCGAAGGCGGCGGAATGGAGCTGCTGGTCGACCTGCTCCCCGACGGGGCGCACGTGCTGGTCTGCGACCCCGAGCGCGTCCGCGCCCGCGCGCACGACCTGGAGGCGACCAGCCAGGAGTTCCTGCAGGCGTCCTGGGCCGCGGCAGCCGGGGGCGGCAAGGCGCCGGTCGACCTGGCGGCCGCGGCGTTCCACTCCCTCGGCGACGTCCGCAACCACGCGCTCGGCCAGGGCGTGGCGTGGTGGAGCACCTCCCCGTTCGGGCTCGACGACACCAAAGCCGCGACCAACCCCGCGACCGCGGGCGGCGATGCGGCCGCCGGCGTCGAGGTCCGCAGCGCCGACATGGCGCAGGCGGAGGCCTACCGGGGCGACACCGAGCGCGCGGTCGACGACATCCGTCGCTGGCTCAAGGAGGGGCAGCGCGTGCTCCTGGTCAGCGAGGGGCACGGTCCCGCACAGCGGCTGGTGGAGGTCCTCAGCGAGCACGACGTGGCGGCCCGGCTCGAGGACGAGCTGCCCGCCGACATCTCGCCCGACCTCGTGCACGTGGCGCAGGGTCGGCTCGAGCACGGCTTCATCGCGCCGCGCATCGACCTCGCCGTGCTCACCGGGGAGGATCTGGCCGGGCAGCGTTCGTCAACCAAGGACATGCGCAGGATGCCGACGCGCCGGCGCAAGCAGGTCGACCCGCTGGAGCTGAGCCCCGGTGACCACGTGGTGCACGACCAGCACGGCGTCGGGCGCTACGTCGAGATGGTGCAGCGCACCGTGGCCGGCGCGACCCGCGAGTACCTTGTGCTGGAGTACGCCTCCTCCAAGCGGGGCCAGCCGGCCGACCGACTCTTCGTGCCCACCGACCAGCTCGACCAGGTGACCCGGTACGTCGGCGGCGAGCAGCCGAGCCTGGACCGCCTCGGCGGCAGCGACTGGGCCCGGCGCAAGGGCCGCGCCCGCAAGGCGGTCAAGGAGATCGCGGCCGAGCTGATCAAGCTCTACGCCGCCCGGCAGGCCACCAAGGGGCACGCGTTCGGGCCGGACAGCCCGTGGCAGCGCGAGCTCGAGGACGCGTTCCCGTTCGTGGAGACGCCCGACCAGCTGAGCACGGTCGACGAGGTCAAGGCCGACATGCAGCAGCCCGTGCCGATGGACCGCCTGATCTGCGGCGACGTCGGCTACGGCAAGACCGAGATCGCCGTACGCGCGGCCTTCAAGGCGGTGCAGGACGGCAAGCAGGTCGCGGTTCTCGTCCCGACGACGCTTCTGGTGCAGCAGCACTACTCGACCTTCGCCGAGCGGTTCGCCGGGTTCCCGGTCGTCGTGAAGCCGCTGAGCCGGTTCCAGTCCGACCGCGAGGCCAAGGACACGATCGAGGGGCTCGCCAACGGCACCGTCGACGTGGTCGTCGGCACCCACCGGCTGCTGCATCCGGACGTCAAGGCCAAGGACCTCGGCCTGATCATCGTCGACGAGGAGCAGCGCTTCGGTGTCGAGCACAAGGAGGCGATGAAGCGGCTGCGGACGGCGGTCGACGTGCTCAGCATGTCCGCCACCCCGATCCCGCGCACGCTGGAGATGGCGATCACCGGCATCCGCGAGATGTCCACGATCACCACCCCGCCGGAGGAGCGGCACCCCGTGCTCACGTTCGTCGGCGCGTACGACCCTCGCCAGGTGACGGCCGCCATCCGCCGCGAGCTGCTGCGTGAGGGCCAGGTCTTCTTCATCCACAACCGGGTGAACACGATCGAGCGGCAGGCCGCCCGGCTGCGCGAGCTCGTCCCCGAGGCACGCATCGCGGTCGCGCACGGGCAGATGGGCGAGCACCAGCTCGAGCAGATCATGGTCGACTTCTGGGAGAAGAAGTACGACGTTCTCGTCTGTACGACGATCGTCGAGGCGGGCCTCGACGTCTCCAACGCGAACACGCTGGTCATCGAGCGCGCCGACATGCTCGGGTTGTCGCAGCTGCACCAGCTGCGCGGCCGTGTGGGCCGCGGACGGGAGCGCGCGTACGCCTACTTCCTGTACCCGCCGGAGAAGCCGCTCACCGAGACCGCGTTCGACCGGCTGGCGACCATCGCCCAGAACGCCGATCTCGGAGCCGGCATGGCGGTGGCGATGAAGGATCTCGAGATCCGCGGCGCCGGCAACCTGCTCGGCGGGGAGCAGTCCGGTCACATCGCCGACGTGGGCTTCGACCTGTACGTCCGGCTGGTCGGCGAGGCGGTCGCCGAGTACCGCGGTGACGGGCCGAGCGAGGAGCCCGACGTCAGGATCGAGCTGCCGGTCGACGCGCACCTGCCGCACGACTACGTGCCGGGTGAGCGGCTGCGGCTGGAGATGTACAAGCGGCTGGCCGAGGTGCGTTCCGAGGAGCAGGTCGCCGAGGTGCTCGCCGAGCTCGAGGACCGCTACGGCACACCGCCCAAGCCGGTGCTGACCTTGCTGTCCGTGGCCCGGCTGCGGGTGTCCGCCCGGGCGGCACGGCTCACCGACGTCACCGCGCAGGGCAACTACGTGCGCTTCGCCCCCGTGGAGCTCCCGGAGTCGGCGAACCTGCGGCTCAACCGGATCTATCCCAAGAGCATCGTCAAGGCGGGCCCGAAGACGATGCTGGTGCCGCGCCCGCGGAGTGGTCAGATGGGGGCCGCGACGGTGGGCGGCCAGCCGCTGCGCGACGAGGAGCTGCTCACCTGGTGCCACCAGGTCATCGACAACGTCCTCGCCCCGGTCACCACCCCCGCCTGAGCGCACGGAGGCGCTGGCCTCCACCGCGGCGGCGCAGACTACGATGCGAGGCGCTGGTTGGTGCCGACGTCCAAAGAAGGGCACGTTGTGGTTTCTCGTCGTCTGCGCCGCGCTGCGGTCGCCGTCCTGTGCACCGTGGCGCTGTCCGGCTGCGCGTCGGCGCATCCGGGGGCGGCCGCGCAGGTCGGTGACGTCTCCATCAGCGACCAGTCGCTGGAGCAGAGCGCCAGCGGCTTCTGCGAGCTGATCGACACGATCAACCAGGCGCAGCAGGGCACCCAGACCCCGGTGCCGCTGCGCACCGCCCTGCTCAGCGCGCTGAACACCCTGGTGATGGGCGAGGCTCTCGACCAGCTCGCCGCGCAGAACGACGTCGAGGTGACCGACGCCGAGATCGACCAGTGGATCAGCGGCCTGCCGCTGGACTTCACCGGGGTCCCGGAGAGCCGTACCGACGACGTGGCGGCGGTCACCCAGCGGGTGGCGCGCAACTCCCTGCTGATGGAGAAGCTGGGCCAGGTGGCCTACGCGGAGCAGAACCCCGGCAGCGGCTCCGCCCCAGCCAACCAGGTCCAGCAGCTCGGGCAGCAGATGGTCAACGCCTACATGCAGCGCGTCGGGGTCGAGACCGACCCCCGCTACGGACAGGTGCTCGACACCCAGAAGGTGCCCGGCACCGGCTCGCTGTCGATCCCGGTGTCGCAGGAGGGCGTCGAGGGCCAGACCGTCCCCGAGGCCAGCAACACGCTGGCGCAGAACGAGGAGTGCGCGTAGCGGTGACCCGCCTGGTCCTGCTGCAGACCAGCCCGCGAGTCGCTCCGGGATTGCTCACCGCGCAGGCCTGGGACGTCGTACGCGCCGCCGACGCCGTGCTGGGCGCCGGTTCCGACCCGGAGCTCGAGCATGCCCTGGCCGCGGCCGGTGTCGAGGTGCGCGCGGCTGACGACCCGCTGCCCGCGCTGCTGGCCGCGGGTGCCGGGGACCGTGCGGCGGTGTGGCTGTGCGGGGACGACGACGGGGTCGCGGACACGGTGGCCGCCGAGGTCGTGACCCGCGCCGAGCGTGGCGACCAGTCGCTGCAGGTCGAGGTCGTCGCCGGCTCCTACGACCTGCCGGGGGCACGCCTGCTGGACCTGGTCGAGGTGATGGACCGGCTGCGCGCACAGTGCCCGTGGGACCGCGAACAGACGCATCGGTCGCTCGTGCGCTACCTGGTGGAGGAGTCCTACGAGGCGGTGGAGGCGATCGAGGCCGGCGACCGCGACCATCTGCGCGAGGAGCTCGGCGACCTGCTGCTGCAGGTGATGTTCCACAGCCGGATCGCTGCCGAGCACCCCGACGAGCCGTGGACCGTCGACGACGTCGCGGCCGAGATCGTGGAGAAGCTCGTACGCCGGCACCCGCACGTGTTCGCCGACGTCCACGTGGGCGGGACCGCCGACGTGGAGAGCAACTGGGAGTCGATCAAGTCGGCGGAGAAGCAGCGGGCGTCGGTGCTCGACGGCATCCCGCTGGCGATGCCCGCACTCGGGCTGGCCGAGAAGGTGCTCGGCCGGGCGGCCCGGGCCGGTGTCGAGCCGGCCGAGGTGGTCGCGGGAGACGCCGACGACGTGGGGGAGCGGCTGCTCGGGCTCGTCGTGGAGGCGCGACAGCGCGGGGTCGACCCGGAGCAGGCGCTGCGGGACGCCGTACGCCGGCTCTCGCGTGTGGTGCAGGCCACAGAGAACGGCTGACTTGTGCCCGACCGCGTCCGGGCGGTCACGGAAAGTTCGCAAAACGCCTGCGGAGCTGGTCACTTCGGGTCAACACTGTTGTCTGCGTTGCTGCCGCAGCAGTGGGGGGCGGCGACGCTCTCGGACAACCCAAGGAGACATCCGCATGCAGATTCGTCACACCCTTGCCGCCGCGGCCGTGTCCGTGGTGGCGCTCGGCGGCGTCGTCGCCGCCCCGGCCAGCGCCGACGTCGAGCCGGCCTGCGTGGCTGCCGAGGCGGCGGTCACCGACGCGAAGACCGCGAAGACCGCGGCCCGACAGGCCTTCACGACCTACCGGCACACCCCACGGGGCAAGCTGATCAAGGCCGAGCGCGCCGAGGCGCGCGTCGAGGCGCGGCAGTCCCGCCGTGAGCTCCGGACCCTGGTCAAGGAGCTCGACCAGGCCGAGCGCCGGGAGCTCCGGCAGCTCGCCAAGGAGATCCGGGCCGTGTCGCGTGAGCTGGCCAAGGCCAACCGGCAGAAGCACTCCAACCGGGCCGTGATGGTCGAGGTCAACGCTCAGCGCCGGGCCCTGCGCCAGGCCTGGCTCGACGCCAAGGTCGAGCTGCGTGAGGCCCGTCAGGCCCTGCGCGAGTGTGAGGCCGCCGAGGAGCCGGCCACCGAGGAGACGACCACCGAGGAGACGACCACCGACGAGGGCACCGTCACCACCCAGGGCAAAGAGGACTGACGCCCCCGGAGAACCACCGGTCGTCTTTCGCCTGTGGGAAGGGCGACCACTGAAGCCGGCGTCAGGCCGCGCGTTCTCCGCACCTGCGTGAGAATGCGCCCGGCGCCCGCCTCGGGCCGCTGCGAACC
>DATABY010000088.1:0-38728 GCA_036259355.1 Nocardioidaceae bacterium
GCCTCGGTGTGTCCACCGAGGCCGAGGGTCGCGTCCACGAGCACCGAACCGGGCTCCTGCAGGGGCGGAGCCACGAGCGCGACGACCCGGTCCTGCAGGACCGGGACATGGGCGGCGTCGGGCATCGGTCGTCAGCCCGCCAGTGCCGTCAGCAGGAGCATGGCCGCGGCCAGCAGGCTCGACGCCGCGGCCGAGAACAACGCCACCGCGAGACCGTCACGGACGTCCTCGCGAACGCGCCGGGGCGGCCGCCCGCGTTCGAGGCCGTCGGTCATCAGCCGGATCACGCTCATGGTGCTCCCTGGGTGCTCCAACGTGCGGTCTGTGGGTCGGGGCTGCGTGGCGCTTCGTGCGGCCAGGTCCCCACCCGCTCGCCCTGGGAAGCGGTCGTCTGGCGCCGGGGAAGGGGCGCCAGAAGGCCGGGTGAGCGGGTCGGAGACCTCGCCGTACGACGCTCCGGTCGGCTAGAAGACGCCCGGCAGCACCTCCTCGGACATGTCGGCGAACGCCTGCTCCTGCTCGCCGGAGTAGCGCTCCCAGGACCGGGCGTCCCACACCTCGACGCGGCTCATCGCACCGATGACCACGCAGTCACGGGTGAGCGAGGCGTAGTCGCGCAGCATCGGCGGGATCGTGATGCGTCCCTGCTTGTCCGGGGTCTCGTCGGAGGCGCCGGCGAACAGCATCCGCATGTAGTCGCGGGCCTTCTTGTTGGTGACCGGGGCCTGCCGCATCTGCTCGGTCAGCGCCGCGAACTCCGCGTCGGGCCAGACGTAGAGGCAGCGCTCCTGTCCTCTGGTGATCACCAGGCCCTCCTGCAGCTGGTCGCGGAACTTGGCCGGGAGGAACAACCGGCCCTTCTCGTCGAGCCGTGGGGTGTGGGTGCCGAAGAACATCGACCACGCACCTCCCGTTCCTCCATTGCGCCCCACCGTACCCCACTTTGCACCACATCCAAACACACACCGGCGAAGCATCCGCTCGTGTCGGACCCTGCTCCCGGGGCAACGCCGCAGGTCAGGTCGGCAGTGGGGCGAAGTGGGGCAGTGGTGGAGCGCAGGTCCGGCGCACCCTTGGGTCGCCGACCGCGCGCGGCTAGCGTGAGGGCAGCGACTCTCGCCTCGTGACCCGCATCGCGCCGGTCGCGCCGTGGGCGTTCGCGGTGTCATGGAGAATCGGCGGAGCACCAGGGCGACGAGAGGGAGGGCAGCTGGCCGATGGCGAGCACACCGGATGCCGGAGTGGACGAGACGTCCGAGTTCGCCACGCTGACCAAGGTGGCGGGCGGCATCCGGGAGTCCGTCGAGTCGGTGATCGAGGGCAAGCCCGACGTCGTCAAGCTGGCGCTGACGGTGCTGCTCGCCCAGGGGCATCTCCTGATCGAGGACGTGCCCGGGGTCGGCAAGACGATGTTGTCGAAGGCCCTCGCGCGCTCCATCGACTGCACGGTCAAGCGGATCCAGTTCACCCCCGACCTGCTCCCCTCCGACGTGACCGGGGTGTCGGTGTACAACCAGGAGAGCCACGCCTTCGAGTTCCGGCCCGGCGGCATCTTCGCCAACGTCGTGGTGGGCGACGAGATCAACCGGGCCTCCCCCAAGACCCAGGCGGCCATGCTGGAGTGCATGGAGGAGGGGCAGGTGACCTCCGACGGCGTCACCTACGTGCTGGACCGGCCGTTCATGGTGATCGCCACCCAGAATCCCATCGAGATGGAGGGCACCTACCCACTGCCCGAGGCGCAGCGTGACCGGTTCATGGCCCGCGTGTCCATGGGCTACCCGGTCGAGACCGCCGAGCTGGCGATGCTCAACAGCCGCAGCGCGGCCAACCCGCTGGACAACGTGCAGCCGGTGACCAACGCCGCCGAGGTCGGCCGCCTGGCGGAGGTGGTGTCCGGTGTCTACGTGACCGAGGCGGTGAAGCAGTACGCCGTCGCGCTCACGACTGCCACCCGCCGATCCTCAGACCTCCGGCTCGGCGCCTCCCCCCGGGCGACGCTGCACCTCGTCGCGGCCGCCCGCGCCGCAGCGGCCCTCGACGAGCGCGACTACGTCGTTCCCGACGACGTCCAGGCACTCGTGGTGCCGGTGCTGGCCCACCGGCTGCTGCCCAACACCGAGGCGCACCTCGCCGGCCGGTCGGCGGAACGGATTCTGCACGACATCGTGGCGAACGTCCCGATGCCGCAGGCCCGCCCCGTGTCCGGGGCGTGAGCGCCGTGCGCGGGGTGGTGGACGCGCTCACGACGAGGGGGCGCGCCTTCCTCGCCGCCGGCCTCACCTGCGTGGGCTGCGCAGTCCTCCTGGGACAACAGGACCTGCTGCGTGCGGGAGTGCTGGTGCTGATGCTGCCGGTCGCCACCTTGCTGTTCGTGGGCCGGGCGAGGTACCGGCTGTCGTGCAACCGCTCGCTGCAGCCGGTCCGCGTACCCGTCGGGCAGCCTGCGCACGTGACCCTGGAGCTGAAGAACGCCGGACGGCTGCCGTCGAGCGTGCTGATGCTGGAGGACCGGGTGCCGTACACGCTCGGCACTCCCCCGCGCTTCGTCATCGACCAGATCGGCCCCCGCTGGCGTCGCGAGATCACCTACACCCTTCGGTCGGACGTGCGGGGGCGTTTCCCCGTGGGCCCGCTGTCGGTCCGCGTGTGTGACCCGTTCGGGCTGTTCGAGATCGACCGTGCGTTCGCCGCCCGCCACAGCCTGACGGTGACCCCGCAGGTGCATCCGCTCCCGGGCGGTCATTTGCACGGCGAATGGTCCGGCACCGGCGACAACCGCCCGCGGGCGTTCGCAGCCGCCGGCACCGAAGACGTGCTCATCCGCGAGTACCGCCACGGCGACGACCTGCGCCGGGTGCACTGGCGCTCCACGGCGCGCATGGGGGAGCTGATGGTGCGCCGCGAGGAGCAGCCGTGGCAGACCCGGGCGACGTTGCTGGTGGACACCCGCGACACCGCACACCGCGGAAGCGGTCCCGCGTCCTCGTTCGAGTGGCTCGTCACCGCCACCGCCTCGGTCGGCGTGCACCTGTCCGGGCAGGGCTACGCGCTGCGCCTGGTCAGCGAGTCCGGCGACGACAGCGCCGGGCACTGGCACGACCGTGGTTCAGGTGCGGTCGGTGACGCCGACGACATGCTCGACCATCTGGCGGTGGTGCAGCCGAGTCGGCGCCGGCGGCTGGAGCTGCCGCGACACCACGACGAGGTGGGCGGCGTGCTGATCGCGTTGCTCGGTGTCCTCACTCCGCTCGACCTCACGGCCCTGCGCCGGCTCGCGCAGGGCGCCTCTGCCGGCTACGCGATCGTGGCCGACCCGTCGGGCTGGATGCACGAGGCCTCCCCCGAGCGCGACGACATCCACGAGCGCGTACGCCGTACCGCCGCGGAGCTGCGCTCGAACGGATGGCGTGTCGCGGTGGCCGGGCCGAACGACCGCATCGGCAGCATCTGGAGCGAGCTGCTGCAGCCGCTGCGCTCGTCGACCGCGGGCACTCGGCCCCCGGCCGGCGTCGAGGAACCCGCGTCATGACCGGCGTCGCCAACACCCCTCCGCTGCTGTCGGTGTTCGCGTGGCTGGCGCCGGTCGCGTGCTCGTTGGCCTTCATCCCGCTGCTCGACGACAACGGCTACGTCTTCTCGGCCGCGCTGCTCAGCGCCGGTCCGCTGCTCGCCGCCCTGCTGCTGCGGTTGCTGGGCGCCCCCGTCGCGCTGGTGCTGGCGGGCCAGATGGTCGCTCTGGCCGCCTGGACCACACTGCTCTACTTCGCCGACACCGCGGTCGCGGGCGTGCTTCCCACCGGAGCGACGCTGGAAGCCCTGAGCGCACTGCTGGCCTCGGGTGTCGAGACCGCCAACGCCTACGCCCCGCCGGCGCCGGCGACCGAGGGCCTGGTGTTCCTGGTCGCCCTGTCGGTGGCGTTCTGCTACCTCGTCGTCGACGTGCTCGGCGCCGGCATCGGACGGGTGCCGCTGACCGGGCTGCCGCTGCTCGCGCTCTACACCGTGCCGGCCGCGCTGGCGCCCGGGGGCGTACCCACCCTCGCGTTCGTCCCCGGCGCCGCGGCGTTCCTACTGCTGCTGGCCTACGACGAGCGCGAACGGCTCGGCCACTGGGGACGCCAGATCAGCACGATCACCGGTACCCGCTCCGAGGACGCGCAGCGCCGGCTCAACGCGGGTGCGCTGAGTACCTCGGCCACGCGCGTCGGCGCGGTGGCCCTTGGCTCGGCGGTGGTGCTCCCGCTCTTCATCCCGGTGCTTCCCGAGGGCCTGCTCGAGGGCGGCGCGGGCACCGGCGACGGCTCCGGCACCGTGCGGGTGACCAACCCGATCGTCGACCTGCGCCGCGACCTGGTCGAGCGTTCACGCGACGTGGCGATGGTCGTCGGCACCCGTAGCAGCAGCGTCAGCTACTTCCGGCTGGCGGCGCTGGACGAGTTCGACGGCGACCGCTGGAAGTTCTCAGACCGCGACGTCGACGCCGAGTTCGACCTGCGGGGTCGGCTCACCGCACCGCCGGGCCTGAGCAGCAGTGTCGCGACGAGGGCGGAGCGCTTCCTGGTCGAGGTGTCCCCGCAGTTCCACAGCGACTGGCTGCCGGCGCCGTACGCGCCCACGCGGGTCCGGATCGACGGCGAGTGGCGCTACGATCCCGCCACCCTCGACATCGTCGCCGGCACCGACGACGAGGACGCCGCCGGCCGGGCCTACGACGTCTCGGCTGTGCAG
The DNA here is from genome assembly GCA_036259355.1 of Nocardioidaceae bacterium. Lineage (GTDB taxonomy): Bacteria > Actinomycetota > Actinomycetes > Propionibacteriales > Nocardioidaceae > JALZDI01. The sequence goes on from DATABY010000088.1 coordinate 4,732, forward strand.
GCGCTGCCGACGTTCGACCAGCTGGACACCGCCGGCGGTGCGCCCACCAGCATCAGCGGCCGCTACACCGACGTGCCCGACAACGTGCCGGAACGGGTCGGCGAGATCGCCGAGCGGATCACCGAACAGGGGGCCAGCCGGTTCCAGCGCGCCGTGCTGCTGCAGGACTGGTTCCGCTTCGGAGGCGGGTTCCGCTACTCGTTGGAGGCGCCGGACGGGCACAGCGGCGACGACATCCTGGCGTTCCTCGACGACCGGGTCGGCTACTGCGAGCAGTTCGCGGCCGCGATGGCGGTGATGGCCCGCGAGCTCAACATCCCCGCGCGCGTCGCGGTCGGCTTCCTCAACGCCACCCCTACCGACGACGTGGCCGGCGGCGGTGGGGCGAACTTCTTCCAGTACCGGTTCGCGGACATGCACGCCTGGCCCGAGCTGTACTTCGAGGGCGCCGGCTGGGTCCGGTTCGAGCCGACTCCGGCGTCCCGCGACGGTGCCGACGCCCCGCCGTACACCGCCGGGAGTGCCGCGGGCCCCGAGCCGCTGCCGACCAACCAGCCCACGCTGGCCCCCACGGTGCCCGCCGTTCCCGGCGCCCCCGACCAGCTGCAGCCCGGCGACGGGGCCGCGGCGGGCGGCGCGGGAGGATCGTCGGCGCCGTGGTGGTTCGCCGGCGGCGGCCTGCTGCTGCTGATGCTGGCGGCGCCCGGCGTGGTCCGCATCGTCCTCCGTCGTCGCCGGCTGGCGACGAGCGGCGGGCCGGTGCCGCGCGCCGAGGCGATCTGGGCCGAGCTGCGCGACTCGATGCGCGACCTGGGGTACGACTGGTCGGTCGACACCCCGCGCCGCACGGCGGCCCGGGTGCTGCCGCTCGTACGCCGTCGCGAGGGCGCGGAGTCGGCGCTTCGCCGGCTGGCGCTGACGGTGGAGCGGGCGCGGTTCGCCCGGGTGCCGGGTGACGCGACGACGCTGGAGCACGACCTGAGGCTGGTGGTCGAGACGCTGCGGGCACGAGAGAGTCGTTGGGACCTGCTGAAGGCGACGTTGCTACCGCGGTCGCTGCGCGGGGGCTACCGGCGACAGAACCGGCAGGAGAACCTGCGGTTCAAAAACCTGACTCTCGACGCCGACGCCAGCGCTCTTCAAGCCGCTCCATGAACGAGCCGGAGGCGACCGAACGCGGCTGCGACTTGGCCGAGGCCCTGTTGGGCTTCGACTTGGCCTTCGACTTGGGCTTGTCGGCGGATCCGACCACGTAGAGCGGCTCGGGCTGTGTCGAGCGACGCCAGGCCGTCAGGCCGAAGTAGGCGCCGCCGAGCATGAGCACGAAACCCAGCACGCTGACGATCGTCTGCGGCATGATCACGCCGGTCATCAGCAGCACGATCCCGAGCACGAAGACGCCGGCCGACAGGAACGCCGTCCGCCGGTGGCGTGACTTGGCGCTGCTGCCCCGCAGGGTGGACGCGAACTTCGGGTCCTCGGCCGCGAGCGCCTGTTCGAGCTGCTCGAGCATGCGCTGCTCTTCTTCGGAGAGCGGCACGGTCAACCTCCAACCCAAAGAGTCTGGCGAACCGGACACTGCCCGGTTGCCACCACGCCAAACAGTCTAGGCAGCCAACCATGGATCGGAAAGCCGGTCAGGAAAACCGGAAGATCCGCGTCTGAGCAGGGCCGATGCCGTTCCGGGTGTCGTGCCCCGCGTGTCCGAGATGCACATTATTGTGTCTCGGGACCGGTGAGGGTCACGAGGCTGCGACGCGCTGCGTTCGCACGGAACGAGGGGCGACAAGTGAAGAAGACCTCGGTGGCTCTCCTGGGAGTCGTCCTGGTGGCGGCCGCGCTCCTGGCGCCGGTCGGCGCGAGTACGGCGTGGGCCGGGCACGACGGCGCGATGACCCGGCCGTTCGCACGCGAGATGGTCCGCCTCGGCGACCGCGACCGGTCGCCGTACGCCATCGAGCACGTGCGCGAGCTGGAGCTGCGGCTGAAGCGGGTGGGCGACCTCCGGGGGCGACCCGACGGAACCTTCCGCCGGGGCACCCGTGCCGCCGTGCAGCGGTTCCAGCGCCGCCACGGGTTGCGGGCATCGGGCGTCGCCAACGCCGCCACCTGGCGGGAGCTGCTGCCGCGCAGCACCAACAACCTGCGCAGGGCCCGGCGCCGCTGCGCCGGCGCCGGCTGGCACATCTGCTACGACCGGGCCAACCACCAGGCGACGCTGTGGCGTCGCGGCCGGCTGTGGAACAGCTGGCTGGTGCGCGGCGGGTCGAGTGCGCACCCGACGCGCACCGGCGACTTCACGGTGTTCCGGCGGGCGCACCCGCACCGCAGCAACATCTACGGGTCACCGATGCCGTACAGCCAGTTCTTCTCCGGCGGGCAGGCGTTCCACGGTTCCCGCAACATGATGAACCCCTACCGGGGCCACAGCCACGGCTGCGTGAACATGTACGTCGAGGACGCCCGCCAGCTGTGGAGCCTCACCCACGACAAGCGCCTGCGCGTGCACGTCTACGGCCGCTGGTCCTGACCCGGCAGCGGACGCCGCGGCGGCGGTGACTCGCCGGGCCGGTCGGTGGGGTGAGAGCCTCGCGGTATGACGCAGCACCCCCAGGTCCGGCCCTACGGCTCATGGCCCACCGCGATCACCTCCGAGCTGGTCGTGCGCGCCCTCGCCCGCCCCGACGAGGTCGTGGCCGGCGAGCGGGAGGTGTGGTGGTCGGAGATCCGCGCCGAGGAGGGCGGCCGCACTCAGCTGGTGCGGTGCGTCGACGGCGAACGCCAGGACCTGCTGGGCGACGACGCGAACGCACGCACGGCCGTGCACGAGTACGGCGGCGGCGCCTGGTGGGTGCACACGGGCTCGGTCTGGTTCGCGAACTGGAGCGACCAGCGGCTGTACCGCCGGTCCCCCGACGGCACCTGCCGGGCGGTCACGCCGGCACCGGAGCGGCCGCGCTCGAGGCGGTGGGCCGACGGGTGCGTGCACCCGGAGGGGCACGTGATGGCGGTCGTCCGCGAGAGCCATCCCGTCGACGGAACGCCCGCCGACGTGGTCAACGAGATCGTGCTGCTGCCGGTCGACGGCGGGGAGGCCGAGGTGGTCGCCGGCGACGCCGACTTCGTCGCCGACCCACGGTGGTCGCCCGACGGGAGGATGCTGTGCTGGCTGGAGTGGGACCACCCCGACATGCCGTGGGACTCCACCCGGCTGCGGGTACGCCGGACCAGCGGCGACCCCGCGGACGTCGATGACCTCGGCGTGGTCGCCGGGGGCCCGGGAGAGTCGGTCTTCCAGCCTCGGTGGGCGCCGGACGGGTCGCTGTGGTTCGCCTCGGACCGGTCCGGCTGGTGGAACCTGTACCGGTGGCGGCCGGGTACGACCGTCGAGGCCATGGTGACGATGGAGGCCGACATCGGGCGGCCGCACTGGGTGTTCCGGCAGTCCTGCTACGCGTTGCTCGCCGACGGGACCGTGGTCTTCGCCTACCAGCAGCAGGGACGTGACCGGCTGGCGCTGCGTCGACCGGACGGGACCGTCGCCGACCTCGGCCCGGAGTACACCGTGGTGGAGTCGGTGCAGGCCGCCGGCGACACCGTCGTACTCGTCGCCGCCTCCCCCACGCGAGAACCCGCGGTGCTGCGCCTGCACGTCGGCTCCGACGGCGTGGAGTCCGTCGACGTGCTGCGGCCACCCCGAGACCTCGGTCTGGACGAGGCCTGGTGGTCGGTGCCCGAGCACGTGAGCTTCCCGACCAGCGGGGGTCGGACCGCGCACGCGCTGTTCTACGCGCCGCGCAGTCCCGAGTGCGTCGCTCCGGACGGCGAGCGACCGCCGCTGCTGGTGTTCATCCACGGCGGGCCGACGGGGGCCGCTCGGCCGATGCTGCGGTTGGACGTGCAGTACTGGACCAGCCGCGGGTTCGCCGTGGTGGACGTGAACTACGGCGGCTCCACCGGCTACGGCCGCGCCTACCGCGAGCAGCTGAAGGGCCGCTGGGGAGTCGTGGACGTCGACGACTGCGTGGCCGCGGCCCGGTGGCTGGCGGAGCACGGGCGGGTCGACGGAGACCGGCTGTGCATCCGTGGCGGCTCGGCCGGTGGGTTCACGACGCTGGCGGCGCTGGCGTTCCACGACATCTTCTCCGCGGGCGCCAACCACTTCGGCGTCGCCGACCTCGAGGCGCTGACGCAGGAGACCCACAAGTTCGAGAGCCGTTACCTCGACGGGCTGGTCGGGCCGTATCCGCAGCGACGAGACCTGTACGTCGAGCGCTCCCCGATCCACCACATCGACTCGTTCGACACGCCGCTGGCGGTGTTCCAGGGGCTCGAGGACGCCGTGGTGCCGCCGGCGCAGTCGGAGATGATCGTCGACGCGTTGCGTGCCAAGGGGGTGCCGGTGGCGTACCTGCCGTTCGAGGGTGAGCAGCACGGCTTCCGGCAGGCGGGCAACGTGCGCCGTGCGCTCGACGCCGAGCTCTCCTTCTACGCGCAGGTCTTCGGTTTCGCGCTGCCGGCGGAGGAGGGGATCGCACCGCTCGCCGTGGAGAACCTCACCCGCGGCGGCTGAGGCGCGGGCGCGCGGTCAGGGACGCCGGGTGCCGATCAGAGAGCCGGGTCGCACGACGTAGTCACCGAACCGCCGCGTCGCCCGGTCGACCGCGCGCTCGGCCTCCGACCACCCGCGCTCACGGTCCCCGAGCAACAGCTGCCGGGTCGCGGTGCGCGCGTCGATCAGCCCCTCGACGCGCACCCCCACCAGGCGCAGGCGGGCGCGCTCGAGGCGCAGTGCGGCGTACAGGTCACCGACCACGGCGTAGATCTCGGCGGTCAGGTCGGTGGGGTCGGACAGGGTGCGGGACCGGGTGATCGTCACGAAGTCGGCGAACCTGATCCTCAGCGTCACAGTGCGCCCCGCCACACCGGCCGCACGCATCCGGCCGGAGACCTTGGCCGACAGCCGCAGCAGCTCCCGACGGACCAGTGCCGGGTCGTCGGTGTCCCGGCCGAAGGTCTCGTCGGAGCCGATCGAACGCTCGGGTTCGGCGTCGGACCGGCGTGGCACCACGGCGTGGTCGTCGCCGCCCCATGCCAGCACGTGCAGGTGCGCCCCGGCGGCGGGTCCCAGGGCGCGGCGCAGGGTCGTGACCGGGGTGTGGGCGATGTCGCCGACGGTGGTCAGCCCGAGGCGGCGCAGCTGCTCCCCCGTCTTGTCCCCCACGCCCCACAGGGCCTCGACCGGCAGCGGGTGCAGGAACGTGGTGACCTCGGCCGGGGTCACCCGCAGCACCCCATCGGGCTTGGCGCTGCGCGACGCCAGCTTGGCCATCAGGGTGGTGGCGGCCACCCCCACCGAGCAGGTGATGCCCTGCTCGTCGTGGATACGGGCGCGCAGCTCCTCGGCGATCTGCACCGGGTCGCCACCCAGCCGGCGGCGGGCGCCGGACACGTCGAGGAACGCCTCGTCGAGCGAGAGCGCCTGCACCTTCGGGGTGTAGCTGTGGAAGGTCTCCATGACCGCCGCGGAGCAGGCGGAGTAGCGCTCGAAGTCGGGCCGGACCACGACCGCCTGCGGGCACAGTCGCCGGGCCCGGGTCATCGGCATCGCCGAGTGCACCCCCGACTCCCGCGCGCGGTAGGTGGCCGAGAGCACCACTCCCCGGCTGCCGCCGCCCACGATGACCGGCAGCCCTGCCAGCTCCGGATGGTCGCGCACCGCCATGGACGCGTAGAAGGCATCCATGTCGACGTGCAGGAGCGAGCAGCTGTCCGCCGTGCTGTTCACCGGGCCGCCCCTCGGGCCCCGGGTGCGGGATCAGTGCAGCGCGGCGAGCACGTGCAGCTGGGTGGCGATGGCACGGAACTCGGGGCGGTCGGCCACCTCGGCCTCGAGGGCGTAGAGGGCCTCGGCCGCTCCGGGCTCGGTGTCGACGAGGGTGCTCGGCACCAGGTCGGCGAACACCCGCGCGCCGTGCGCCTCGGTGACCTCGAACCCCGCGGTGCCGAGCAGCTCGGTGACCTCGCGCTCGGTGAACCGCCTCGGCACCGGGTCTGCCTCGCCCCAGCGGCCGGTGGGGTCGACCAGCAGGTGCCGGGCGTCGGCGAGGTGCCCGGCCAGGGCCTTGGCGAGTACGGCGGCGTGGCGCTGGGTGACCAGCAGGCTGAGCAGGCCGTGGGGTCGCAGCACCGACGCGACGGCGTGCAACGCGTCGGCGGGGTCGTCCACGACCTCGAGCACACCGTGGCACAGCACCACGTCGGCGCTGGCCTTCTCGACCACCTCGAGCAGGTCGGAGGAGTCGCCCTGGATGCCGCGGACCTGCTCGCTGACTCCGGCGTCGGCGGCGCGGCGGGCCAGCGAGGCGAGCGCGTCGGGACTGGGGTCGACCACCGTGGCCCGGTGCCCGACCTCGGCCAGCCGCACGGCGAACCCGCCGGTGCCCCCGCCGAGGTCGAGGACGTGCAGCGGCCGTGCCTCGGTGAGCCCGCCCTGCCGGACCTCGAGGTTGCGCACCAGGGCCGTCCAGACGACAGCGGTGCGCACGGCACTGCGACGGTGGTCGGCCATACGGCCCACCCTAGTGAGCGCCGCCTCCTCGCTGAGCGCCGCCTCATCCCGGGCTCCCTGGGCTGCTGTGCCACAGCTTGCGGGGCGCGTCCTTGGCGTTGTCGCCCGCGGGCCGGACGTCGGCGTACGGGGACTGCTTGAAGCCGCTGGGGTGCACCAGCACCCGGCGGCGGCCCATCCCGCCGGCGGTCGCACCCGACGCACCCGCGGAGTCGCCGTCGGCGGAGTCCAGCGGCGGCCGCGTCATCACCGGCCGGGTGGACCGGCTCTCGGCCGCGCCGCGGACGGCGTCCTCACCGGTCTCCGGGCCGAAACCGGCCGGAACCTCGACCAGCCGGTGCCGCACGGCCTCGATGCCCTCGTGCTGCCACAGCTCATGCAGGGCGGTCAGCTCCCAGCACCCGGTGGCGCGCAGCGAGACCCCCCGAGGGCCGGTGCGCCGCAGCTCGCCGCGCACCAGCAGCAGCCAGGAGTGGAACAGCGTGGCGGCGTAGGGACCCTGGGCGTCCTCGAAGAACGTCGCGTCGATGGGTCCGGTGCCGTCGTCCAGCGTCAGGAACACCACCCGGCGTCCGGAGCGGATCGGCGGGGTCTGGGTCGCCACCTTCACCCCGGCGACCAGCAGCGAGGACCGGCTGCGTTGGAGGAGCAGGTCGCGCGACGGCACCGCGCCCAGCTCGCGCAGCAGCGGGACGTAGAAGTCGACGACGTGCCGGCTCACGTCGAGCCCCAGCACCTCCAGCTCGGCACGCACGCGTTCGGTCCCCGACATCTCCGGCAGGCCGGTTGCCTCCGCCTCGCCGGGCGCGTCGCCGAGGTCGAAGGCGAGCTGGACCTCGCCGGTGGAGGTCACCGGCTTGGCCGCCCGGGACTGCGCTGCGGCCAGGGCGCGGGGGTCGGCGTCTTCGTGGTTGCCCTCCGGAGGCCGCCCCGCAGCGTCGGTGCGCACCGCCGGGTCGTCCGTGCCGCGTCGGGGCCGGGAGCTTCGCCGCGGCTGTGAGACCCGCCGGTGTGAGCGTTCGGTCGCCCGGGTCCAGCGGTCGAGGTCACCGACCTGCAGCAGCAGGTCGCGCCGGGTCACCTTGCCGCGGCGGCGCACCGGCACCGGGGACCCGACACCGTAGAGGGCGTCGAACGCCCCGGCCAGCACCAGCCGCTCGACCACCGGTCGGGAGACGTGGGCGCGGTGCCAGAAGTCGGTCAGCGAGTGGTAGGGACGCCCGGCCACGATCTGCTGGACCTCGGCGTCGGAGATGCCCTTGACCTCGGCCAGCGCCAGCCTGATGCCGTGCGACCGGCCGTCGGGCAGCCCGGCGTCCGGCGCGTGCCGGGGACGGGCACCGGCGTCGAGGAGGACGGCGGCGCTCTGTTCGTCGGAGTACTGGCCGACCCGCTCCACGCGGTAGACCGCGTCGGAGGTGTTGACGTCGAGCGGCAGCACCGCGATGCCGAACTGCCGGGCGTCGTCGAGGATCAGCCGCTTGGGGTACATGCCGGGGTCGTGGGTGAGCACGCCGGCCAGGAAGTGCGCGGGATAGTGCGCCTTGAGCCACGACGACTGGTAGGTGGGCAGCGCGAAGGCGGCCGCGTGCGCCTGGCAGAAACCGAACGAGGCGAACGCCTCGAGTACCTCCCAGGCCCGCTGCACGAACTCCTCGCGGTAGCCCCGGGCCAGCGCCCGCGGGAAGAACCACAGCCGTACGTCGGCCTGGCCCTCCTTGTCACCGAGCGCGCGACGCGCCTCGTCTGCCTGCGCGAGGTCGCAGCCGGTGAGCACCGCGACCATCTCGATGACCTGCTCGTGGAACACCACGACCCCGGACGTCTTCCGCAGGATGGGCTCGAGGTCGGGGTGGAGGTACTCGGGCCTCGTCCATCCCTGGCGGGCCCGCAGGAACGGCGTGACCATGTCGCTCTTGACCGGTCCGGGACGGAACAGCGAGATGTCGACGAGGATGTCGTCGAAGGTCTCCGGGCCGAACTTGCCGATCAGCTCGCGCTGGCCGGGCGACTCGATCTGGAAGCAGCCCAGCGTCTTGGCGTGCTGGATCAGCGTGAACGTCGCGGGGTCGTCGAGCGGGACCTGACCCTGGTCGTCGAGGTCGACCTGCGTGCCCTCGACCCGGGCGATCTCGTCGACGGCGTGGGCCATCGCCGACTGCATCCGCACCCCGAGTACGTCGAGCTTGAGCAACCCGAGATCCTCGACGTCGTCCTTGTCGAACTGGCTCATCGGGAAACCCGCGAAGCTCGCCTCGACCGGGGTGCGGTCGAGCAGCGTGCTGTCGGACAGCAGCACGCCGCAGGGGTGCAGGGCGGCGTGGCGGGGCAGCCCGTCGAGCTTCTCCACCAGCCGGAACATCACGTCGAGGCGCTGCTCGGCCAGACCGGAGGCGCGCAGCTCGGGCAGGTCGCGCAGCGCCAGCCGGGCGTCACGGGCGCGGATGTGCGGGAACGCCTTGGCGATGGCGTCGACCTCGCCGGACGGCATGCCCAGCGCCATGCCGACGTCACGGACGGCGTGGCGCACCCGGTAGGTCTCCATCATCGACACGCAGGTGCAGCGGTCGCCGCCGAAGCGGTCCAGGATCTGTTCGTAGACCTCGGTGCGGCGGGCCGACTCCACGTCGACGTCGATGTCGGGCAGCGCCTGCCGCAGCGGCGACAGGAAGCGCTCCATCAGCAGCCCGTGGCGGATCGGGTAGACCCCGGAGACGCCGAGGGCGTAGTTGACCAGGCTTCCGGCGCCGGAGCCGCGGGCGGCGCGACGGACGCCCATGTCGCCGATGAGGTCGCAGACGTCGCCGACGGTGAGGAAGTAGGAGGCGTAGCCGAGCTGGGCGATCATCGCGAGCTCGTCGTCGAGGCGGTTCCAGACGTGCCGCCCGGGGGCGGCGTAGCGCCGGCGGACGCCGGCCTCGCAGCGGACGCGGAGCACCGCGTCAGCGGTGCTGCCTGCGGTGTCGAGCTCGGGGAAGTGCACCTCGCCGAGACCGAGGTCGGCCCGGGGGTCGACGGCGCACCGGTCGGCGATGGTGCGGGTGTGCGCGAGCAGCCGCTGCGCGTCGCCCTCGTCGAAGCCGGCGAACCGGCAGACCTCCGCGGCGACCTCGGCCATCTCCTTGCCCGACTTCAGGTAGCCCTCGGCGTTGCCGCGGTCGATGTGCCGCAGGTCGAGCGGCACCAGGCGGCGTACGGCGTCGAGCACGTCGACGGTGGGCGCATCGAGCCGGTCGGCGTAGCGCACGGCGTTGGTCAGCGCCACGCCGACACCGAAGGACCGGCCGACCCGGGCCATCCGCCCGGCATGGGCGCTGGAGCCCGGCCCCGAGCCGGCCAGCTGGTGCGAGAACACCTCCACCACCAGGTCACTCCGGTCGAAGGCGTCGCTCCACCGCCGCAGCACCGCGGTGGCCAGGTCGTCGCGACGCGCGGTCGCGGCCTGCCCCAGCTCGGAGTCGGGGCCCAGCATCAGCAGCACGTCACGGCCCGCGGCGTGCTCGGCGATCAGCTCGCGGGTGGCGACCGGCGTGCCGCGCTCCCCCCGCAGATGGGTGGCCGACACCAGCCGGCACAACGCCGCCCAACCCTGCTTGCTCGCGGCCAGCAGCCGCACCCGCGGGTGCCGGGCGTCGCGGAAGCTGCCGCCGCGCACCGGCGCCGACGACCTGCGGGCCGGCCGGTGGGCCGATCGCGAGGTCGGCCCGGTCGGCTCGACCGCGAGATCGACGCCGAGCACCGGACGCACTCCGGCCCGCATGCAGGCCTTGGTGAACCGGACCGCGCCGTAGAGACCGTCGCGGTCGGTCAGCGCGAGCGTGTCCATCTCGTGCTCGACGGCCCGCTCGACCAGCGCCTGCGGGTGCGAGGCGCCGTAGCGCAGCGAGTAGCCGGAGGCCACGTGCAGGTGGACGAACGGGTCCCGAGACACAGCAGCAGACACCTCCCCGCTTCAGCTCGCGCGCGCCGGCGGCAGGGTCTGCTGGCCCGTCGCCTGCTGGGAGGGGACGCCGAGCATCCGCTCGACCAGCTCGAGGAACCGCCCGGAGTCGCGCAGCAGGTCGTCGGCCTCCCGGGTCGAGACCGACCGGCTCAGCCCGGCCTCGGCGGCCGCCCGCTTGGTGGCACCGGCGGCGAAGAACACCGCCCACTCCTCCAGCTCGGGGGCGACCAGGGCCAGCAGCGCCCAGGCGTTGCGCTGGCGTCGGCGTGAGGTCGGCCGGGTGCGCACGGCCAGCAGCGCCGCGGTCGCCCGCAACGCGGCCACGTGGGCGGCGGCGTAACGCGGTGCGGGCGCGGTGGCGGTGGCGGCCTCGACCAGCGCCGCCCGGGACCGGGCCAACGCGCTCACGGCCGTGGCCGGCAGCGGAGCCGAGGGAGTCGTCGAACAGGACGACGTGGGCGCCGAGGACGGCGAAGACACGGACGAGGACGCGGAGGTCATCACACTCACCGTCGATCCGCTCAGTCCACGCTGTGCTGGAGCCGCCACTGCCCGGCGCCCCAGTCGAAGACGAGGTCGAAGATGCCGCGCTGGCCGGACGCCACCCCGGCGCGAAAACCCGCTCGCCCGCTGGCGGCGCCGACGCGCCAGACCTCCCGCTCCCCCAGCAGGTCGCCGTCGACCGGCCCCGTCGAGAGCCCCGTCGAGAGCCCGGGCGACCCGGTGTCGTCGCGCTGGGCCGCGTCGTCGGTGCCCAGCAGCGACCGGACCTGGTCCTGCTGCCACCACGCACCGGTCTCCACCCAGTGCGCCATCACGTCGTGCACCAGCCACAGCCGGCCACGCCACAGGAACTGCTCGGGCGCCTCGGTGCCGTTGACCAGCCCGCGCCGCACCTCGATCGTGTCGTCGTACCTGCGCATTTCCCAAAACCTTTCGGACGAGGAGCTTCCCCACACCTGCGCCGATTCGGGTGGCAGCTCCGGCGGAGGCGGGGGTCGAGATGCGCCCCCGCCGGAGCAGGCCACCTCCCGCAGGGACCGCGACTCCTGCAGGACTTCGAACAACTGTTCGAACACCTTCACGATAGCCCCCCGTACCGACAGGCCGTCAATCCCTGATCCGTCCGCCCGTGCAAAACCTGGGGACACCGGTGTTGGATGACGGCATGAGCGACGACCCGACGAGCCTGCCCACCGATCTCCCGCGTCCGGTCGACGACGGCGCCGCCGACCATCTGCCCGGCCTGCAGGTGCCGCCCCTCGCACTACCGTCCACCGACGGCACCGAGGTCCGCCTGGACCTGTCGCCGAGGGACTCGGACCGCCGGGTCGTCTACGCCTACCCACGCACCGGCCGCCCCGGTGAGGCGGCGTTGGCGCCGGACTGGGACTCGATCCCCGGCGCCCGCGGCTGCACCCCGGAGTCCTGCGGTTTCCGGGATCACGCCGCCGACCTACGCGCCGCAGGCGCGGCCGTCGCCGGGATGTCGACGCAGGAGACGGCGTACCAGCAGGAGATGGTGCAGCGCCTGCACCTGCCCTTCCCGGTGCTCAGCGACCACGCGCTGGTTGCTGCCCGTGCACTGCGCCTCCCGACGTTCGAGGTGTCCGGGCAGACCCTGCTGCGGCGTCTGACGATGGTCATCAGGGAGGGAGTGATCGAGCACGTCTTCTATCCCGTGTTCCCACCGGACGCCCATGCCGACGAGGTGCTCGCATGGCTGCGCAGCCAAGGGTGACTCGGTCCCGTGCCGCCCTGGCCGGCCCGGGAGCCGGGAGCAACTAAGGTTCGCGTCATGCCCGCCACTCCAGCCTCGTCCGGCCCGGACCAGCGCCCCGACCAGGACCCCGGTGCCGCCCAACTCACCGAACACCCGTCGATCGCGCGCGTCCGGGCCCGGCTCGTCGAACTCGGCGCGACCGCCGAGGTACGTGTGCTCCCCGACTCGGTGCGCACCGCGGCCGCCGCGGCCGCGGCTCTCGGCTGCGACGTCGGTGCGATCGCCAACAGCCTGGTCTTCGATGCCGACGGCGCGCCGGTGCTGATCCTCACCTCGGGCGCCCACCGCGTCGACACCGACAAGTGCGCGGCCGAGATCGGCGTGACCGCGCTGCGGCGTGCCAAGCCCGAGTTCGTCCGCGAGCACACCGGCCAGGTCATCGGCGGTGTGTCCCCGGTCGGTCACCCCACTCCCCTGCGCACGTTCGTCGACCCGTGGCTGGACCGGCACGACCAGGTCTGGGCCGCTGCAGGGCATCCGAACGCGCTGTTCTGCACGTCGTACTCCGAGCTGCTCCGCGTCACCGAGGGCCGGCCCCTCGACGTGGAGGCGTGAGGCGATGGAGATCTGGGTCAACCCGCGGTGCTCGAAGTGCCGGAGCGCCACGGCGCTGCTCGACGAGGCCGGCGTCGACTACACCGTTCGCCGCTACCTCGACGACCCGCCGACGGTCGCGGAGCTTGCCGCCGTGGTGGACCGGCTCGGGCTCGAGCCCTGGGACATCGCGCGTACGTCGGAACCTGCCGCCGCCGAGGCGGGGCTGGTGGACCTGCCGCGCGACGCCGGCCACCGGTCCGACTGGCTCGAGGCGATGGCCGCGCACCCGGTGCTCATCCAGCGCCCGATCATCACCGCCGACGACGACACCACCGTGGTCGGCCGCTCCGCCGACGCGGTCCGTTCGGTGCTGCCGGGACGTGACGCGCCGGCCGGATAGGCTGCCCGACCATGGCGCGCGTGGTGGTCGTCGGCGGCGGGTTCGCCGGGATGGCGACCGCGGCACGGCTGGCCAAGCTCGGCCACACCGTCACGTTGTGCGAACGCTCCCCTGCGCTCGGCGGCGCGCTCGGCCGTGTCGAGGAGCAGGGGTTCGCCTGGGACGCGGGCCCGTGGAGCACGACGCTGCCGGCGGTGCTGCGCGACCTGTTCCGCAAGTCCGGCCGGCCGTTGGAACGGATGCTCGACCTCGTGCCCGTCGAGCCGGCACGGGTGCATCGCTTCGAGGACGGCACCGAGCTGGCGCTGCCGGCCGGCAGCCGGGCCGACCAGATCGACGCGATGGCCCCTGTGTTCGGCGAGGCGGCGGCGCTGCAGTGGGCGGAGTTCCTCGACCAGCTCGCGCCGGCATGGGACCTGCTGCGCCGCACCGCGCTGGAACAGCCCTTCGCCGGCTGCTCGGCGCTGACCCGCGAGCAGCAGCGCCTGCTCGACCCAAGGCGCTCGCTGCACAAGGTGGCGCGCAAGACGTTTCGCGACGAGCGGCTGCGGACCCTGCTGCAGCACCACGTGGTCATGCAGGGCTCGGAGCCGCGCGACGTGCCGGGCTTCCTCGCGGTCGAGTCCTACGTCGAGCGCACCTTCGGGCGGTGGCGGCCGGTCGGCGGCATGCATGCGCTCACCACGGCGCTGGCAGTGCGGCTGCAGGAGCGCGGCGTCGACGTACGGCTGGAGACCGAGGTCGGCGGCATCGTCTGCAAGGACGACGCCGTCGCCGCGGTGACGCTCGCCGACGGCACGGCCGTGGGCACCGACCTGGTGGTCGGCGGCATCGACCCCCGCCGGCTCTTCCGGATGCTGGAGTACGCCCCAGCCGCGCGCACGCCGCTGCGCGACGCCGACCGGACGATCCCGGCGGTACCGCCGGGGGCCACCCACCTCGGCCTGACGGCGACCGCGGCCGTGCCGATGCTCGACAGCGAGCTGGTGCTGCACGAGGAGTCGTCCACGCTGGTCGTCCGCCCCGACGACCAGGCCCCGCCGGGCCACCTCGCGTGGACAGTGCTGCGCCGCGGCAACGTCGGCGAGAACACGCTGGACGCGCTGGCACGCCGCGGCATCGACGTACGTGAGCAGGTGGTGGCGCGCGTCGACCGGTCACCCGCCGAGATGGTGCGACTGGCCGACGGATCGCCGTACGGCGTGCGGTGGGCGGGCCCGCGCACGATCTCCTGGCGGCCCAACAACCAGACACCGGTGCGGGGCCTGTACTGCGCGGGCGCCTCGGCGCATCCCGGTGCCGGAGTCCCGCTGGTCGGCCTCGGTGCCGCGTTGGTCGCCGAGCTGGTCGGCAAGGCCTGAGCCGTCCCCTTCCGATTCGTCTGCGGTCCGCCCGGCGCGAAAGCCGGAGGTTGCCCAGACGAACCGGGGTGGGCTAGCGCTGGGTCAGCGCGCCCCACCCGTGCCAGCGGTCGATGCCGATCCAGGCGCTGACCCTGCCCCGCTCGCGGTTGTGGTACGGCTTGCCCAGGTAGCGGTGCGACAGCCGGTCGATGTCGGTCAGGGACGGGTCGTCGACGAACTCGTCGACCCGCCCCTGGATGCTGACATGGGTGATCCAGTCGTCGGGGTCGACGATGGAGAGGCTGACGCGCCGGTCGTGGCGGAGGTACTCGAGACGTCGCCGTCCCTCGTCCATGTTGACGAGGATGCGGCCGTCCTCGTACAGGAACCAGGTGGGCACCGAGACCGGCTGCCCGTCGGGCCGCACGGTGGCGATCACCGCGAGGATGGGCCGCTGCAGCAGCGCGATGGCGGCGTCGGCCAGCGGCGGCTTGGGCATCGGTCGACCTCCGTTCAGGCGTGGACCTGCAGGTTGGCGTAGATCTCGCGGGTCGCCTTGGAACGGTTCAGCGTGTAGAAGTGCAGCCCCGGCGCCCCACCGGCCAGCAGGTCGTCGCACAGCTGCGTCGCCAGCTCGATGCCGGCTTCTCGCACGGCCGCCTTGTCGTCCTCGAACCGCGAGATGTGCGCCACCACCTCCGGCGGCACCTCGGCACCGGAGAGCTGCGCGAACCGCTGGATCTGCTTGAGGTTCGTGATCGGCATGACCCCCGGGATGATCGGGATGTCGCACCCCAGCGCCCGCACGCGCTCGACGAGCGCGAAGTAGTCGCGGGGACGGAAGAAGAACTGGGTGACGGCGAAGTCGGCACCGGCGTCGGCCTTGGCGACGAGGTACCTCGCGTCGGAGTGGAAGTCGGCGGCCTCCGGATGCTTCTCCGGGAACGCGGCCACGCCGACGGAGAAGTCACCGAGCTCGCGCACCATCCGCACCAGCTCCACCGAGTGGTTGAGACCCTCCGGGTGCTTGACCCACTCCCCGCGGGGACCGCCGGGCGGGTCTCCCCGCAGCGCCAGCACGTTGCGCACGCCGGCGGCGGCGTACGCGCCGATCACCGACCGCAGGTCGTCGCGCGACTGGCTCACGCAGGTCAGGTGGCCGACCGGTGTGAGCGTGGTGTCGCCGGCGATGTTCTCGGTGACGCGCACCGTGCGGTCACGGGTGGAGCCGCCGGCGCCGTAGGTGACGGAGACGTACGTCGGCTGCAGCGGCTCGAGCTCGCGGATCGCCTTCCACAACGCCCGCTCTCCCTCGTCGTCCTTGGGCGGGAAGAACTCGAACGAGAACGACCGCTCGCCGCCGGCGACGAGGTCACGGACGGTGCCGACGCTGCCGTGCAAGCGGGACGGGAAACCCTGAGCCATGCGCCGAGGCTACCGTGTCGTACGCCGTTCCCGGCGCGACACCGCGCCGTGGACAGTTCGCGCACCCACCCGCACCCCAACCACCCCTTCTCGTGAGGCGTCAATCCGATTGACGCCTCACCGGGTGAGGTGGGGCCGCAGGCGGAGTCGGCTCGGCGCCCCGGCAGACGTAGGCTCCCCAAGAGTGAGCACAGACACCACAGCGTCCCTGGCGGACATCGAGGTCTTCCGCAAGCGGGTCGGCACGCGGCTGACCGAGTTCGTCACCGACCAGGCGAGCCGGCTGGACGAGCTGGGGCCGCACCTGACCAGCTTGCTCGCGGCCGCCAACGACGCGGTGCGCGGCGGCAAGCGACTGCGGGCGGTGTTCTGCTACTGGGGCTGGCGGACCGCGGGCGGCGACCCGGACGACGACCGCATCGTGACCGCCTCCGCGGCGATGGAGATGCTGCACGCCAGCGCGCTCGCGCACGACGACGTGATGGACGACTCCGACACCCGCCGCGGCCGGCCGTCGGCGCACCGGCAGTTCCAGCAGCTGCACCGGACCGGCCGGTGGGCGGGTGCGGCCGACCAGTTCGGCACGAGCGCGGCGATGCTGCTCGGCGACCTGCTGCTCAGCTGGTCCGACGAGATGCTGCGCACCTGCGGCCTGGACGACGCGCACGTGTTGGCGGCGCTGCGCTACTTCGATGCCATGCGCACCGAGGTGGTCGCCGGTCAGTACCTCGACCTGGTGGCGCAGAGCCAGGGTCAGACCTCGGTGCCGCAGGCGATGCGCGTGGTGCGTTACAAGGCCGCCAAGTACACCGTCGAACGGCCCCTGCACCTCGGTGCCGCACTCGCCGGTGCCGACACCGGGCTGCTCACCGCGCTGACGTCGTACGGCCTGCCGCTGGGTGAGGCGTTCCAGCTGCGCGACGACGTGCTCGGGGTCTTCGGTGACCCCGAGGTGACCGGCAAGCCGGCGGGTGACGACCTGCGCGAGGGGAAGCGCACCGTGCTGATGGCGCTGGCCCGCGAGCGCGCCGACGCGGACCAGCAGCGGCTGCTGGACCGGCTGTTCGGCCGCAAGAAGCTCGACGACCACGGCGTGCAGCAGCTGCGGGACGCGATCACCGCATGCGGTGCGCTGGCCGCCGTCGAAGAGCTGATCGACGAGCTCACGGCGGCGGCGACCACCGCGCTGCAGCACGCCCCCGTCCACGACGACGCGGCCGTCACCGCCCTGCAGGACCTGGCCGCGGTCGCCACCAGCCGCGACTGGTGACCTAGTGCGGGCCGTGCGGGTCGAGGTCGGGTATGTCGAGCGCGGGGCCGTCGCCGCGTAGCAGCACGACGAACGCTCCTCCGCGCGCGGTGCCGCAGCGCCGGCTGAACACGTCGAGAGCCACCCCGAACTGGCGCGGATGCGCGCGGGCGAAGGGGCTCCAGCCCTCCCACAGCGCCACGGTGCCGTGGGGATGGCGTACGTCGGACAGGGCGTCGGCCAGCGCGTCGAAGTTGCGTCCGAACCAGTCGGGGAGGCCGAACGCCGCCTGCACCTCGGCGAGGAACCCCGCCTTGTCCTCCACGCGTGCGGTGTCCAGGTGCACGAACCGCCACCCGGCGTGCTCGACCGCGTGCGCCACATCGGTCGCGCGCGCGTGGGACGACCAGCGGTACAGACCGGCGGGTCGTCGGCCGGCAAGGGCACCGGCCAGGCCGCTCATCGCCGCACCCGCCGGAACGACTCGTAGTGGTCGTCGGTGTAGAACAGCTCCCCTCCGTCGCCGGCGACGATCCGCCGCGCACCGCGGTCGTCGGAGCCCGGCGTGTCCACGGTGTACTCGCGGTAGTAGCCGTAGGCATGGGTGGGCAGCAACAGCTCCCGGTTGCCGAAGACGTCGCCGTCCTGCTCGTGGGGGAACGGGCCGCCGGCGTGGATCAGGTCGATGGTGCGATGCGCCTCGGGCGGAAGGTCGGCGTACTCGACCGGTGTGAGGCCGGGGACCGGCTCGGTCGGCTCGACGGAACCGGTGGCCTCGGCGGTCCCCGGCGGCTGGGAGGACGGCGCCGATGCCTGCGCTCGGCCCTCGGTGGCGACCGGACCGGTCTGCGCGTCGACCAGCCACACCGCGGCCAGCGCGAGCAGGCAGGTGGCCAGGGCGGCTCCGAGCGATCTGCCCCTCGTCACGGCAGTGACCCTATCGCTCCGCTCCCACCGCGAAGACGGCTGCCGAAGGCGCGGGCGACCGGGCTAGAACGCCAGCGCCTGCGCCCGTCGACGCACCTCGGTGCCGCGGTTCTCCCGCAGCGCGTCGATCGGGCGGCCGGGCAGCGAGTCGTCGGCGGTGAACAGCCAGCGCACCGCCTGCTCCTCGTCGTACCCCGCGTCGGCGAGCAGGGTGAGGGTGCCGGTGAGCCCCTTCACGACCGTGTCACCGTGCAGCATCTCGGCCGGGACCTCCGGCTCGCGCGCGCCGGTGTGCCGCAGGGCCGACAGCTGCCGGTCGCGGACCATCTGCCGCACCTTGTTCGGGCTGACGCCGAGGCGGTCGGCCACCTGACGAAGGGTCAGCCAGCCCGTGACGAGCTCGTGGACGGACATCGTGCTCACCTGGCCCAGCCTGCCAGACCGCATCGGCGCGGCGACGGTCGGCAGGCAACAACGCTGATGGGCTCTCGCGGCGTGCGCGGCCGTGCCAGCATGGAGGTGTGGGCTGGGACGAGAGCGGCTGGGCGGAGGACGACCCGGAGTACCTCATGGCCCGCATCCACGCCATCGTCGACAACATGTCCGGCCGGTGGCGTGGGCGTCCGCTCACCGTGATCGAGGGTGAGCTGCATCGTCGGCTGTCCGTGTTCGGCGAGCAGTGGCCGCCGGAGCTGATCGAGCACCTCGCCCGGCGCATCGGCGATCCGCACTGGCCGTGGAAGCATCCGTTGCAGGCTCTGGACCTGAGCCGTCGCTACAACACGCGGGCGCGTACGTACCCCGGGGGCCTCTGAGCGACCAACCCCCGTTGACACCGCGGGAGGGCGAGACAATCCTCCGCAGCGAGGGGGCGCCCCGCGCGGCGACGCGCGGTGTACGCCAGGGAGGGCCGACCCATGGTCGGAACACGTACGAAGGCAGCCGCGGCCGGCACGATCATCCTGCTCGCCGGCGCCGCGACCTCGGCGACAGCGGGCGGTGGAGGCGTCGAGCGCGCCGCGCTCAACAGCTTCGCGGAGGTCCCCACGCTGTCCACGACCGGCAACGGCACGTTCCGGGCCGCGGTCAACACCACCACCGACCGGATCGGCTACACGCTGCGGTACCGCCGGATGAGCGGCAACGTGCAGCAGGCGCACATCCACCTCGGTCGTACCGCGACCAACGGCGGGATCATGGCGTTCCTGTGCAGCAACCTCACGGGAGCGCCGGCCGGGACGCCCGCCTGCCCGCGGCGACGTGGGACCGTCAGCGGCGTGATCCGTCCGGCGCGCGTTGTCGGGCCCGCGGACCAGGGCGTCACCACCGGTCAGTTCGACGAACTGGTGCGGGCCGTCCGTGCGGGCGCGGCGTACGTCAACGTGCACACCGGTCCGTTCCCCAGCGGGGAGATCCGGGGGCAGATCCGCTGAGCCCGCGACCTCGTGGGGCGACCCGTCGAGGTGGCCTGTCACGGCGGCTAACGTTGGGGCCGCAGCGAACGCCCCCGTTGTCCCGTCGCAGGAGGAACCCATGCAGGCCATCGTCGTGGAGCAGACCGGCGGACCCGAGGTGCTGCGCGTGCAGGAGCGCGCCACCCCCGACCCGGGCCCCGGTGAGGTGTGTGTCGACGTCGCCGCCTGCGGGGTCAACTTCATCGACATCTACCAGCGCTCGGGCGTCTACGCGATGAACCTGCCGTTCATCGCCGGTTCCGAGGGCGCCGGGGTCGTCCGTTCGGTCGGCGAGGGCGTGACCGAGGTCGCGGTCGGCGACCACGTCGCGTGGGCGGGTGTCGCCGGCGGCGGCTACGTGAGCCAGGCGCTGGTGCCCGAGCAGGCCGCCGTACCGGTGCCCGAGGGTCTGGACGACGAGGCGGCCGCGGCGCTGATGCTGCAGGGCATGACCGCGCACTACCTGTGCGAGTCCACCTACCCGGTGCAGAAGGGCGACGACGTGCTGCTGTACGCCGGAGCCGGCGGCGTGGGCCTGCTGCTCACGCAGATGGTGGCACGCAAGGGCGCACGGGTCATCGCCACCACCTCCACCGAGGACAAAGCCGCGCTCGCCCGCGAGGCGGGTGCGGCCGAGGTGATCGACTACACCAAGGACGACGTCGCCGAGGAGGTGCGGCGGCTGACCGACGGCGTCGGCGCCGCCGTCGTGTACGACGGGATCGGCAAGGCCACCTTCGAGTCGAGCCTGGACAGTCTGCGCCGGCGCGGCATGCTGGTGCTGTTCGGCGGAGCGAGCGGTCCGGTGCCGCCCGTGGACCCGCAGGTGCTCAACAGCAAGGGCTCGCTGTTCCTCACCCGGCCCAAGCTGGCCGACCACACCGCCGACCGCACCGAGCTGCTCTGGCGCGCCTCCGACGTGCTGGGCGCCGCGGCGCGCGGCGAGCTGTCGGTGCGGGTGGGCGGCCGCTACCCGCTGTCCGAGGCGGGTCGAGCGCACGAGGACCTCGCCGGCCGGCGGACCACCGGGAAGCTGTTGCTGCTCCCGCAGTGAGCGGTTCCGGGTCGCCGCAATCCCTCGTCGCGGCCGCGGCGTACTACCTGGACGTACCCACACCGAGCGGGACGCCGAGGAGGCCGCCATGCCGTCGAGTCGAGCCCTTCGCGGGGCGTTGTTGCCCGTAGCCGTCGTGGGCGCCGCGCTGGCGGTCGCCTTCGCCGTCGGCTCCGTCACCGAGGACACCGCCGACGCCGACAGCCCGGCCGACGCCAACCTGGCCAATGCGGGCGCCGGCAACGACGACGCCGGCCGCGCCGGCGGTGACCACCGGTGCGAACGGCGGGACACGATCGCGCTGCCACCGGGCCTGCAGCCTGAAGGCATCACCAGCGACGGTGGGTCGACCTTCTACGTCGGCTCGCTGGCCGACGGGCGGGTGGTCCGGGGCGACCTGAAGACCGGGGACACCGAGCGACTGGTCGCGGGCCAGTCCGGGCGCGTGGCCGTGGGCATGCAGTACGAGCAGCGGCACGGGCGCCTGTGGGTGGCCGGCGGGCCGACCGGCGCGGTGACGGTGTACGACGCCGACTCCGGCGAGGAGCTCGGCCGCTGGGTGACGCCGGGATCGGTGTTCCTGAACGACGTCACGGTGACCCGCGAGGCCGCCTACGTCACCGACTCCGGCCTGCAGCGCCTGGTCGTCGTACCCCTGGGTGACGGCGGACGGCTTCCGGAGGCCGACGGAGCCACGACGCTGGAGCTGACCGGTGACTTCTCGGTCGTGCCGGGGGAGTTCAACGCCAACGGGATCCGGGCGCTGGACGACGACAGGCTGGTACTCGTCCAGGGCAACACCGGGACCCTGTTCCTGGTCGACCCGCAGACCGGCGCGACCGACGCCGTCGAGATCGCCGGTGACCAGCTCGCGGGCGGCGACGGGCTGGAGCTCGCGCGGGGTCGCCTGATCGTGGTGCGCGGCGGCGGCGACAACACCGTCGCGGTGGTCAAGCTGGCCGGTGGCGGCGAGTCGGGCGAGCTCGAGCAGGTGGTCAGGGACGACGACTTCGACGTGCCCACCACCGCGACGTTCGCCGACGGCCGGCTGTGGACGGTCAACGCGCGGTTCGACACCGAGCCCACCCCGCAGACCGAGTACGACATCGTCCGCGTCGACCTCGAGTAGGCGCTCAGGCTGCCTGGCGGGGTGTGCTGCGTCACGCCCACGGCGGCGCGGCTCAGTCGCATCGCCGTACGGGTTCCTTACACTCGGACACCGCGGTGCGGCCCGCCGCGCCCGCGCACCGGTGCACCGAGAGCCGAGAGGAACCGATCGTGGACACGACCGCAGCGGACCCGCTCGTCGGGACGTTGCTCGACGGTCGTTACCGCGTCGGCCCGCGCATCGCCCGCGGCGGCATGGCGACCGTCTACGAGGCCACCGACACGCGCCTGGACCGCGTCGTCGCGGTGAAGGTGCTGCACTCCGGGTACGCCGACGACGAGGCCTTCGTGTCGAGGTTCATCCGCGAGGCGCGCTCCGCGGCGAGACTCACCCATCCGCACGTGGTCGGCGTGTTCGACCAGGGCGAGGACGACGGCACGCTGTTCCTGGCCATGGAGTACATCCGCGGGTGCACGCTGCGCGACCTGATCAGCGACCAGGGCCCGTTGCCGCCGTCGCGTGCGGTTGCCCTGCTCGAGCCGATCCTGTCGGCGCTGGCGGCTGCGCACGACGCCGGCTTCGTGCATCGCGACGTCAAGCCCGAGAACGTCCTGCTGACCGAAGACGGCGTCGTGAAGGTCGCTGACTTCGGCCTCGCTCGCGCGGTGACCACCGCCACCAACACCGCGACCACCGGCGTGCTCCTCGGCACCGTGTCCTACCTGGCGCCGGAGCTGGTGACCGAAGGCTCCGCGGACGCCCGGTCCGACGTCTACTCCGCCGGTGTGCTGCTGTACGAGATGCTCACCGCGCGCAAGCCGCACCAGGGTGAGACCCCCATCCAGGTGGCGTACAAGCACGTGCACGAGGACGTGCCGCCGCCGTCGGCGATGGTCGACGGCATCCCCGCCTATCTCGACGCCTTGGTGGCTCGGTCGACGGCACGTCAGCGCGACGCGCGCCCCGCCGACGCCAAGGTGTTCCTGCGCCAGCTGCGCCGGGTGCGGCATGCCCTCGACCACGGGGTGCTCGACGACCCCGAGCTGGTTGAGGACCTCGCTCCGACCCGACGCGACGACGGGACCGAGCCGACGGTCGTCGTGCCTCGCGCCCCGGTCGGCACCCCGGTCGGCACCCGGGTCGACCGTGACGACCAGACCGACGACACGGGCTCCACCACGTCGGACGACCGCGCAGGGGACGACCCGCACCCGGCCAGCCGCCGGTCGCGCAAGCGGATGTGGGGCTGGCTCGCGCTGCTCGTCGTACTCCTGCTGGCGGCCGGCGCGGCCGCCGGCGGCTGGTACCTCAGCGTCGGGCGCTACACGAGCGCGCCCGACCTCGGCGGGCTGACGCTGGCACAGGCCCAGGCCCGCCTGCGGCCCACCGACCTGCAGGTGCGCGCCGGTTCGCCGGCCTACTCCGAGACAGTGCCGCGGGGCGACATCATCTCGACGGACCCGCCGGCCGGCGAGCGACTGCTGCGCGACGGCACGATCACCGCCGTGGTCTCCAAGGGCAAGGAGCGCTACCCCATGCCGGCCGTGGTGGGGGTGTCCGAGGCCGAGGCCCGGACCGCGCTCACCGACAGCAACCTCGCGGTCGGCGAGGTGACCAGGTCGTTCAGCGGAAAGGTCGACGAGGGTCTGGTGATCTCGGCCTCCCAGGAGCAGGGCGACCGGCTGCGTCCCGACACCAGGGTCGACCTGGTGCTGAGCCGGGGCCCGGAACCGATCCCGGTGCCCGACCTCGTCGGCGTGCGGCAGGCGCGCGCGAAGACGACGATGACCGACCTGGGACTTCGCGCGCGCGTCTCGCGCCGGTTCGACGCCAGCGTGCCCAGGGGCCAGGTGATCAGCCAGCGACCCGCCGACGGCAACCTCTTCCGGGGCGACCGGATCCGGCTGGTCGTGTCCAAGGGGCCGGAGATGGTCGAGGTACCGGGCGTGTTCGGACAGTACCGCGACGATGCGGTCCAGGCTCTCGAGCAGGCCGGCTTCGCGGTCGACGTGCAGCAGGCCGACGGCTACGTCGGCTTCGACCTGGTCTCCGCGCAGTCGCCGAGCGCATCGGAGACGGCACCCCGCGGCTCGACCGTGACCATCCGGCTGTACTGACCATCGCGTTGTCAGGCGGACGCTGGCTCCCCGTGCAGCCGCCGCCTGACAGGCTTGCCTCGGCTACGCCGGTCGGAGGTAGAACGGGCTGGCGTAGGCGATCGCCGGGCCGGACCCCGCGTACGCCGTCCCCGCCGACCGTGGGTCCTCCTGCGGCTGCTCGGGGTCGGTGACCCGGAGCACCAGCCAGCGCGTGTCTTCGACGTCGACGTCGCCCACGGTAAGCCGGACGACCTCGTCCGCGGCGGGGACCGTGAACTCGGCCGCATGGACCACCTGGGGCAGCGGCGAGGCGGTCCGCAGCACCTGGGCGACCAGCGGCTTGCCGGCCCAGGTGCTGCCCCGGTCGATGTCGATGGCGATCTCGACCGGTCCGCGCCCGTGCGCGAGGGTGCCGCCCATGCGCGTGCCGTTGGCCGCGGCGTCGAGGCGCAGGCCCCGCTGGTTGGTGGCGAAGAACGCGCGCTGCTGCAGGGCTCGGCGTACCCCCGCCCGCGAGAGGTCGTCGACCCACAGGCCGGCGCGGCCCTTGCCGTCCGGGAAGCCCCAGTCCGAGCCGTGCTCGTCGGTGACCCCGAGCAGCCCGGGGCGCCAGCCGGCGTCGAGGCACGCCACCAGGGGTGAGGTGCGGCCCGCGTCGACCCCTTCGAACAGGTAGTCGTCACGACGGTTGAACATCTCCAGGCTCACCATCCGCGTGGCGAGCGCGGCGTCGAACGCGAACTCGTCGAAGCGCCCGGCTTCCCGACCGGGGTGGTTGAACCCGAACAACCCGTCGGCGCCGCCGGCCAGCAACGGCGTCGAGGGGTCGCGCTTGAGCCACGCGTAGAAGCCCTGCATCCCGACGGCCACCGTGTGCAGCGGGTCGGTGAAGTCGGCGGAGAACCACACGTTCACGTGCCCGAGGGTGGGACTGGACCACTCGAAGCCGCCGATGGCGGCGAAGAGCCCTGGGTCGTCTGCCTCGTCGGCGAGTGCACGGATCCGGGGCCAGCTGCTCTCGTCGATGCCCACGAACGACTGGCAGTTGCTGTCGCCGTGGCAGGGCGAGGTCGGCAGGTACTCGCCCACCGTGCTGTGGTCGGTGAGGGCCGCGACGTCCAGGCCGGCGTCGCGCATCGAGGCGAAGGCCTCGCCCGGGTCCCCGGCACCGTCGGACAGCAGGGTGTGGTTGTGCAGGTCGGCATGCGCAACCAGGGTGCCCGGAAACAGCCGCGAGGCGCGTGAGGTGCCGTAGGCGTCCACCGGTCCGAGCCCCGTCGGCAGCCGCAGTGCGCTGGCTCCGGAGGAACCCGCGACGAGTAGCGCGCCGGCCGCGCCGAGTCCTTGGAGGAACGTACGCCGGGTCAGCATGTGACCTCCGATCTCGACGGCCGGGCACGGCACCGGCGCAGCGCGGGGGCCAGCGCTCACACCGCGACATGCCGGGCTTGGGTGCGACTGTGGTCTGAGAGGCTATCCGGGTGGCTGCCGTCAACGCTTCCCCTCGGCCGGTCGGTTCGCACCTGCGCCGCGGTAAAGACCCGGTCACCACGCGATGACGCCCCGCCGCTCCGGGCCGGCCGCCACCCTGGCGTTGCTGGCCGTCACCGCCTCCTGGGGCTCCACCTTCTTCCTCATCAAGGACCTGCTCGACCGGGTCCCGGTGGTCGACTTCCTCGCCGTACGGTTCGCGGTCGCGGCCGTCGCGCTGTTCGCGATCGCGCCGAGAACGGTGCTGCGGCTGCCCGCCGCGGCACGCCGGCACGGCGTCGTGCTCGGCACCGTGTACGGGCTCGCCCAGATCGTGCAGACCTACGGGCTGGAGCACACCTCGGCCAGCGTGTCGGGCTTCGTCACCGGGATGTACGTCGTGTGCACGCCGCTGATCGCCGGCCTGGTGCTGCGACAGCGCATCGGACCGGTCGCCTGGGCCGCCGTCGCGGTCGCCACCGTGGGGCTCGGTGTCCTCTCGCTGCGCGGGGTGGTGATCGGCTACGGGGAGGCGGTGACGCTGGCCTCCGCCGTGCTGTACGCCGTGCACATCGTCGGCCTCGGCGCCTGGTCGAACGCCCGTGACGCCTTCGGCCTGTCGGTGCTGCAGATCGGCGTCATCGCGCTCGTGTGCGGAGTGTTCGCCGTGCCGGGCGGCGTGGTGCTGCCGCAGACCGGCGCGGACTGGGGCTCGGTGGTCTACATGGCCCTGGTGGCCGGCGCCTTCGCGATGCTGGCGCAGACGTGGGCGCAGGCGCACCTGGCGGCGACCCGCGCGGCGATCATCATGACGATGGAGCCGGTGTTCGCCGCCTTCTTCGCGGTGCTCCTCGGCGGCGAGCTGCTCACCGGGCGGATGGTGGTCGGCGGTGCCCTGGTGCTGTCCGCGATGCTGCTGGTCGAGGTGGCGCCGCGGCGCAAGGTCGAGGGTGAGGTTCAGCACATCGCGGTGTAGGCAAAATTCCGTCCGGTTGCCGCAGTCACGGTAATCGCGTCGTTACTCTAGGTGGTCGAGGCGTGCGCCTCATGAGGGAGGCGTGATGGGCAGGAGCGTCCGGTCGCTGCTGGCGGCGACAGTCGCCGGCCTCATGGTGCCGGTTGCCGCCACGTCCGCCGTCGGCGCCGGCACCGACACTGCCACCGGCCCGGCCACCGGCCCGGCGGACCGTCGCATCGACGGTCCGTCCGCATTCGCCGCTCCGGCCGAGCCCGCGCCCGAGTCCGCGCCCACCGAGCTGCTGGTGCGGTACCGCTCCGGCACCAGCGCCGCCGAACGCGCCGACATCCGCGCCGACGTCGACGGTCGGCTGCTGGACCGGCTGCCCGCTCCCGGGCTCGAGCTGGTGCACGTCGGCCCCGACGGCGGCGCGACCGTGCGGGAGCTCGAGCGTCGCCCGGACGTGCTGTACGCCGAGCCCAACAACCGCGTCAGCATCGCGGCCACCCCGGACGATCCCTACTTCGGTCGCCTCTGGGGCCTGCAGAACACCGGACAGCAGATGCGGGAGGCCGGCGTCGCAGGCGCGGACATCGACGCAGCTGAAGCGTGGGAGCACACCACGGGAGATCCCGCCGTCACCGTCGCCGTCGTCGACAGTGGTGTAGCGATCGAGCATCCGGATCTCGCGGCCAATGTCTGGAGGAACACCGACGAGGTCGCCGGTGACCGCGTCGATAACGACGACAACGGCTTCGTCGACGACGTACGGGGCTGGGACTGGGTCGGCGCGGACGACAACGACCCCGCGGACCTGAATGGCCACGGCACGCACGTGGCGGGGACCATCGGAGCCGTGGGGAACAACGGCGTCGGGGTGGCCGGTGTGGCCTGGGACGTGTCACTGATGCCGCTGCGGGTGCTGGACGCGGAGGGGTCTGGCTATGACTCCGACGTCATCGAGGCGTTCGCGTACGCCGCACGCAACGGCGCGGACGTGGTGAACGCGAGCCTCGGCGGTCCGGAGCCCTCCCCGGCGATGGCCGACGTGATCGAGCGGTATCCGGAGACGCTGTTCGTGGTCGCAGCCGGCAACGACAGCTCCGACAACGAGGCCACGCCCGACTTCCCCTGCAACCTCGAGGCGGCGAACCTCCTGTGCGTCGCCGCGACCGACAACCAGGATCGGCTGGCGTACTTCTCCAACTACGGCACGGCTTCGGTGGACCTCGCCGCTCCCGGCGAGTCGATCCTGAGCACGGTGCCCACGGCGGGGTACGGCTGGATGGACGGCACCTCGATGGCGTCTCCGCACGTCGCGGGTGCCGCTGCCCTGCTCCACGCCGCGGACCGCGCCGCCACCGTCGCCGAGGTCCGTGGGGCCCTGCTGGGCGGCGTGGACCTGCTGCCCTCGCTGTCCGGCAGAACCGTCACCGGCGGCCGGCTGAACGTCGACAAGGCGCTGGACCTGCTCGTCGCCGACGCCCCGCGGCAACCCGCGAACACGGCGCCGACCGACGTCCGGATGACCGGCCTGTCACGGCCCTACAGCACCGCTGCGATGCTGCGGGTCTCCGCCACGGCGCGTGATCCCGACGGAGTCGACCACCTGCAGGTGCGGTACCGGCGCGCCCGTCACGACCGCGGCTTCGGTCGGTGGTCGGTCATCGCAGCCGACCTGCGCGCCGGCGCGCGGGTGCCCGTGCCCACCGCGCCCGGGCACACGATGTGCTTCTCGGCCCGGGCGACCGACGGGCTCGGCGCTACGTCGGCGTGGAGCGCAAGCCGCTGCAGCGCCGTACCCGTCGACGACCGAGGACTCACCAGGAGCGCCGGCTGGACGCGACAGGCGGCGAACGGCGCGTTCCGCGGAACACTCACCGTGTCCTCACGTCGGGGTGCCGCGCTGCGCACGCGAGGAGCCGGCATCCGCCGTGTCGCCCTGGTGGCGACGAAGAGACCGGGCAGCGGGACGGTCGAGGTCTACCACGGCAGGAGGCGGCTGAAGCGAATCTCGCTCGCCGCGGCCAGGACCCGCGCCAAGCAGGTCATCCACGTAGCCACCTGGGCGTCGACGCGCAAGGGCACCTTCCGTGTCGTGGTCACGACGTCGCGCAAGCCGGTACGCATCGACGGCCTGGCGCTCGGCCGCTGAGACTCCCGCCGCGCAGTCGCACCGAACACGCCAGGCGCCCGCCGCCACGAGGGCGACGGGCGCCTGGACGCGCGCGTGTGAACCGGTCGTCAGCGCACCGGCGTGAAGTCACGGGCGCCGAGGAACGTGGGACGCGGCGCAGAGGCCGCGAACGGCTCGACGCAGGTGTTCTCCACGCTGTTGAACACGATGAACACGTTGGAGCGCGGGAACGGCGTGATGTTGCCGTTGGACCCGTGCATGCAGTTGCAGTCGAACATCGTCGCACCACCGGCCTTGCCGGCCAGCACGTCGATGCCGTGCTTGTCGGCCATCCGGGTCAGCGTCTCCTGGTCCGGCGTACCGGCGCCCTGCATCACCAGCGACGACTTGTAGTTGTCGTCGGGCGTCTCCCCCACGCACGAGACGTAGGTCTGGTGCGAGCCGGGCATGATCATCAGCGGGCCGTTGAACGGGTAGTTGTCGGTCAGCGCGATCGACATCGAGACAGCGCGCATGCGCGGCATGCCGTCCTCGGCGTGCCACGTCTCGAAGTCGGAGTGCCAGGAGAACTCCTTGCCGTCGAACCCAGGCTTGAAGTTCACACGGCTCTGGTGGATGTAGACGTCGGAGCCCAGGATCTGCCGGGCCCGACCGACGACGCGCGGGTCCCGCACGATCTCGGCGAAGACCTCGCTGATCGTGTGCACCTCGAAGATCGAGCGCACCTCCTGCGACTGCCGCTCCACCACGGTGCGCTCGTCCGCGCGCACCGCCGGGTCGGCGGACAGCCGGCGCAGCTCCGCACGGAACTTCTCCACCTCGTCCGGAGTCACGAGCTGGTCGACGGTGAGGTAACCGTTGGCCTCGTACCCCGCCAGCGTCCCGGCGTCGATCGGCCCGTCGCCGGCGTTGCCCCAGACCACCGCGTCCTCTCGGCCGATCTCCTTCGGCTCCGCCGCGACCCGGGTCGGGTAGATGTCGGGAGTGCGTTCGAGAGTTGCGGTCATGCTGAGGCCTCCTCGCCGTTGGTGTCGTCGTCCTCGGTCAGGAGTGGGTAGACGCCGTTCTCGTCATGGACCTCCCGCCCGGTCACCGGCGGGTTGAACACACAGACCATGCGCAGGTCGGTCTTGGCGCGCACGGTGTGGTGCTCGTTGCCGTTGAGCAGGTACATGGTCCCGTCGCGGAGCTCGAAGACCTCGCCGTTCTCGTCGTTGGTCAGCGTGCCTTCGCCGCCAACGCAGTACACGGCCTCGATGTGGTTGGCGTACCACATGGAGGTCTCGGTCCCGCCGTAGATCACGGTGTCGTGGAGGGAGAAGCCGACCCTGTCCTTCGCGAGGACGAAGCGGCGGCTCCGCCAGGTGTTGAACTCGACGTCACGGTCGGTACCGTCGAGATCGGAAAGGTGCGTAACGATCACATTCGCTCCGTTCGTTCGTGCAACCTGTCCGGAGGCCCTGCCCGTGGACAGCGACCGCCTCAGGACGCCTACTTGCCGAAGACGGCGTGCACCGACTCGGCCAGTACGTCGAGACCGCGCTGGAGGTCGGCTGGGTCGATCGTCAGCGCGGGCATCAACTTGACGACCTCGCTCTCGGGCCCCGACGTCTCCACCAGCAGACCACGTTCGAACGCCGCCTTGGCCACCGCCCCCGCCACGTCGTAGTCGGGGTAGGCGATGCCCTGCAGGAACCCGCGGCCGCGCACCTGCGCATCCTCGGTCTTGTCGGCGATCGTGGCCAGGCCCTCACGAAGCTGGACCGACTTGGAGGCGACGTCCTTCTCCAGCACGTCGTCGGTCCAGAAGTGGTCCAGGGCGGCCGCCGCCGTCACGAACGCCGGGTTGTTGCCGCGGAAGGTCCCGTTGTGCTCGCCGACGCCCCACTGGTCGTACTCGGACTTGAACAGTGTGAGCGCCATGGGCAGGCCGTAGCCGGACACCGACTTGGACAGCGTCACGATGTCGGGGACGATGCCGGCCTCCTCGAAGCTGAAGAAGCCGCCAGCGCGCCCACAGCCGGCCTGCACGTCGTCGACGATCAGCAGGATCTCGTGGCGCTTGCACAGGTCGGCGAGCTCACGCAGCCAGGAGGCACGGGCGGAGTTGAGGCCGCCCTCGCCCTGCACCGTCTCGACGATGACCGCGGCCGGGTGCTCGATGCCGCTGCCGCTGTCGTTGAGCACGCGCTCCAGCCACAGGAAGTCGGTCGTCTCGCCGTCGAAGTAGTCGTCGTACGGCACCGGGGTGGCGTGGTACAGCGGGATACCCGCACCGCCGCGTTTCATCGAGTTGCCGGTCACGGCCAGCGAACCCAGCGTCATCCCGTGGAAGGCGTTGGTGAAGCTCACCACGTGCTCGCGGCCGGTGACCTTGCGGGCGAGCTTCAGCGCCGCCTCGACGGCGTTGGTCCCGGTCGGTCCGGGGAACATCACCTTGTAGTCGAGCCCGCGGGGCTCCAGGATCACGTCACGGAAGCGCTCCAGGAAGTTGCGCTTCGCGACGGTCTTCATGTCGAGGCCGTGCACGACACGGCCGTCGGTGATGTAGTCGACGAGCGGACCGCGCAGGTCGGGGTTGTTGTGCCCGTAGTTCAGGGCGCCCGCGCCGGAGAAGAAGTCGAGATACTCCCGGCCGTCTTCGCCGTACATCAAGCTGCCCTCGGCGCGGTCGAAGACCGCCGTCCAGTTGCGGCAGTAGCTGCGGACCTCAGATTCCAGGGATTCGAAGACGTCTACCACGGTCTTATCTCTTCCTCTGTCTCGATTTCAGATGAGGCGCACGCGCAAGGGCGGCGCCCACGGGTCGGCCCGTCGGACCGACCGGTTATGCAGTTTTCCTCGAGGGACTTGTCACCACGGGCCGATACGGAAGAGCACTTCGGTGTCGTGCCCGTCCGGAAACAGCTCGCCCGGGAAGACCGGCTCACGCACCAGAGCGGCCCCGCGGCCCTCCGCGAACGACGAGAACAACCGGATGGATGCCTCGTTGTCGGGCGTGATCGTGGTCTCCATGCGGCACACCGAGCGGTCACGCAGACCGTCGGCCAGGGCGTCGAGCATCCGGCGGGCGAGCCGCCGGCCACGGTGTTCGGCGTCGACTGCGACCTGCCACACCATCAGCGTGTCGGGCTGGTCGGGCCGGAGGTACCCGGTGACGAAGCCACCGATCTCACCGTCCACCGTGGCCACGATCGAGCTTTGCGCGAAGTCGCGGCACCACAGCAGGTAGGTGTACGACGAGTTCAGGTCGAGGACCTTGGAGTCACGGGCGATCCGCCACAGAGTCGCGCCGTCCTCGAGCTGCGGGACACGAAACCCCACCCGTGTTTCGGACCGTTTGTCCGGGTCCGCGGGCGCAGAGGAACTCGTCGTATGGCCGGGCATGTCCACCCAACATAACGAACGAGGCTCAGAAGGCAACCGCCGCCGAAGGCGTGCCGCACCAGGATCGGCGCAAAGCCGCAGGTCAGCACGCCGGTCGTTGCATTGGTCACATTTATGTATCGCTTCGTTAACAAGCGATTGCCCATTTTTCGGACGGTGCTTCCGCGTTGTGGACCGCCCGCGTAGCGTCATCAGCCCTGTCCCCGAGTCCGGGGCCCGCAAACGTCAGGACGGGGAGCCAGCATGGTCGTCGTGATGAGGCCCGACGCCACCGTCGCCGACATCGAGGCGGTCGTCGAACGTGTCGAGGGGGCCGGCGGCTCGGCGTTCGTCAGTCGCGGTGTGGTCCGCACGATCATCGGGCTGGTCGGCGACGTCGAGAGGTTCCGCGGACTCAACCTGCGCAGCCTGCGCGGCGTCGCCGACGTCCATCGGATCTCGGACCCGTACAAGCTGGTCAGCCGGCAGCACCATCCGGAGCGATCGACGGTCTACGTCGGTGCGAGCAGGGTTCCCATCGGCCCCGGTACGTTCACCTTCATCGCCGGACCCTGCGCGGTCGAGGGCGAGCGGCAGACGCTGGAGGCGGCGCAGATGGCCAGGGCCGCGGGTGCGTCGCTGCTGCGCGGGGGCGCGTTCAAGCCGCGCACCTCGCCGTACGCCTTCCAGGGTTTGGGCGCGGAGGGGCTGAAGATCCTCGCCGACGTACGCGACTCGGTCGGCCTCCCCGTGGTCACCGAGGTGGTCGACGCCGCAGACGTGGACCTGGTGAGCGAGTACGCCGACATGCTGCAGGTCGGCACGCGCAACATGGCCAACTTCGCGCTGCTCCAGGCCGTCGGACGGGCCGGCCGACCGGTGCTGCTCAAGCGTGGCCTGCAGGCCACGGTCGAGGAGTGGCTGATGGCCGCCGAGTACATCGCGCAGCGCGGCAACCTCGACATCGTGCTGTGCGAGCGCGGGATACGCACGCTCGAGCAGGCCACCCGCAACACCCTCGACATCTCCGCGGTCCCCGTGACGCAGGCCGCGTCGCACCTGCCGGTCGTGGTCGACCCGTCGCACGCAGCCGGGCAGCGGGAGCTCGTGCTGCCGCTGTCCCGTGCCGCGATCGCGGTCGGCGCCGACGGCGTGATCGTCGACGTGCACCCCAGTCCCGAGGAAGCACTGTGCGACGGTCCGCAGGCGCTGGCCGGCAGTGACCTGCGCGCCCTCGCCTCGGCGGTGCGGCAGCTGCCACCCATGGTCGGACGCAGGCCCGCCCGGCCCGCCGACGCGTAAGGCCCAGGGACGCGCGCATCGGGTCCTGGCTGCGCCGTCCTGCCGACCACCCTGCCGCTCGACGCCGGAGCGGGGCAGAGCCGAAGGTCCCGCAGGAGCGGCCTGTCCTGAGGTCCTTGGTCCCCCGAAGACGGGTCTGCGGCCCCTGCGACCCGGCGCCGCCGCGACCGATCCTTATAGCGACGAACAAGTCACCACCAAGTTCCCTCGGAGGGACCTCATGAGCACGATCCGCAAGACCCAGATGCCCGACCCGACCCTGGTGCACCCGGAGCCCGTCGTACCCGAGACCCGCGCCGGTGCGGCGTTCCGCTACGTCGCCGCCGCCACCCGACTCAGCATCGGCTGGGTCTTCCTGTGGGCCTTCCTCGACAAGCTGTTGGCCCTGGGCTTCTCCACCGGGCGCGACCCCGAGACCGGCGCCGTCGACCGCTTCGGTGACGCCGCCTGGATCAACGGCGCCTCCCCCACGGAGGGCTTCCTGCAGTTCGGCACCGAAGGCAAGGTCTTGCACGACGTCTTCGCCAGCGGCTTCTTCGCCGGCGCCTGGGCCGACTGGGTGTTCATGCTCGGCCTCCTCGGCCTCGGCCTCAGCCTGATCCTCGGCATCGGGATGCGCATCGGCGCCGTCTCCGGCTCCCTGCTCCTGGTCTTCATGTGGCTGGCCGAGCTCAGGCTGGAGAACAACCCGTTCATGGACGACCACATCGTCTACGCCCTGGTGATCGTCATGCTGACGCTGGCCGGCGCCGGCCACACCTTGGGCCTGGGCAAGCAGTGGGAGAAGCTCCCCGTCGTGGCCAGGAACCCCTGGCTGAGGTGACCGCGGCCTGAACCACCCATGTCGGGGCCGGGGGGGGGGGGGGGGGGG
>DATABY010000089.1:0-12608 GCA_036259355.1 Nocardioidaceae bacterium
CCCGCCGTCGCCGCCACGCCGGCCGGCGGGCTGGCCGGGCTGGCCGGGCCCGCGTCGGCCACCGCCGCGGCCCATGGCCCGCGCGATGCTGCGTGCGAGGTCGAGCCCAGCGGGGTCGTGCTCGACGTCGTACTCGGGGCCGTGCTCGGCGTCGTGCTCGGGGCCGTGCTCGGGGCCGGGGCCCGGATCGGGGGCCGGGAGCCCGTCGCGGTGCTCACCGGACACGACGCACCTCACCGTCGGCCACGTCGTAGCGCGCCCCGGACAGCACCTCGGGCACGTCCTCGGGCACCGCCGCGGTCACCAGCACCTGCTCGGCACCGGCCACCAGTCGCGCCAGCCGGGACCGACGGCTCGCGTCGAGCTCGGAGAACACGTCGTCGAGGATCAGCACCGGGTCGTCACCGTCGGCGCGCAGCAGGTCGAACGACGCCAGCCGCAGCGCCAGCGCGAACGACCACGACTCGCCCTGGCTGGCGTAGCCCTTCGCCGGCAGCGGCCCGATCGACAGCACCAGGTCGTCGCGATGCGGTCCCACCAGCGACACCCCGCGGTCGAGCTCGTCGCCGCGGCGCGCTGCGACCTCGGCCAGCAGGGCGGCGGCCAGCGCCTCACGGCTCGACCCGTCCGCCGGCAGCTCGGCCGGCAGCGCGAACGACGGCTTGTAGGCGAGCGCGGCCTCCGTCCGTGCCGCGGTGTGCCGCTGCCCCCCGAGGCTCTGCCCGCCCCCGTGCGCGGCGTCCGGGGCCGGCTCGTCGGCCACCCCCTGCGCCACCTCGGCGTACGCCTTGGCCACGTGCGGACGCAACGCCTCCACCAGCGCCAGCCGGCCGGCCAGCAGCTCCGACCCGGTCCGCGCCAGATGCTCGTCCCAGGCCTCCAGCGTGGCCAGCTGGCCCGCGCCGCCGCCCGACCTGCGAGCCGCACCGGCGGACTTCAGGAGCGAGTTGCGCTGCCGGAGGACGCGGTCGTAGTCCTGCCGGACGCCCGCGTAGCGCGGGGCTCGCGCGACCAGCAGGTCGTCGAGGAACCGCCGCCGCTCGGCCGGGTCGCCCTTGACCAGCGCCTGGTCGTCGGGGGAGAACAGCACGGTCCGTACCAGCCCGAGCAGCTCGCGGGTGCGGGGGAGCGGCGACTTGTTCAGCCGGGCGCGGTTGGCCTTGCCGGGCGTGATCTCGACCTCCGCGAGCGCCCGCCGGTCGTCACGCACGGCACCGACCCGCACGATCGCCCGCTCGGCGCCCAGCCGCACCAGCGGCTGGTCGCCGGCGACCCGGTGCGAGCGCAGCGTCGCGACGTAGTCGATGGCCTCGACCAAGTTGGTCTTGCCCTGACCGTTGGGCCCGACGAACGCCGTGACACCGGGCTCCAACGGCACCTCGGCGCCGGTGTAGGAGCGGAAGTCCAGCAACGACAGGTGCGTGACGTGCACGGGTGGCCGCCGGTCGGGTCAGTCGGCCTTCGGGGGCGGCCCGGCCTTGATCGCGTGTCCGCCGAACTGCGCGCGCATCGCCGCGACCGCCTTCATCGCGACCGCGTCGTCTTGTCGGGAGGCGAACCGGGCGAACAGCGCGGACGCGATGGCCGGGGCGGGTACGGCGTGCTCGATCGCGGCCTCCACGGTCCACCGGCCTTCCCCGGAGTCCTCGGCGTAGCCGGCGACCTGGGAGAGGTGCGCGTCGTCGTCGAGGGCGGCGACCAGCAGGTCGAGCAGCCAGGACCGGATCACGGTGCCCTCGCGCCACGAGCGCAGCACCTCGGTGACGTTGTCGACCCGGTCGGCCGCCTCGAGCAACTCCCACCCCTCGGCGTAGGACTGCATGACGGCGTACTCGATGCCGTTGTGCACCATCTTGGCGAAGTGCCCGGCGCCGACCTTGCCCGCGTGCACGAACCCGAACTCGCCCGGCGGCTTCAGCGCGTCGAACGCCGGCTGCACCTTCGCGACGTCGTCGGCGTCGCCGCCGCACATCAGCGCGTAGCCGTTCTCCAGCCCCCACACGCCGCCGGACACGCCGCAGTCGACGTAGCCGATGCCCTGCTCGGCGAGCAGGTCGGCGTGGGTCTGGTCGTCGCTCCAGCGGGAGTTGCCGCCCTCGACCACCACGTCGCCGCGCTCGAGCAGCCCGGCCAGCTCCTGGACCGTCGCGCGCGTCGGGTCACCGGAGGGCACCATCACCCACACCACGCGAGGCGTGGGCAGCTGTTTGACCAGCTCCTTGAGCGAGCCGACGTCGCTGACGTCGGGGTTGCGGTCGAAGCCCACGACGGTGTGGCCGCCGCGACGCAACCGCTCGCGCATGTTGCCGCCCATCTTGCCCAGCCCGACCAGGCCGATATCCATGTGCGATCCCTTCTCGTCGACGGTCGCCGTACGACGCGCGGGCGCCGGCGTCGGCTTGCGGCTCAGCCCTGCAGACGCACCGGCATCAGCAGGTAACGGAAATCCATGTCGGGCTCGGCGTCGAGGTCGGCGGCACCGGCGAGCGCGGCCGGGCGCGTCGGCTGGGTGAACGCCAAGTGGGCCACCGGTGCGTCGATCGCGCCGAGCCCGTCGAGCAGGTAGGTGGGGTTGAACCCGATGGCGATGTCGTCGCCGTTGACGGTGGCCTCCAGCGACTCCGACGCCTGTGCCTCGTCGCCGCTGCCGGCCTCCAGCGTCACCATGCCCTCGGTGAAGGCGAGCCGGACCGGCGTGTTGCGCTCGGCCACCAGCGAGACACGCTTGACCGCCTCGATGAGGGCGGCAGTGTGCACCCGTGCCACGGTGCTGGACTCGCTGGGGAACAGCGACCGCACCTTGGGGAACTCACCGTCGAGCAAGCGCGTGGTGGTGCGGCGGCTGCCGCCGGCCGTCTGGCCCTCGAAGCCGATGATGCCCTCGCCGGCTCCACTGGAGGCGAGCGCGATCGTGACGTCGGTGCCGGAGGTGAACGCCTTCGCGGTGTCGGCCAGCACCTTCGCGGGCACGAGCGCGGTCGCCGTCAGGTCGGGCTGGCCGGGGTTCCACTCCAGCTCACGCAGGCTCAGCCGGTAGCGGTCGGTGGCCATCAGCGCGATCCCGGACCCGTCGATCTCCAGCCGTACGCCGGTCAGCACCGGCAGCATGTCGTCGCGCCCCGCCGCGGTGACGGCCTGGCCGACCGCGTGCGCGAAGGCGCCGCTGGACACCGTGCCGGAGGCGGTCGGCATGTCGGGCAGCGTGGGGTAGTCGTCGACCGGCAACGTCTGCAGGCTGAACCGGGCGCTGCCGCAGGTCAGCGACACCTTGGCGCCGTCGGTGGCGAACTCGGCCGGCTTGGCCGGCAGGCTGCGGCAGATGTCGGCGAGCAGCCGGCCCGACACCAGCGCCCGCCCCTCGTCGGCGACCTCGGCCGGAACCGTGACGCGCGCCGAGGTCTCGTAGTCGAAGCTGGAGAGCACCAGGCCCTGCTCGGCGGTCTCGATCAGCAGACCGGCGAGCACCGGGACGCTGGGACGCACGGGCAGGCTGTGCGCGGCCCACGCCACCGCCTCGGCGAGTGCGTCGCGCTCAACGCGGAACTTCACGACTGACGGCCTCCCTGGTCTGCGGCGGGTCTGCATGCGCACGAGCGCGAGGGGTAACGGATGACAGAACTCGTACCTGCACCCTGACCGGAATCCTGCCATGTGGCGGGGACCACGCGTAGGTGCGGTGGTGTTATCCCCAGGGGGTGGCGTGGGGAGAAGTTGGTGGGGATGGATACCTGTCTAGGTCCCGTCAGGGGCGTAGCAACGGTGGACGCTGGGGACAAACGACGTCTGCGCAGGTCAGCGCGCTTTTCGGCGTACACATCGGCTGTGGAGGCGGCGACCCGTGCCCGGCCGGCGCGGTGGACGCGAACCGGGGCTGTGCGGGGACGGCCGGGGTTGTCCACAGCCGGTCCCCGGTGATGCTCCACAGATCCACAGGGGTTTCCACAGGGTGTGGGAAGAGGTTGCGCCGTTGTAACCCGGTGCCCGGGACGGGCCGTCACGACTGGCGCGCCTGCTGCTTGATCCGGTTGGTCAGCTCGGTGACCTGGTTGTAGACGCTGCGGCGTTCGGCCATCAGCTGGCGGATCTTGCGGTCGGCGTGCATGACCGTGGTGTGGTCGCGGCCGCCGAACTGCTGGCCGATCTTGGGCAGGCTCAGCTCGGTGAGCTCGCGGCACAGGTACATCGCGATCTGCCGGGCGGTGACCAGCAGCCGGCTGCGGCTCTGACCGCACAGGTCGTCGATGGACAGCCCGAAGTACGCCGAGGTCTGCGCGATGATCACGCCGGCGCTGATCTCGGGCTCGCCGCCCTCGGGGATCAGGTCCTTGAGGACGATCTCGGCGAGCGTGAGGTCGACCTCCTGCCGGTTGAGACTGGCGAACGCGGTGACCCGGATCAGCGCACCCTCGAGCTCGCGGATGTTGGTCTGGATCTTGCTGGCGATGAACTCCAGGACCTCCGGTGGCGCGGTGAGCCGCTCGGTGGCGGCCTTCTTGCGCAGGATCGCGATGCGGGTCTCGAGGTCGGGCGGCTGTACGTCGGTGATCAGCCCCCACTCGAACCGGTTGCGCAGGCGGTTCTCCAGCGCCTCGAGCCGCTTGGGCGGCCGGTCGGAGGTGATCACGATCTGCTTGTTGGCGTTGTGCAGCGTGTTGAACGTGTGGAAGAACTCTTCCTGGGTCTGGATCTTGCCTTCCAGGAACTGGATGTCGTCGATCAGCAGCACGTCGACGTCGCGGTAGCGACGCTGGAACGACGCGGCCCGGTCGTCGCGGATCGCGTTGATGAAGTCGTTGGTGAACTCCTCGCTGGACACGTAGCGCACCCGGGCACCGGCGAACAGGCTGCGCACGTAGTGGCCGATCGCGTGCAGCATGTGGGTCTTGCCCAGCCCGGAGTCGCCGTAGATGAGCAGGGGGTTGTAGGCCCGGCCCGGTGCCTCGGCGACGGCGACGGCGGCCGCGTGCGCGAACCGGTTAGACGCACCGATGACGAACGACTCGAAGATGTACTTGGGGTTGAGCCGCGTCTCGGCGACCGCCTGGGTGGGGGTGCCCACCGACGGCGTGGGGGGTCCGGGGAAGGTCGGCGCCGGCCCGGGCTCGGTGCTCAGCCCGGACAGGCCGGGCGCGGTCGGCTCGACCGGTGGAGGCGCGACGCCCATCGCGCTCCGCTCCCGCTCGAGGCGCGACATATCGCCCTGCCGATTTGTCGACATGTCGCCCTGTGGATCTGT
This sequence comes from Nocardioidaceae bacterium, assembly GCA_036259355.1. Classification (GTDB taxonomy): domain Bacteria; phylum Actinomycetota; class Actinomycetes; order Propionibacteriales; family Nocardioidaceae; genus JALZDI01. The sequence continues at coordinate 5,237 of DATABY010000089.1, forward strand.
GGAGTTGTCTGTGGACATCGCGCCGTCGTCCATCCCGCGACGGGGGACGCCGCCGAACGCGTCGCCGTCCTCGCTCGGCAGGCTCGGGTCGACGGTGACCGCCAGGTGCACCGCGCGACCCAGCGACTCGCTGAGCGCGTCCTCGAGGCGGGGCCGCAGCCGGCTCTCGAGCTGCGAGCGGGTGAAGTCGTCGGCCACGGCCACGATCGCGGTGCTCTCGTGCAGCGTGACCGGCCGGCTGGCCGTGAGCCAGGCGCGCTGGCTCGCAGGAAGGTCGTCGATCAGCCGCTGCCACAACGGGCCGAGCTCGTCGGCCTGCTCCGTGGTCTCGGTGACGGACTCGACGGTCGGATCACTCACGCGGTTCCCCCGTTCAAAGCGGCACGGCGACGCCGTCGGCACCGCCGCACACGAAGTTGTGCGACACAAGCGTGTCCACAGCGTTTTCCACATCTTGTGCAATCACGCCCGGGAGCGGTATAAAGCGCGCCGCCCCCCACCTTCGGGCCAGCCGGAGTAGTCCAGATGGCGTGTCGTCCCTCAGCCCGGATGGCCTACGGCACCGCTCTCGCTCGGGATAAGCGGGGAGAAATCGGGCCATGAGACCCCTTCTGGGTGCGACGGGCCGGGGCACGAGCACTTGTGGATAAGGCGTGACGCTAACAAGGTCGTCAGAGCGGCGGCAACCCGTCGTCCACAGGCATTTCGGCGTAGTCCGCCGCCCGGTTTGACCGCCGTTCGCGCCCCCCGTACCGTGGTGCGGTCGAGCGTCCTCGACGGGTGCCGCATGTCCACGGAAACTCTGCTGCAGGGTGCAACCTGTCCGCGGATGAGCGGTGGTCGTCGGGGCGCCACTGCCACTTGTCGAATCCTCGTCGATGACCAGGGAGCACTCCCGTGAGCAAGCGGACCTTCCAGCCCAACAACCGCCGCCGGCACAAGAAGCACGGCTTCCGGCTGCGGATGCGCACCCGCGCCGGGCGCGCCATCCTGTCGAACCGGCGCGGCAAGGGCCGCCAGCGCCTCGCGGCCTGACCACCCTCCCGCACCGTCGCGCCCGCGTTGCTGTCGTCGGTCCACCGGCTGCGGCGTAGCGCGGACTTCACTGCCGTCGTACGCAGGGGGCGCCGAGCCGGTCGCTCCACCCTGGTGGTGCATCTGCACCTCACCGATGAGGCGGTGCCCGCGCGCTGCGGGTTCGTGGTGAGCAAGGCCGTAGGATCTGCAGCAGTGCGCAACACCGTCAAGCGCCGTCTACGCCACCTGATGCGGGAGAAGATGCCGCAGCTTCCCGAGGGCAGCATGCTCGTGGTCCGGGCGCTGCCCGCCGCCGCCCATGCGGACTCGCCTGCCCTGGACGCGGATCTGGACAGCGCCGTGCGCCGGCTGCTGCGCCGCGGTGGTGGACGATGAAGTATGTGCTGATCGGCCTGTTACGCGTGTACCGCGCGCTGATCAGCCCGCTGTACGGCCAGGTGTGCCGCTACCACCCGTCCTGCTCGGCGTACGCGCTGGAGGCCGTCACCGAGCACGGTGCGCTGCGCGGGAGCTGGCTGGCCGTCCGCCGCCTTGCGCGCTGCCATCCGTGGGCCGCGGGCGGCTACGACCCCGTGCCGCGTCGCGAGGCGGAGGTTTCACAGCCTTCACAAGATTCTGAACATTCGCAGCATTCGGGCGCGATCGGCGCCCCGACCGGTCGAGGTGCCTGAGTGATCGAGTTCTTCAAGGACGTCGGGTCGTTGATCATGGACCCGCTGTACTTCGTGACGTCGTTCATCCTCACGACGTTCCACGAGCTGTTCAGCGGCTGGTTCGGCGACGGCAACGCGGCCCAGGGCTGGGCGTGGGCCCTGGCGATCGTCTGCCTCACGATCGTCATCCGCATCGTGCTGATCCCGCTGTTCGTCAAGCAGATCAAGTCCAGCCGCAACATGCAGCTGCTGCAGCCCAAGGTCAAGGAGCTGCAGAAGAAGTACGGTCAGGACCGGGAGCGGCTGGCCCAGGAGACGATGAAGCTCTACCGCGAGACGGGCACGAACCCGTTCGCGTCCTGCCTCCCGTTGATCCTGCAGATGCCGATCTTCCTGGCGCTGTTCCGGCTGATCGACCGCGCGGCGACCCCCGGCTTCGGCGGCGAGCACTTCCTCACCGACACCAACGGGGAGCAGCTGCAGCGGGCGACGATCTTCGGCGCGCGGATCTCCGACCAGTTCCTCGGCGCCGACGACCTGAACACCCAGATCCTCGCGATCATCCTCATCCTGACGATGACCGCGACCACGTTCCTCACCCAGCGCCAGCTCATGAGCAAGAACATGCCGGCCGACGCGATGAGCGGTCCGTACGCGCAGCAGCAGAAGATGCTGCTGTACGTGCTGCCGCTGGTGTTCGGTGTCGGCGGGGTCGCCTTCCCGATCGGTGTGGTGATCTACTGGACCACCTCCAACGCGTGGACCATGTGCCAGCAGTTCTACGTCATCCACAACAACCCCGCGCCGGGCACACCCGCAGCCAAGGCGCGGGAGGAGCGGCTCGCGCGCAAGGGAAAAGCCACGGCCACCCCCGCTGGTGGCAGTTCTGGCGGCGGGGCCGGGGGTGACGGTGCGGTCGCCGTGAAGGAGGCGCCGCGCCCGCCGCAGCGCCAGCAGCCCAAGAAGCAGCCGCGCAGCAAACGCAAGCCGGGGAAGAAGAAGTAGCCCACCCGGCCCCAGACCTGGACAAGTGGCCGGACCGGCACCAGAACCCCCGCGAGTGCGCCCGCAGGGCGTGACAGGTGCCACCGCCACGATCTGTGAAGGAGAACGCCCGTGACTGAAGGCGCCTCGCCCACCGACGACGTCGGCACCGCTGCGGCCGAGGACCCGGCCGACACCCCTGCCGTGGATACCGAGGACCCGGCGGAGGACCTTGCCGAGGACCCTGCCGAGAACTCTGCGGACAGCGCTTCGGGTGACCGCGCCGACAGCGCGACCGCCCTTGAGCGTGAGTGCGACATTGCGGCCGACTACCTCGAGGAACTGCTCGACATCGCCGACCTCGACGGTGACCTCGACCTCTATGTGGAGGGCGAACGGGCCGCGGTCTCGATCGTCGGCACCGGGCTCGACGACCTGGTCGGCCGTCACGGCGAGGTGTTGGACGCGCTGCAGGACCTGACTCGGCTCGCGGTGCTGCGTACCACTGGAGAACGCAGCCGGCTGATGCTGGACATCGGCGGCTTCCGGGCGGCCAAGCGGAAGTCGCTCGAGGAGCAGGCCCGCGAAGTTGTGGCCGAGGTCGAGAAGTCCGGCGAGCCACGGAAGCTGTCACCGATGACACCGTTCGAGCGCAAGGTCGTCCACGACGCCGTCGCCGCGGCGGGACTCAAGAGTGAGTCCGAGGGCGAGGAGCCGCACCGGTGCGTCGTGGTGTTGCCCGCCTGAGGGCCCACCGGCGGGGCGCCAGCGCGTGAGCGCGTCGGTTTCACGTGAAACACCGCCGCCGCCTCCCGGGGCGGCGGCGGTGTTTGGTTCGGCCTGGCCGCGGCTGCTGGGGTACGCCGAGCTGCTCGCGGATGCGGGCGTCGTACGGGGGCTCATCGGGCCCCGGGAGGTGCCGAGGCTCTGGGACCGGCATCTGTGCAACTGCGCCCAGATCGCCGGCGCCTTCGGTTCGGGCGCGCGGGTGTGCGATCTCGGTTCAGGTGCCGGGCTGCCCGGAGTCGTGCTCGCCCTGGCCCGCCCGGACCTGGAGGTGACCCTCCTCGAACCCCTGCTGCGACGCACGCGGTTCCTCGACGAGGTGGTGGACGAGCTCGGGCTGGACAACGTGCGGGTGGAGCGAGGACGCGCGGAGGAGCACGCAGCAGCAGGGTTCGACGCGGTGACGGCCCGTGCGGTCGCGCCGCTGGACCGCCTGGTGCGCTGGGCACTGCCGATGTGCCGGCCCGGCGGCATGCTGCTGGCGATGAAGGGCGCGAGCGCCGCGGACGAGCTCGCGGCCGCGGAACCGGTCCTCCGGAAGGCTCGCGCGGCCTCGAGCCAGGTGCGAGAACTAGCTTTTTCCCCACAGTGGAGTGGCGTGCTTGCAGTCGAGGTCATCGCCGGTGAGACTGTGCCCGCTGGTAAGGCAAGAAGGCGACGGAGGTCCTGAGGAGTGCGCACGGTGGCCGGCCTGGGATGGCCGACGGAGGACAGCGTGGAATCCTCGGACCTGGGATGGCCCTCGACAAGTAGACAAAGGCCTTTGTCGACATGGCGGAGTGGCGAGGTTTCACGTGAAACGGCTGCACCGCCGCCCTCGACCGAAACAGCGGGCCCAGCACCGGGCGTCGTCGAGCCCTCTTCGGCTCCCGATGCCGTGCGCGCGCCGACGGCAAAGCTGCCGCAGGGAGTCGGCACGGCGCCGCAGGCCTACACCGACCCAGAGGCACCCGAGGCCGGTGCCGAAGAGGACGAGGTGCCAGGCCCGTCTCCGCACGGCGTGGGCGCCGCGCCGCAGGCCTACACCGATGTGGGAAGGCCCGAAGCACCCGAGGCGCCCGAAGCACCCGAGGCACTCGAAACTTCTCAGCCGTCCGAGACTTCCGAGGTATCCGACGCACCCGAGGTATCCGACGCACCCGAGGCACCCGAGGCGCCCGAGGTGCCCGAGGCGCCCGGAGAAGCAGTCGACGAGGCCGACGCGGGACCGGGACTGGGCCCATCCCCGGAAGCCGCGAATGACCCGGCAGGTCCGGCGCCGGCAAGCTCCGCCAGTACGCCCGGTGCCGTGGCAGCGGCCGACGTTTCACGTGAAACGGCCGGCGACGCCGCAACGCCCGCGCCTGACGTGCCCTCCGTCGAGGGGCTGCCCGATACCGCGACCCAGGACGCCGAGCAGGCCCGTTTCGGACCGACGCTCGCGCCCGGGCCCCTGGCGGCGCCGATGACCGCTGCCGAGGTCGCCGCCGACTCCAGCCCGACGTACGCCGACCCGACCACACCCTTGGCCTCGGCTGCCCAGCAGGACGTGCGCGGCGGCCGGAGCGGCGCACGGCCGCTCCCGCGGCCGGCGGAGACCCGCGTGATGGTCATCGCCAACCAGAAGGGCGGGGTGGGCAAGACCACCACCACCGTGAACATCGCGGCGGGTCTGGCCCAGCACGGCATGCGGGTGCTGATCATCGACCTCGACCCGCAGGGCAACGCGTCCACCGCCCTCGGCATCGACCACTCCGCCGGCACGCCCGGGGTATACGAGGTGCTGTCCGACGGAAAGCCACTCGGCGACGTCGTGTGCCAGAGCCCCGACGTCCCGGGCCTGTACGGCGTCCCGGCCACGATCGACCTGGCAGGCGCGGAGATCGAGCTGGTCTCGCTGGTGGCCCGCGAGTCGCGGCTGCGGAAGGCCCTCGACGCCCACCTGGCCTCGTTGGAGGGTGACGAGCGCTTCGACTACGTGTTCATCGACTGCCCGCCATCCCTGGGCCTGCTCACGATCAACGCGCTGGTGGCCGGCCGCGAGATGTTGATCCCGATCCAGTGCGAGTACTACGCGCTCGAGGGCGTCACGCAGCTGCTGCGCAACGTGGAGATGGTGCGCGCCCACCTCAACCCTGATCTTCGGGTGTCGACCATCGTGCTGACCATGTACGACGGACGCACCCGGTTGGCCGCCGGTGTGGCCGACGAGGTGCGCCAGCACTTCGGCGACATCGTCCTGCACACCGCGATCCCACGGTCGGTGCGGATTTCCGAGGCGCCCAGCTACGGCCAGACAGTGATCACCTACGACCCGGCCTCGTCCGGAGCGCTGTCCTACCTCGAGGCCGCCCGAGAGCTCGCCACCCACAACCCACAGCAGACGGAGGAACCGTGAACGCACGTCGAGGGCTGGGCCGTGGGCTCGGTGCACTGATTCCGACCGCGGCAGAGCAGGAGGCGCGTCACGGCGGCGCATCCGCCGCGGCGGCCGGCGTGGGCAACGTCCCGGTGTCGCCCGGTCCCCAGAACGGCGTTGGGGCAGGCCCGGCGCACAACGGTGACGCCGCGACGGCGCGCCAGGAGCCGGGACCGGCGATGCAAGAGGTCGACGGCGCCCGGTTCGCCGAGATCCCGGTCGACCAGGTCACGCCGAACCCACGCCAGCCGCGGGAGGTGTTCGAGGAAGAGGCGATGGCCGAGCTGGTGCACTCGGTCAGGGAGATCGGACTGCTGCAGCCGGTCGTCGTACGCCCCGTCGGCGAGGACCGCTACGAGCTGATCATGGGCGAGCGGCGGTGGCGCGCCATCCGGGAGGCCGGCCTCGACACGATCCCCGCGATCGTCCGCGACACCAGCGACGACGCGATGCTGCGGGACGCCTTGCTGGAGAACCTGCACCGCGCGCAGCTGAACCCACTGGAGGAGGCCGCTGCCTACCAGCAGCTGCTCGACGACTTCGGTTGCACCCACGACGACCTCGCCACCCGCATCGGACGGTCGCGTCCGCAGATCTCCAACACGCTTCGCCTACTGCGGCTGTCCCCGTCCGTGCAGCGCCGCGTGGCCGCCGGGGTGCTCTCCGCCGGGCACGCCCGCGCCCTGGTGGGCGTGGAGGAGGAGGAGGTCCAGGACCGCCTCGCTGGTCGCGTCGTGTCGGAGGGGCTGTCGGTGCGCGCGCTCGAGGAGATCATCTCGGTCGCAGGCTCCGAGGACGGCAACGGGCGGCGCAGTCGGCCGCGGAAGCCGGTCGCCCCGGGCCTGGCCGACCTCGCCGGCAGGCTGAGCGAGCGGTTCGACACCCGGGTCAAGGTCGACCTCGGCAAGTCCAAGGGCCGCATCACGGTCGAGTTCGCCTCGCTCGACGACCTGCGCCGCATCGTCGAGATCATGGACCCCCAGAACGACGTACCGGTATAGCGCTTCGGCAATACGTCGATTTGTCGACAAAGCGCTGTAACGCTAGGCCCCCAGGTCGCTAAGACGTCACGTCGCTAAGCCGTCAGGTCGGCAAGCCGTCAGGTCGGCAAGCCGTCAGATCGCGAAGACGTCGGATGGCCAAGAGATCAGCCAGGTCGGTCGAGGACACCGCGTCTCCCCCGAGGGAAATCCCCGTTCCCCAACCGAATTCGCGTCGGGAAGGAAGGAGAACGGGCGGTTACGGTCCATTTCCCGGCCTGCGGCCGAGCGTCTGCGGCCGAGCGTTTGCGGCCGAGGGCCCGCGGCGGGTGGCCCTGCGGCGCGGTCAGCGGCGCACGACGGCGGCGCGGACGAGGTCGGCGCAGAGGTCGCCGAGGTCGAGACCGTCGGCCTCGATCGACAGCGGCACCAGGGAGGTCTCGGTCATCCCGGGCGCGACGTTGACCTCGAGGAACCACACCCGGCCGTCGTCGTCGACGATGAGGTCCGAGCGGGAGAAGTCGCGCAGGCCA
>DATABY010000090.1:0-79397 GCA_036259355.1 Nocardioidaceae bacterium
CGCGCACACCGGCGTGCCCGAGGCCGAGCGCGAGTGGGTCCTGGCGCGGAGCCGGGCGCTGGTCGACGGACTGGCGGACCGGGGCTACGACGTGGTGGGCTCGCTCGACGAGCTGCTGCCGGACTTCACCGGCGAACCGGACACCGATCCCGAGCCTCCTGCCGACGACGTCCTCGACTCCGCGGTGGACGCGCTCGCCGTGCTGCTGACGGAGCGTCTCAGCACGCCCCGGGCGAGGGCAGCGGCGCGTGTGCGCCGCCTCGCGCGACGAGCACAGGCACATCTGCCCGCCCGCTCTTGAGGTCGCAATGACGAGAAAGGCCCGCCGGAGAACCTCCGGCGGGCCTTGCTCGGATGCACACCCTCAGCTGACGGGGACCTGCTCCGCCGGAGTCTCGTCCACGTCGCCGATCGCGACCGAGCGCCGCTTCGAGATGTAGATCGCGGCCGCGATGATCAGCGCTGCGACGACGGCGATGGCGATGCGGACCGGGTCGTTCGCGTCCTCGCCGATCGACAGGGCGATCACCGATGGGGCGATCAGCAGCGAGACCAGGTTCATCACCTTGATCAGCGGGTTGATGGCGGGGCCCGCGGTGTCCTTGAACGGGTCGCCGACGGTGTCGCCGATGACCGTGGCCTCGTGCGCCAGCGAGCCCTTGCCGCCGTGGTAGCCGTCCTCCACGAGCTTCTTGGAGTTGTCCCAGGCACCACCGGAGTTGGCCAGGAACACCGCCATCAGCGTGCCGGTGCCGATGGCGCCGGCGAGGTAGGAGCCCAGCGGCGCCGCGCCGAGACCGAAGCCCACGGCGATCGGGGCGAGGATGGCCAGCAGACCCGGCGTCGCCAGCTCGCGCAGCGAGTCGCGGGTGCAGATGTCGACCACCTTGCCGTACTCGGGACGCCCGGTGCCCTCCATGATCCCGGGGATGTCCCGGAACTGCCGGCGCACCTCGAAGACGACCGCACCGGCCGCCCGGCCGACCGCGTTGATGGCCAGGCCGGAGAAGAGGAACACCACGCTGGCGCCGATCAACAGCCCGACGAGGTTCTTGGGATCGGCGACGTTGAGCACACCGAACAGGTCCAGGAAGCTCGAGGCCGTCAGCTCGTCGGCCTGCACGTTCGCGTCCTGCACGGCACCCGACACGGCGTCGGTGAACGCGCCGAACAGCGCCGTGGCCGCCAGGACCGCGGTGGCGATCGCGATGCCCTTGGTGATCGCCTTCGTGGTGTTGCCGACCGCGTCGAGCTCGGTGAGGATCGCGGCGCCCTCCGCGTCGACGTCACCGGACATCTCGGCGATACCCTGCGCGTTGTCCGACACCGGGCCGAAGGTGTCCATCGCCACGATCACACCGACCGTGGTGAGCAGACCGCAGCCGGCCAGGGCCACCGCGAACAACGACACCACGATCGACCCGCCGCCGAGGAGGAACGCGCCGTAGACGGCCGCACCGATCACCAGCGCGGTGTAGACGGCGGACTCGAAGCCGACCGACAGACCCGACAGGATCACGGTCGCAGGGCCGGTCAGAGCGGTCTTGCCGACGTCGCGGACCGGGCGGTGCTCAGTGCCGGTGAAGTAGCCGGTCAGCGCGAGGATGAGCGCGGCCAGCACGATACCGATGATGACCGCGACGGCGGCGATGATGCGCGGGTCGCCCGAGGTCGTGAGCTCCTGCTGGGTGATGCCGGAGAAGAGCTGCTCGAGCGCGCTGGTGCCGCCCCGTTCACCGCGCTCGAGGTCGTCGAAGCTGCCGGGCAGGTAGAGGAACGCCGCGGCCGTGCACAGCACCGCGGAGATCGCGGCCGAGATGTAGAACGCCCGGTTGATCGTCGTCAGGCCGCTCTCGGTCGGCCGTGGCCGGCACAGGTAGACGCCGATGATCGCGGTCAGCGCGCCGATCGCCGGCACGATCAACGGGAACACGAGGCCCTGGCTGCCGAAGGCGACGCTGCCGAGGATGAGCGCGGCGACCAGGGTGACGGCGTACGACTCGAACAGGTCCGCCGCCATGCCGGCGCAGTCGCCGACGTTGTCGCCCACGTTGTCGGCGATGGTCGCCGCGTTGCGGGGGTCGTCCTCGGGGATGTTGTGCTCGACCTTGCCGACCAGGTCGGCACCGACGTCGGCGGCCTTGGTGAAGATGCCGCCGCCGACACGCATGAACATCGCCAGCAGCGCGGCGCCGAAGCCGAAGCCCTCCAGCACCGCCGGCGCGTCCGCCTTGTAGATCAGCACGACTATCGACGCGCCGAGCAGGCCGAACCCGACCGTGGCCATGCCCACGGTGCCACCCGTACGGAATGCGATCCGCATCGCCGGGTCACGGCCCTGGTCCTGGGCGGCGGCCGCGACCCGCACGTTGGCGCGCACCGCGAGCCACATGCCGAGGTAGCCGATCATCGCGGAGAAGCCGGCGCCCACCAGGAAGAACAGCGACCGGCCGACGCGCACCCCAACGTCGCCGGGCAGCACGAACAGCAGCGCGAACGCCAGCACGGCGAACACCGCCAGCGTCTTGAACTGCCGGGTCAGGTAGGCCGACGCGCCCTCCTGCACCGCCTTCCCGATGGTTTTCATGTTCTCGGTACCTTCACCGGCAGCGAGTACCTCGCCACGGAAGACCACCGCCATCGCGATCGCGATCAGCGCGATCACGGCGACGACGATGACAAACGTGAGGTTGCTCCCGGACAAAGACACATCCGCGCCGGTTGAGGCGAGGGTGAGCCCCGACATCCGTCCTCCTCTGGTGGGGGCCCATGGCCCCGGGTCAGCGACACCGTTCCGGCCCGTCCCAGGACCGGTCTATCAGCACAAAAAGAACGTGTTCGTGCGAGTCGGGGCGGAGTCTACTGACCAGTCGGGGCGGTCACTTCCCTGGGGCGGTGCCGCTCTCGGGTTTCCAGCGCATCGTGACCGAGGAGCCGTCCGGGCCGGAGGCGACGTCGACGTCGTCGATCAGGCCCTCGATGAGCGCAAGCCGGTCGAGGAGGACGTGCGCGACGTTCGGGGAGTCCTCGAGGGCCGGGTCGGCCGGCACCGGCACCTCGTGCCGGGCGGGAAGAGCCGCCGGCGTGCGCACGGTCACCCGCAGCCCCCCGGTGTCGTCGAACTCCAGCGACATCGGGGCGTCGCTGCCGGCGGCGCCGAGGGCGTCGATGGCCAGGCCACAGGCCTCACTGACGCCGAGCCGCACCTCGTCGAGCGCCTCGTCGCCGAGACCGGCCATCCGCGCCACGGCACTGGAGACCAGCCGGACGAGCCGGACGTGGGCGGGGTCCTGGCCTACCTGTAGTGCAACCGTGGCCATACGCCGGTCAGGCGGGGTTTTCTTTGACGGCGCTGTCCACCGTGTCGAAGATCGCGAAGACCTTGGTCAGTCCGGTGATCCGGAAGATCTTGAGCAGGCGCTCCTGGGTACAGACGAGCCGAAGGGAGCCGTCGTGCGCGCGTACCCTCTTCAGTCCCCCGACCAGCACGCCGAGCCCCGTTGAGTCGAGGAACTCGACGTCCTCCATGTCCACGACGAGGTGGTAGTTGCCACGGTTGACGAGGTCGACGATGCACTCACGCAACTTGGGCGCCGTGTAGACATCGATCTCGCCGCCGACCTCGATGACCGTGCAACCGCCTTGTTCACGGGTGTCCAGCGACAGGTCCACCGAAGCTCCCTTCGTCGACACAGAGAAACGTAGTCCCTCGCATTCAACCACGACCGTGCCGTCGAAGTTAGATGCAAGACTGGGACGGAGATGACCACGTGTGACCCCGCCCCGCCGCTCCAGCCTATGCCAGGCCCGGTGAAGCCCACCGTGCCAGGGCCTTCCGGGCCCGAGGCGGGCACGGTCATGCACCGTCTGGTCCAGGCCCCGGGGCGCGCGGAACGGCTCACGCACCTCGAGCGGGTGCCCGCCCGCGACGCCCGCACCGCACCGTGGCCCGCATGGGTGCACCCCGCCGTCCGTGCGGCCTTCGAGGCGCGCGGGATCACCGACCTGTGGTCGCACCAGGCGGAGGCCGCCGAGCACGCGCACGCCGGCCGGCACGTGGTGCTCTCCACCGGCACCGCCTCCGGCAAGTCGCTGGGCTACCTGCTGCCCGCCCTCACCGCCCTGATGGCCCCGACCGGGTCCGGCAGCTCCACCACACGTGCGGCCACGACGCTGTACCTGTCACCGACCAAGGCCCTGGCGCAGGACCAGCTGGGGCTGCTGTGCGGGCTGGAGCTTCCCGGGCTGCGCGTGTCGACGTACGACGGCGACTGCGGTCGGGAGGAGCGCGACTGGGCGCGCGAGCACGCACAGTACGTGCTGACGAACCCGGACATGCTGCACCGCACACTGCTGGGGGGTCACGCACGGTGGGCAAAGTTCCTGTCCGCGCTCGAGTACGTCGTCGTCGACGAGTGTCACCACTACCGGGGTGTGTTCGGCTCCCACGTCGCACAGGTGCTGCGGCGGCTGCGGCGGCTGTGCCGCCACTACGGTGCGGAGCCGACGTTCGTGCTGTCGTCGGCGACGGTCGCGGAGCCGGAGGTCGCCGCCACCCGCCTGGTCGGCGCGCCGGTCACGGCCGTCACCGACGACGGCTCGCCGCGCGGCGAGACGGCGCTGGCGTTGTGGGAGCCGCCGTTGACCCGGCTCACCGGCGAGAACGGCGCACCCGTCCGGCGTACCGCCACCGCGGAGGTCGCCGACCTGCTCGCCGACCTGGTCGTCGACGGTGTCCGCACGTTGGCGTTCGTGCGGTCGCGGCGCGGGTCGGAGACGGTGGCGATGACGACCCGGGACCACCTGGCGCGCGTGGAGCCGGCGCTGGCGCGGCGGGTTGCGGCGTACCGCGGCGGCTACCTGCCCGAGGAGCGCCGCGAGCTGGAGCGCAGGCTCAAGAACGGCTCGCTGCTGGCCATGTCGGCCACCAACGCGCTCGAGCTGGGCATCGACATCTCCGGGCTGGACGCCGTGCTGATGGCCGGCTTCCCCGGCACGCGCGCCGCGATGTGGCAGCAGGTCGGCCGCGCCGGGCGTGACCGGCAGGGAGCGGTCGGTGTGCTGGTGGCCCGCGACGACCCGCTGGACACCTATCTGGTGCACCATCCCGAGGCACTGCTGGGCCGACCGGTGGAGGCGACCGTCTTCGACCCGGGCAACCCGTACGTCCTCGGCCCACACCTGTGCGCTGCGGCCGCCGAGCTGCCGTTGACCGAGGACGACTTCGCCCTGTTCGGCGAGGGGGCCGAGGAGGCGGTGACCGCGCTGACCGACGCCGGGATGCTGCGACGTCGTCCCCGAGGATGGTTCTGGACGCGCCGCGACCGGGCCAGCGACCTGGCCGACATCCGCTCGACCGGGGGTACGCAGGTGCGGGTGGTCGAGGAGGGCACGGGGCGGATGCTGGGCACCGTCGACGATGCCGCCAGCCACTCCACCGTGCACGCCGGTGCGGTCTACCTCCACCAGGGCGTGTCGTACCTGGTGCAGACCCTGGACCTGGAGGAGAGCGCCGCGCTGGTGCAGCGCGCCGACACCGACTACAGCACGACGGCCCGCGAGCAGACCGACATCCGGGTGCTGCAGACCGATCGTGAGCAGCGGTGGGGGGCGGCGCGGCTGTGCTTCGGGGCGGTGGAGGTGACCAGCCACGTCGTGGCGTTCCTGCGCCGGCGTCTGGGCAGCGGCGAGGTGCTGGGCGAGGAGCCGCTGGACCTGCCGCCCCGGACGCTGCGGACCAGGGGAGTGTGGTGGACCCTCACGCAGGAGCAGCTGGCCGCGACCGGCCTGCACCCCACCGAGGTGCCCGGTGCCGCGCATGCCGCCGAGCACGCCTCGATCGGGCTGCTGCCCCTGGTGGCCACCTGCGACCGCTGGGACATCGGCGGTGTCTCGACCGCCTTCCACCAGGACACCGGTGAGATGACGGTGTTCGTGTACGACGGTCACCCCGGGGGCGCGGGGTTCGCCGAGCGCGGGTTCACCGACGCGGTGGAGTGGCTGACCATGACACGCGACGCGATAGCGTCGTGCGACTGCGACGAAGGCTGTCCGTCGTGCGTACAGTCGCCCAAGTGCGGGAACGCGAACAACCCGCTGGACAAGGGCGGTGCGGTGCGGGTGCTTGACGCGCTGCTGGCCGGGAAGGGATGCCAATGACCGTCATCGGCGTGCTGCTGGTCCTCGTCGCGGCGCTGTTCCTCATCGTGGTGCTTCTGGGCGGCTCTGACGAGACGGTGCAGTTCGGTCTCGGGATCGGCAGCCTCGACCTCACCGCCACGGCGATCTTTCTGCTCGGGGCGGCGACGGTGCTGATCTTCGTCGCCGGGCTCGAGCTGCTGCGTTCGGGCCTGCGCCGCTCGTGGCGCCGTCGGCGTGAGCTGAAGCAGGCCCGCGCCGTCGTCGCCAAGCACGACAAGCACGCGCACCAGGCGGAAACCGGGCAGCGCACCGACGCGGGTGCCGACCGTGACGAGCGCACCGCGCCCGGTGCCCCCGCGCCGGAGTCCGAGTCCGGTCCGGCGACCGGATCCGACTCGGACAGCCGCGGCTCCACGCGCTAACCCGCAGGCGCCGGGCCTGCACGTGCACGGGCCCGCACCGTCGGCCGCAGCCCGAACGGCGCGCGGGCGGCCACGACGACGGTGACGGTGACGTCGGCACCCTCGCGAACGCACGCGGTGAGCCTGCCGCCGTTGCGCTCGGCGGTGACCACAGCCACCTCGCAGCCGCGCACCGGTGCCGAGGCCGCAGCCAGCGCGGCGAGGTCGGCCGCGGTCGTCGCGCGATGCTTGGCCGTCGCCAGTCCTGCGAAGCCGGCTGCCCCGAGCGCCACGGCCGTCAGGAGCACGACGACCGTCAGCACGTGGACGGTCGCGCTACCGCGTTGCGCGGCCCGGGTGCTCGCCCGACTGCTCGCCCGACTGCTCGCCCGGCTGCGTGACCGGTCACGGGACCGGGGCATCGTCGACCTCCACCGGTGTGGACGCGGTGGCCCGCAGGTCCAGCGCCGCGGCGGCGTCGAGAAGACCGCCCGGCGGAGTGGCGCGGTAGGTCACCTCCACCTCGACCATGCCGTCGGCCCGCCGCAGGTGCACCCGGGCCCCGTCCGGCGCCGACCGCAGCGCGAGCTCGGTCGCCACCTGCTCGGGCTCCGCGCGCGCCAGGGCCCGGGCCGCGTCGCGCGCGGCGTCGACGCAGGCCACCTGCGCAACCCCCACGCCGACCAGCCATGCCAACGCGCCCGCGACGAGCACCAGCGTGGGCAACAGCACCGCCATCTCGGCGGTGACCGACCCGGAGGGGCTACGTCGCCTGCACGGCGGCCAACCCGAGGTCTTGTGCATGGGCAGTCCCCTCGCAGGGCCGGGCCCGGGATCGCGGTCACCGGACCCGGCCGCGCCCGTGGTCAGAAGAACTGTCCGATCGTGGCCTCGAAGAGCCCCCTCAGCAGGTCCTGGACCCAGGGCTCGTTCAGCAGCTTCACCAGGACGCCGGCGAAGCCGCAGCTCGCGACCGTGCCGACGGCGTACTCCGCGGTCGTCATCCCGCGCTCGTCGCGGGCCCTCCGCAGCTTCGACATGAGTGCCACCTTTCGATGTGTGCCCCTGAGTGGGGCGGTGGGTTGTTGTCGAAGAGCCAAGCCGTTCCGCCGTCGCGCGGGCACTGCGGTGACCGGCGCTGGGGAAGGGTGACGCGTCGTGGGTGCCTGGGGACACAAACCGGCCCACCGTCGGGCCCATCGCAGGACGCAGCGGGTTGGGTCAGGCGTCGGTGCTGACGCGCGCCGCCACGAGCGCCGCGTCGTCGTCCGGGGCCTCGTCGAGCAGGGCCTCCAGCAGCTGGTCACAGAAGTCGTCGAGGTCGTCGCCGCGGTTGCCGGCCAGCTTCGTCGCGGCCTCCACCAGGGCGTCCATGCCTTCGGCCAGCCCGCGCGGACCGGTCTCCACCAGGCCGTCGGTGTAGAGCAGCAACGTGTCGTCGGGACCGAGGTGGAGGCGCTGCTCGGTGCGCTCGGTCGCGGGGTCGACACCGAGCATGAGGTCGGGGTCGGCCTCCAACAGGGTCACCGCGCCGTTGGCCCGCACGAGCAGCGGTGGCGGGTGCCCCGCGTTGGACCACCAGAGCTTGCGCGGCGAACGGGGATTCCCGGAGTCGTACGGCTCCAGACGCACCACGGCCGCGGTCGCCAGACCGCCCACGGCCATGGAGTCCAAGGCGTGGTCGAGGCCCCGGAGCAGGGCGGCGGGAGACTCGCGGTCGAGGCTCAGGCCGCGCAGCAGGTTGCGCATCTGACCCATCGTCGCGGCGGAGTGCCGGTCATGGCCCATCACGTCGCCGATGACCAGCATGACGGAGCTCTCCGCACGCACGAACGCGTCGTACCAGTCACCGCCGACATGCGCGTGGTGGTGCGCAGGGTGGTAGCGGGCCACCAGCGACAACCCGGACGGCGAGGGAAGCGTCGTCAGCATGCTGCGCTGCAGCGCCTCGCTCATCGACTGCTGCGTCTCGTAGAGGCGGGTGTTGTCGATCGCCACCCCGGCACGGTCGGCGAGGCTGGTCAGGATCCGCTCGTCCATCAGCCGGTCGTCCTCGCCCTGGTCCGGCACCACCACGTGCAGCCGGCCGACCGCCCGCCCGCCGCGGCTACGCATGCGGAAGGTGGTCGGCCCGGTGCCGGGTTCGGGTCTGTCCCCGGAGCTGCGCTGCGCGGTCCACGTGGGCGTCGTGCCGTCGGGGTACATCTCGATCGACGCCCACGGCACGACCTCGGGCACGAGCGCGTCGAGCACCACCCGCACCACCTCGTCCTCGACCAGCGTGGCGCCCATCTGCGCACTGGTGTTGGCGAGCATCTGAAGCCGAGTGGCGACGCGGCCGGTCGTGCGCATGGCCCGTTCGCGGGCCCGCAGGGCGGTACGGCGCTCCTCCTCCGCGTGGCGGCGCTCGGTCACGTCGTTGAAGTAGATGCTCACTCC
Organism: Nocardioidaceae bacterium; assembly: GCA_036259355.1. Lineage (GTDB taxonomy): Bacteria > Actinomycetota > Actinomycetes > Propionibacteriales > Nocardioidaceae > JALZDI01. Next base: position 8,982 of record DATABY010000090.1, read on the forward strand.
GTCGGCCGCCGGCCAGGCGCGCACCTCGAACCACGCATCCAGGTCGGGCTCGTACTCCTCGAAGGCGACCTCGCTGCCGGTGTCGAGGACACGCCGGTACTCGCGCTCGAACGCCGACCCCAGCGACGCCGGGAACAGCCGCCAGAGGTGCTGGTCCTGTGCGTCGGCACGGGGCATCCGTAGCGCTCGCTCGGCCGCGGGGTTGACGTAGGTGACGACGAGGTCGCGGTCCAACGACACGAACGGCGTCGGAGTCGTCTCCAGCATCCGCGCCAACCGCGACTCGACGGCACGGACCTCGCTGATGTCGTGGACGGCTCCGACGAAGCGGTCGGGCCTCCCGTCGGGCCCGGCGAGCCCGCGGCCGCGCGAGCGCACCCACCGCACGGTTGCGTCGGGGCGGACGACGCGGTACTCGGCCGCGTAGTCACCGATCGTCTGCTGCGCGTGCTCGACGGCCCCCACGACCCGGTCGACGTCCTCAGGGTGGATCCGGGCCGTGAAGCTCTCGCGGACGGGTTCGAACGTCTCCGGGCTGTACCCGAACATCCCCATCAGCCGCTCGTCCCAGTCCACCCGTCCGGTCCGCAGGTCCCAGTCGAACGTACCGACCTCCCCCGCGGCCATGATCAGCTCCTGCCGCTCGCCGACGCGGGTCAGCTCGGCCGACACCCCAGCGAACTCGAGTGCGGTCGTGATCGCGGCGGCCAGGTCACAGGACGCCTGCACGTGCTGGTCTGTCCAGCGCCGAGGCCGCACGTCGAGGCTGCACAACGAGCCCACGACAGTGCCGTCGCCGGCGGTCAGCGGGACGCCGAGATAGGCGCGGATCTGGCCCGACGCGACCGTGTCGAACCCAAGGGCGCGCGGGTCGGCGGCGGCGTCCTCGAGGACCACCGGCGCCGCCTCACGAGCGGTCAGGCCGCACAGTGTGCCCGCCAACCGACCGCCGGTCGTCTCCCCGACCGGCTCCCCGTGTCGGCTGGCCACCACGAGCTCGTCGGTCAGGACGGCCACATGGGTGTGCGGAGACTCCGTCAGCCGGCCGGCGAGCGCGGTCAGCCGGTCCAGGACGCGTGTCTGCGGCAGGTCGGCCAGCAGGCGGGCGGCGACCCTGACCCGGTGCGCGTCGGACAGGGGCGCCGTCCACGCGCCATGAAGGTCCTCGCTCGGCACCGCGCCATGGTAATGCCGTTCGCGGAGCCGGGGTCACCCCCAGGACAAGGCGGCGAAGGCACTGACGATCGAAGGGACGATCCCGACCAGGACGAAGGCCGGAAGGAAGCAAAGACCCAGCGGCGCGGCGGCGCGCACGCCGACGGTTCGGGCCTGTTGGTCGGCCGCGGCCCGTCGTCGACGCCGCAGGTCAGCGGCCAGCAGGTGCAGGCCCTCGGCCATCGGAGCACCCGTCTCCAACGACCGTGCCATCGTGCGGCCCAGCGAGGCGAGGGCACCCGGCTGACGGCCGAGGCCTCGCCACACCGAGACCGGGTCGGCTCCCAGCCGCAGGCGCACCTCCACCACCTGGAGGTCGCACGCCAGTGGGCCGTCGACGGCTGACCCCACCGCCGCCAGCGCCTCGCTCGGGGGGCGTCCGGCCGCCAGGCAGGCGCCGAGGAGGTCGACTGCGGTGGGCAGGTCGGCCGCGACCTGCTCGCGCCGCCGGCGCACGGCGTGCGGCTCGAGTCGGCGCAGCACCACCCAGGCCGTCACCGCCGCACCGCCGCCGAGCACGACGCCCACCGGATCTCCGACGAGGAGCCCGGCCCCGAGCCCGGCGACCAGCGACGCGAGCAGGACCGACATCGGCCGGGATGCTCTTCCGGCGTGCTCGAGCGGCCCCGCGGAAGTCCGCGGAGCAGGTGACCTGTCGGCGAGCACGGCGGCCAGGCGAGGGGCACAGGGGGGCGGCAGCATCAGCGCCGCGGCGGTGCCGGCCAGCAGTGCGGCGAGTACGACGGTCACCGGGCGCTCCTCACGTGTACGACTCCACGGCATGCGCCAGCCGCTCGACCCACACCGTGCCGATCAGCGCCAGCGTCACCCCCACGAGCAGCAGGGCATTCCCGGCCGGGCTGGCGAGCAGCAGGCGCAGTGGGTCGCCGCCCAGGCCCGAGCCCAGCAGCAGCCCGAACGCCGGCAACACGGCGAGCAGCCTCGCGGTGGCCCGGGCCGGCGCGAGGGCCGCGGCCACGTCGGCGCGAGTGGCGTCGTCGGCGCGAAGGCCCTCCGCCACGCGCCCCAGCACCTGCGCCAGCCCCGACCCGGAGCGCTCGGCGACCTGCCAGGCCGCGGCCACGGTGCTGATGCCGCCGGCACCAGGGGATGCCGCCACCTGCCGCAACGCCGGTGGCACCTCGCTGCCCAGGCCGCAGGCTCGCGCTGCAGGCCTCAGCACCGGGTGGTGCTCGGCGGCGCGACGCAGCGCCAGCACGGCCGGCTGACCGGCACGCAGCTCCGCCACCAGGGCGTCACAGGCCTCGATCGTCTGCCGCCGACCGTGTACCGCCGACCGGCGTCGACGGCCGGCGGCGTGCAGCCAGGCCACGCCCGCGGTCGCGACCGTCCCGGCCATCACCAGCAGCACCGCGGACCAGCCCAGCACCACCAGCAGGCACCCGCACGCCCCCGCGGGCACGAGGAACCATCGGCTCGCCGAGGACGCCCACAGCCGTCGGCCGACAAGGTCGAGGCCGACCCCGCGCCCGCCGCTCCCGGCACCGAGCCGCCGACGCGCCAACGCCAATGGCCCCGGGCGGCACAGCACGCCTGCGCAGGCGCCCGCGACGACCGCCGCGGCCAGCACGCCCGTCACCGGTCACCCCGCCGTCGTCGCAGCAGCCGCTCCAGGCCTCGGGCGCCGTCCCCGGTGGTGACTCGGCCGTCCGCGCCGAAGGCCACCGCCGTACGGGCCTCCACCAGCCCGGCCGCGCGCGTCAGCACCGACACCTCGCTCACCCGCCGCAGACCATCGGGACCGCGCCGCAGGTGTATCACCGCCTGCACCGCAGAGGCCATCTGCGCGTGCGCCGCCTCGCGGGACAGGCCGGCCGTGACCGCCAGGGCCTCCAGCCGCGCCGGCACGTCTGCCGCGGAGTTGGCGTGCACGGTGCCGCAGCCGCCCTCGTGCCCGGTGTTGAGCGCGCCGAGGAGTTCGACCACCTCGGCTCCGCGGACCTCCCCGACCACCAGGCGGTCCGGGCGCATCCGCAGCGCCTGCCGGACGAGGTCCTGCAGGGTGATCTCGCCGACCCCCTCGACGTTGGGCCGGCGCGCCTCCAGCGTCACCACGTGCGGGTGCCGGGGCCGGAGCTCGGCCGCGTCCTCGACCAGCACCAGCCGCTCGTGCGGCGACACCACCGAGAGGAGGCTGGCGAGCAGTGTGGTCTTGCCCGAGCCGGTCCCGCCGCTGACCACGAAGGCGACCCGGGCCTCGACCAACGCCTGCAGCAGGTCGCGTCCCTCCGGCGGGATGCTCCCTGCGGCCGCCAGGTCGTCGAGGCTGAACACCCGGCGCGCCGGCACCCGCAGCGAGAGGCAGGTGCCGGGTTGGGCGACGGGGGCGAGGACCGCGTGGAAGCGGCTTCCGTCGCCGAGGCGGACGTCGACGTACGGCGTCGCGTCGTCGAGGCGACGGCCGCCGGCAGCGGCCAGCCGCTGCGCCAGCCGACGCACGGCCGCATCGTCGGGGAAGCGGACGGGAGTGCGCTCCAGCCCGGCGCCGCGGTCGACGTAGACCGCGTCGGGTCCGTTGACCACCACGTCGGTGGCGTCGGGATGTTGCAGCAGGTCCTGCAACGGTCCGGCGCCCACGGCGTCACGGCGCAGTGCGTCGACGACGGCGAGCACGGCCGCGTCACCGACCAGCCGGCCGTCGGACCGCAGCGCGGCGGCCACCCGGTCCGGTGTCGGCTCCGAGCCCGAGACCGCGAGGTGCTCGCGCACCGTGTCGAGCGTCTCCTGGGCGACCTCACTCGTCCGGGTGCTCACGCGGAGCTCCCCCGTCGCGCCAGCTCACGCTCGAGCAGCACCCGGCAGGTGCGCGCCAGCGGCCCTCGCCGTCGTCGCCACAGCCCCTCCCCCGCGTCCAGCGCGGCGTCGAGCCCCCGCTCGGGCCGCATCTGCGCGGCCAGCGGCAGGTCGAGGCTCTCGCTGACCAGCGGCCCGTCGAGCCCCGAGGGGCCGGGCCCTCGGACGACGAGCTGCACCTCGGGCGTGCACGCGCCGAGCTGTCCGGCCACGCGGCCGGCAGCGGCGACGGCCCGGACCTCGCCGGGCACGACCAGGTACGTGGTGTCGGCCTTCAGCAGCACCTCCTCGGCGGCGGGGTCGAGCCGCCGCGGCAGGTCGACCACGACCACGTCGTGGCCACGTCGGCCCGCGGCCAGCACCTCACGCATCACCGCCGGCGGGATCGTGGTCAGGTCGCCGCGGTCCCCGGAGAGCACCGACAGCGTCCCCACCTGCGGGAGCGCTTCGCGCAGCGAGGGCGCGCTCACCCGCCCGGAGGTGCCCATCAGGTCGGGCCAGCGGACGCCGGGGACCGACTCGGTGCCCAGCACCAGGTCGAGCCCGCCTCCGAGCGGATCGCCGTCGAGAAGCAGCGCACGGGCGCCGAGGGCGCTGCCCGCGACCGCCAGCGCCGCCGCGAACGTGGACGTCCCCGCACCGCCGCAGCCACCGACGACCGCCGCCGTGAAGCCGGCACGCCCGCGGTCGTCGACGGTGTCGGCGAGCCGCCCGATCAGCGACGTCTCGTCGTCGGGCAGCATCAGCACCTGCTCGGCACCGATGGTGACCGACTGCTGCCACACGGTGAGGTCGCCCGGCGTACGGGTGACGACCAGGACGCCCGGGCGCCGGGGCGGAGAGCCCGCCGCGGTCCGCGCGGCGACGTCGTCGCCGACCAGCACCATCGGGGCCGCGGACCACGACCGTCGGGCCGCCACCTCGTCGGGCGCGACGTCAGGGGTGACACCGGCGGCGGCGGCAAGCCGCAGCAGCGCATCGAGCAGCGCCTCGTCGCTGGTGACGAACAGCGGCCGGGTGGCCGACGCCCCGGGCGGCGCGGTGGCAGCCCGCTGGGCGTGGTCGTGACTGTCGGCCGGCTCAAGGGCCGCGGCGTTGCGCATGTCGCCAGCCTGGTGCGAACGACAGCGCCCGCGGAGGCCCGTTCGGCGAGCCTGGGGACGGACGGACGGGAGCGACCGGCTGTGGACGCAAACCGGTCCGGAGGCGGCGCACGGGGGACCGACCGGGTCCAGACAGGCGACAGCCCCCGGCGGGGGGGTGACCGGGGGCTGTCTGAAGGCCGCGACCCGGGGGGGATAGGCCGCGACCGACCAGCGGCGGGGGGATGCCGCCGGACTATGGTTCCCCGCGCGTCGTGGGCTCAAACATCGAGGTCCGCCGAGCCGCCCGGAGCGCGTGGATGTCCCCATCGTGCACCCAAGCGCCCCACGGTCGTCAAACCGCAGCGCCCACACAGTGAGCCGTAACACGCTCGCCGCGGGCCTCCGGCTCGAGAGGAGGCCCGACCGACGACAGGCTGCCTATGCTGAGCGGGTGCCACAGCCCGCCATCTCCCGCACCGCGGCGTTCTTCGACCTCGACAAGACGATCATCGCCAAGTCGAGCACGCTGGCGTTCAGCCGCCCGTTCTACGAGGGCGGGCTGATCAACCGGCGCACGGTGCTGCGCAGCGGCTACTCCCAGTTCGTGTACCTCGTCGGGGGCGCCGACCACGACCAGATGGAGCGGATGCGCCAGTACCTCTCCGGGCTTGCCAGTGGCTGGGACGTGCAGACGGTGAAGGACATCGTCGCCGAGACGCTGCACCACATCGTCGACCCGCTGGTGTTCGACGAGGCCGTCCACCTGATCGAGGAGCACCACACCGCCGGCCGTGACGTGGTGATCGTGTCGTCGTCCGGCGCGGAGGTGGTGGAGCCGATCGGTGAGATGCTCGGTGCCGACCGCGTGATCGCCACCGAGATGGTCATCGAGGACGGGCGCTACACCGGCGACATCGCCTTCTACGCGTACGGCGACAACAAGGCCGAGGCGATGCGCGCGCTGGCCGCCCGCGACGGTTACGACCTCGAGCGCTCCTACGCCTACTCCGACTCGGCGACCGACCAGCCGATGCTGGAGGCGGTCGGCCACCCGCACGCCGTGAACCCCGACAAGGCCCTACGCAAGGTGGCGGTCGAGCGGGGCTGGCCGGTGCTGGACTTCAACCGGCCGGTCGAGCTGCGCAAGCGCGTCCGCATGCCCGCCAGCCGAACCGCGCTGGCCGGCGCAGCGCTCGGCGCCGGCGCGCTGGCCGCGAGCGCCGTGGTGATGGCCTCCCGGCGTCGCAGCCGCGGCTGAGCAGACATCGGTCGCCGGAATGGTCACCTGCAGTGACGCCGACGCGCCGGAAGGGGTTCCGTTTCAGAGCCGAGCGGCGTAAAAAGGGGGACAGCAACAACTGCACTCAGTCGAGTACCCACGCGGCGATCGACCCTTCCAACAGGGCAGTCGACTCCGGGCTTGCCCCGGTACGACAGTATCGAGACTGCACGCCTGGTAGCCCGGCTGACGTGCCAGCGGCGGCGTTCTCTGTGCGAGAACGCCGCCCGCATGTGTGCTAGTGCTGCGGTCCGGCGAGCGGCGAGACCTCGGCGCCTCGTGCGTAGGCGTCGGCACAGTGCAGCAGCCACTGCTGCACTGCCTGCTGGTCGCCGGCACGGTAGGCCTCCAGAATCGCGGCGTACGCCGGCGCGGCGGCGAGGTGCCCGGCCTCCGGCACGGTCACCGATGCGGGATCGACCGCCCGTTCCACGATCACGAGACGCTCGGCCGCCCGCGCGACGAGGCCGTTTCCGCCGACGAACGCCTGTGTGGCCGCCACCTCGGCGTGCACGATCGCCGCGACGGCCAGCGCCGGCGCCGCCGTGGTGGTCGTGACCCGGCTGGCCAGGTCGGCCAGCCGGTCCGCCCCCTGCACCGGGCGGCCGAGGTCGGCGTCGTCGACCTCGCCGCGCGCGACCAGGGTGTGCATCCGCGCCAGCGCCTGCAGCGGCGACCGTCGCCACACCGGCAGCAGACCCAGCAGCTCGGTGGACAGGCGGACGGGCCCCGTCTCGTCGTACCCGTCCCCCTCGAGCGCGGCGGACGCACGCGCCCCGCGCAGCAGGGACTCGGTGGTGAGCTCGGGCCCGGTGCGCCGCAGCCCGCGGTCACGCAGCAGCACGTCGATGCTGTCGCGGGCGGCCGCGAGCGCGGAGGGGACCCCCTCCAGCTGGGCGACGAAGGCAAAGACATCGGTGGTGGACGGCACGACGGGCCAGCCTAGCCACGCGGCGTTGTAACCTCGCGGGCAATGGACGAGAGCCTGCGCACACGCCGCGCCAGGGCCTTCGGCGGGGTTGCCGAGGTCTACGAGCGCACGCGCCCGGACTACCCGGAGGAGGCGGTGCGCTGGATGGTCGGCTCGGCACCCGGCAGGGTGCTCGAGCTCGGCGCCGGCACCGGCAAGATGACGGCCCGCCTGGTGGCACAGGGCCATCAGGTGGTCGCCACGGACCCCGCGGCACCGATGCTCGAGCCGCTGCGCAAGCGGGTCGCGGCCGCGTGGACCGTGCAGTCCACCGCCGAACGCATCCCGCTGCTCTCGTCCTCGGTCGACGCGGTGGTGGCCGGTCAGGCGTTCCACTGGTTCGACGCCGGCAATGCGTTGGAGGAGACCGCCCGGGTGCTGCGGCCGGCCGGGACGTTGGCGCTGGTGTGGAACCTCCGCGACGAGACCGTGCCGTGGGTACGCCGGCTCGGCCGGCTGATCGGGTCCGAGCAGCCGGAGGACCCGACCGAGCTGCTCGAGGGGACCGGCCTGTTCGACGGGGTGGAGCACAAGACGTTCCGGCACTGGCAGGAGGTGCACCGGGACAGCCTGGTCGGCCTGGTCGAGTCCCGCTCGGCCATCTCCGAACTGCCCGACCGGGAGCGGGCCGACGTGCTTGCGAAGGTCGGCGACCTGTACGACGACTACGGCCGCGGGCCCGACGGCATGCTGCTGCCGTATCTCTGCCATGCCTACCGCTGCCGCGTGAGCGGTCTCGCCAACTTCCGGCGTGACCAGGAGGCGCCGCTCGACGACGGCCTGCTGATCGACTTCTCCTGAGCCCGCCTCAGCCCATGGACGACATCTGGCCGGTGCTGGCCCTGCTCGCCGTCGCGGTCGGTGTCGGTGCGCTGCTGACCTGGCTGGTGCGCCACCGGCACGACTTCGGCACCCCCGCCGACCGGGCGACCTTCAAGACGCTGCACACCGCGTCGCTGGCATCGCCGCCGCTGCGCGGCGGGCTGAGCGAGGCCGGAGCGGAGCGGTCCGTCCGCTTCCTGCGGGCCCTGCTCGGCACCCCGGCGCTGGCGCTGACCGACCTCTCCACGGTGCTGAGCTGGGACGGCGCCGGTGACCACCACCGGGCCGATGCGCTCCACCTGGCGGAGCCGGTCATCGCCGAGGGGCACACGCTCGCGCACGGCCCCAAGCAGGTGCGCTGCACCACCGGTGACTGCCCACTGCGGCACTGCATCGTGGCGCCGCTGACCGTCGAGGACCGGGTGGTCGGAACCCTGCAGGCCTATGCGCCGTCGGCGTCCGCGGGCCTGGTGCGCGCGACCAGCGAGGTGGCGCGGTGGGTCTCCGGGCAGCTCGAGCTGGCCGAGCTGGACCGGTCCCGCACCCAGCTGATGGAGGCCGAGGTCCGCGCGCTGCGGGCCCAGATCTCGCCGCACTTCGTCTACAACTCCCTGACCGCGATCGCCTCGTTCGTGCGTACCGACCCCGAGCGCGCCCGCGAGCTGCTGCTGGAGTTCGCCGACTTCACCCGCTACTCCTTCCGGCGGCACGGCGACTTCACCACGCTGGCCGAGGAGCTGCGGTCGATCGAGCGCTACCTGGTGCTGGAGAAGGCTCGCTTCGGCGACCGGCTCGACGTGCGGCTACGGGTGGCCCCCGAGGTGCTGTCGGTGGCACTGCCGTTCCTGTCGCTGCAGCCGCTGGTGGAGAACGCCGTACGCCACGGCATCGAGGGCAAGGCCGAGCAGGGCCACGTCTCGATCACCGCCGAGGACGCCGGGCAGGACGCCGTGATCCACATCGAGGACGACGGCGTCGGGGAGGACCCCGAGCGGGTACGACGCTCGCTCGCCGGAGACGCGAGCACCGACTCGGTGGGCCTCGGCAACGTCGACGAAAGGCTGCGCACCGTCTTCGGCGACGACTACGGGCTGGTGGTGGAGACCGCGCCGGGCGCCGGCACGAAGGTGACGGTGCGGATCCCGAAGTTCGCCCCCGGCGTACGCGCCTCCGCCCCGTGACCCGGCGGGTAGCGTGGGACAACGTGCGATTCCTCGACGACCGGACACCGGCCCACGACCTCACCTACAGCGACGTCTTCATGGTGCCGCGACGGTCCTCGGTCACCTCCCGCCTCGACGTCGACCTCTCGACCAACGACGGGGTCGGAACGACGCTTCCGCTGACCGTCGCCAACATGACCGCGGTGTCGGGACGCCGGATGGCCGAGACCATCGCCCGCCGCGGCGGGGTCGCGGTCATCCCCCAGGACATCCCCGTCGACGTGGTCGGGCAGGCCGTCGGGAAGGTCAAGGCCAGCCACCCCGTGTACGACACGGCGATCACCGTGCGCCCGGGCGACACCGTCGGCGACGCGATGCTGCTGATCGGCAAGCGAGCACACGGCGCGGTGATCGTGGTGGAGGGTGACAAGCCGGTCGGGATCATGACCGAGCGCGACGCGAGCGGCGTGGACCGGTTCACCCAGGTGCACGAGGTGATGACCAGCGAGGTGTTCACGCTGCCCGCCGGCGGCGACCTCCGGGACGCCTTCAACCAGCTCGCCGAGCGCCACCTGACCCTGGCGCCGGTCGTCGACGGCGGCGCGCTGGTCGGAGTGCTCACCCGCAAGGGGGCGCTGCGGTCCTCGCTGTACACGCCGGCGGTCGACCCGCAGGGCCGGCTGCTGGTCGGCGCGGCGGTCGGCATCAACGGCGACGTGCCCGGCAAGGCCGACGCGCTGCTGACCCACGGCATCGACGTGCTCGTCGTCGACACCGCGCACGGGCACCAGGAGAAGATGGTCGACGCGTTGCCCGCCGTACGTGCCGTGCGTGACCGGGCCGCCGACCGGCACGGGCGCCGCATCCCCATCGTGGCCGGCAACGTGGTGTCGGCGCAGGGAACGGCAGATCTCCTCGACGCCGGGGCGGACGTCGTCAAGGTCGGTGTCGGGCCCGGTGCGATGTGCACGACCCGGATGATGACCGGGGTCGGCCGGCCGCAGTTCTCCGCGGTGCTGGAGTGCGCGGCCGCCGCCCGGGACGGGGGCGCGCACGTCTGGGCCGACGGCGGCATCCGCCACCCCCGCGACGTGGCGCTGGCGCTGGCCGCCGGTGCGGCGAGCGTGATGGTGGGCTCGTGGTTCGCCGGCACGCACGAGAGCCCCGGCGACCTGCAGCGCGACGCGCAGGGCCAGCCGTACAAGGAGTCGTTCGGGATGGCGTCGGCGCGCGCGGTCAGCAACCGCACCCGTGAGGCGTCCGGGTTCGACCGGGCGCGACTGGCGCTGTTCGAGGAGGGCATCAGCTCCTCGCGGATGTACCTCGAGCGCGACCGGCCCGGCGTGGAGGACCTCGTCGACTCGATCGTCGCGGGGGTGCGCAGCTCGTGCACGTACGCCGGCGCGCGGTCGCTGGACGAGTTCCACGAGCGTGCTCTGGTCGGCGTACAGAGCAGTGCCGGCTACGAGGAGGGGCGCCCGGTCCACGCCAGCTGGTGAGCCGCCGGCCGTCGCTGGCTCCCCGCCGCGTTTCCCCCGTGCCCCTCCCGGATTCGGCGGGGGAAGGAAGGAGAACGGGCGGTCACGGTCGAATTCCCGGCTGCGCGGCGGGTGGGGGCTAGTGTGCTGTGCGATGAACGGCCCCTCCCCTGCACCGCCGTCCACCAGCCCGCTGCGGGTCCTCGTCGTCGACGACGAGCCGCCGGCGCTGGAGGAGCTGGCCTACCTGCTGGGCCGCGACCCGCGAATCGGTGAGGTGCTCACGGCCGCGTCCGGGGAGCAGGCGCTGCGGCTGCTCGAGCGTGAGGGAGGCTTCGGCGCGATCTTCCTCGACGTGGCGATGCCGGGGCTGTCCGGCCTGGACCTCGCCCGGGTGCTGGCCCAGTTCCGTACCCCCACCCCGGTGGTGTTCGTGACCGCGCACGACGACCACGCGGTCGAGGCCTTCGAGCTCGACGCGGCCGACTACGTGCTCAAGCCCGTCCGCGCCGAACGGCTGTCCGAGGCGGTACGCCGGATCGTCGAGGCGAACGCCGAGTCGGGGGGCGAGTCCGACGACGACGAGACCATCGCGGTCGAGCTCGGCGGCGTCACCCGCTTCGTCAACCGCAGCGAGATCCGGTACGTCGAGGCGCAGGGCGACTACGCCCGGCTGCACACCGCCGGGGGCAGCCACCTGCTGCGCATCCCGCTCACCGTGCTGGAGGAGAACTGGGCCGACGCGGGCTTCCTGCGCATCCACCGCAGCCTTCTGGTCTCCACCAGCCACATCGACGAGGTGCGCTCCGACGGCGGCCGATGCACGGTCGTGGTCGGCGACACCGAGCTGCAGGTGGCCCGCCGGCACACCCGGGGCCTGCGTGAGGTGCTGGTCCGGCAGGGCAGGCCGTCCCGGCAGTGACCCGGTGATGAGGAGGCGACCGTGACCCAGGAGCCGCCCGGCAAGCGCGTGCGTGTCACCAGCCCGCGCAGCGGTGCGGCGCGACGCCGCCAGGTCGCGGTCACGCACGAGATCGACGCCCAGACCGGTGTGGGTGAGGTTTTCGTGCGGTCGTTGATCACCACCCAGATGCGGCTGGCGATGCTCGTGCTCGTCGTCGTCGCCGTCCTCGTCGGCGGCCTCCCGGCGCTGTTCGCGCTCGTCCCGCGGCTGAGCGACGTCGACGCGCTCGGCATCCCGCTGCCGTGGCTGCTGCTCGGCGGCCTGGTGTACCCGGCGCTGGTGACCCTCGCGTGGTTCTACGTGCGCCAGGCCGAACGCGTGGAGCGGGAGTTCTCCGACCTCGTCGAACGGTCATGAGCACCCCACGAAGGCGCTCGCTGCGCTCACGTTGCCGCGGAGACCCGGCATGAACGCGACCGCGAGCATCGTCGCGGTCGTCCTGGTCGCGACCGCGACGCTGGGGATCGGCGCGCTGGGCCTTCGCTTCAGCCGCACGACCAGCGACTTCTACGTCGCGTCCCGGTCGGTCGGGCCGCTGTGGAACGCCTCCGCGATCGGCGGCGAGTACCTCTCGGCAGGCTCGTTCCTCGGGGTCGCCGGGCTCGTCCTCGCCTTCGGCGCCGACATGCTGTGGTACCCGGTGGGCTGGACGGCGGGCTACCTGGTGCTGCTCGTGCTGGTCGCGGCGCCGCTGCGTCGCTCCGGCGCGTACACCCTGCCGGACTTCGCCGAGGCCCGGCTCGAGTCGCAGCACGCGCGCCGCATCTCCAGCCTGCTCGTCGTGGCCATCGGGTGGCTCTACCTGCTACCTCAGTTCCAGGGCGCCGGGATCACGCTGCGCACGGTCACCGGGGCACCGGTCTGGGTCGGCGGGGTGGTGATCGCGCTCGTCGTGATCGTGAACGTGCTGTCCGGCGGGATGCGCAGCATCACGTTCGTGCAGGCCTTCCAGTACTGGCTGAAGCTGACCGCCCTGCTCGTCCCGCTCGCCTTCCTGCTGCTGCGCTGGGGCGCCGACGGCTGGCCCTCGCCGGCCGCGGCCGAGGTGCCGCCGGGCGCGTTGCCGGGCGAGGAGTGGGTGCTGCCGCTGTCCAGCGGCATCGAGCATCCCGTCTACGCGACGTACTCGCTGATCCTCGCCACCTTCCTCGGCACCATGGGCCTGCCCCACGTGCTGGTGCGCTTCTACACCAACCCCGACGGCCGCGCGGCCCGCCGTACCACGCTGGTGGTGCTGGTGCTGCTGGGCAGCTTCTACCTGATGCCGGCGCTGTACGGCGCGCTCGGCCGGGTGTACGCGCCCGACCTGCTCGCCGCCGGCCGCGGCGACACCGTGGTGCTCGAGCTGCCGGCCCGGATGGTCGACGGCATGCTCGGCGACGCCCTCGGCGCGCTGGTGACCGCCGGCGCGTTCGCGGCGTTCCTGTCCACCTCCTCGGGGCTCACGGTCTCCGTCGCGGGCGTGCTGAGCCAGGACCTGCTCGCACGCTGGATGGGCGGCATCAGCGCGTTCCGCGCGGCCGGCGTGCTGGCCGTGCTGGTGCCGCTGCTGCTGGCCGTTCTCGCGCAGAACCTGCCGATCGCCCAGGTGGTCGGGCTGGCCTTCGCGGTGGCCGCGTCGACGTTCTGTCCGCTGCTGGTACTGGGCATCTGGTGGTGGCGGCTGACCGACGCCGGGGCGATCAGCGGCCTGCTCGTGGGGGGAGCTCTCTCCGGTGGCGCCGTGGTGCTCACGGTGCTCGGGATGGCCACCGAGGGATGGACAGGCGCACTGCTCGGCCAGCCCGGCGCGTGGACGGTGCCGATCGCGTTCGCGGTGATGATCGGGGTGTCGCTGGCCACACCGCGCCGGGTGGCGCCCAACGTCGCGCGGACGATGGTGCGGCTGCACATGCCCGAGCAGATCGAGGTGGACCGCGGTGACTTCCAGCCGCGCGCGGCACGGCTGAGTCGCAGCCGGCGCACGCGCGGGTGAGCCAGGCCACCCGACGGCGCGATTTGGCCTCCCGCACTTGCCCGCATCGTGCACCCTGGTGCCATGACGGTGAGACGACGTGGAGCCGCCGCGGCCATCGGCCTGCTGGTGGCAGTCTGCTGCGCCGTCGCGACGTACGCCGTGTACCGCGTCTTCGTCGGCACCGAGCTCGGCCAGGTCGTCGACCAGGCCACGCTGGAGCAGGCGGCCGCCCTGCCGGTCGCGGTCGCCCGGAGCGCCGAGGCGGTGCTGTCGGTGTTCACGGTGCCGTTGGTGCTGTTCGCGTGCGTCGTGCCACCGCTGCTGGGACTCCTGCGCCGCTCACCGTGGCACGCGCTGGGCGCGCTGGTGCTGGTCGCCGGCGCCAACGCCACCACGCAGCTGCTCAAGACCTACGTGTTCGAGCGTCCCGACCTGCTGGCGCTCGGCGCGCCGAACTCCCTGCCCAGCGGCCACACCACGGTGGCCACATCGGTGGCGCTCGGGCTCGCGCTGGTCGCCCCGCCGGCGCTGCGTCTGCCGACGGCAGGCGTCGGCGTGGCCGGCGCCCTGCTGGTCGGGATGGCCACGATCGTGGCCGGCTGGCATCGGTTCAGCGACGTCGCGGCGGCGCTGCTGGTCTGCACCGCCTGGGCCGGGCTGGTGCTGGCCCTGGTCACGCTGCGTCCGCCGACGGTCCGTCCCACGACGGCGCGCGCCTAGCCCGACCGCTCGTCGCGCGCCAACGACCGTTCACCGCGCCGCCCGTCGCCGTACGCCGAGACAGAGAACCCGTTCATCGCTCGACCACCGCGGCCCGCTGTCGCTTCGGCGCCCGCCTTGCCTACCGTGACGGCCATCACACATGGCTGACCCGCAGTCATCCCTGTCCGCAAGAGTGAGGTGACCGCCGTGGCGGAGGAGATCTCGCCCACCCAGCACCGCGTGTACGAACGCGTCCATGCCAGCGCGGAGTTCCAGGAACTGCGCAAGCGCTATCTCGGCTTCGCCATTCCCGCGACCGTCGCGTTCATGGTCTGGTACCTGCTGTTCGTGTTCATGAGCAACTGGGCGACCGGCTTCATGAACACGAAGGTCTTCGGCAACATCAACGTCGCCCTGATCTTCGGACTGCTGCAGTTCCTGTCGACCTTCGGCATCGCCTGGCTGTACGCCCGGCACGCCAACAAGCATCTCGACCCGGTCGCGGGCAAGCTGCAGCGCGAGTACGAGGAGGAGATCGGCAGATGAGCGACCAGGTCCTGACCTCAGTCCTCTTCCTGGTCGTCGTCGCGATCACGATCGGCGTCACCATCTGGGCGAGTCGCCAGACGTCGGGCACGACCGACTACTACTCCGGTGGGCGCTCGTTCAGCGGTGTGCAGAACGGCCTGGCGATCTCCGGCGACTACATGTCCGCCGCCTCGTTCCTCGGCATCTCGGGCCTCATCGCTCTCGGCGGCATGGACGGCTTCATCTACTCGATCGGCTTCCTCGTCGCCTGGCTGGTGGCGCTGATGCTGGTCGCGGAGCTGCTGCGAAACTCCGGCCGCTACACCATGGCCGACCAGCTGGCCTACCGGATGCGCCAGCGCCCCGTGCGCATGGCCGCCGCGACCTCGACGGTCGCCGTCTCGATCTTCTACCTGCTGGCGCAGATGGTCGGCGCCGGCACCCTCGTCGCCCTGCTGCTCGGCGTGGACAGCGGCGTGCTCAAGAACGCCACGATCGCCGTCGTCGGCCTGCTGATGATCTTCTACGTCACCGTCGGCGGCATGAAGGGGACCACCTGGGTGCAGATCGTCAAGGCGGTGCTGCTGATGAGCGGCACGGTCCTGGTCACCGTGCTGGTGATGGCGCAGTTCGGCTTCAACCTCTCCGAGCTGCTCGGGGCGGCCGCCAGCAACTCCGGTCAGGGCGACGCGTTCCTGCAGCCGGGTCTGGTGTACGGCGCGGACCTGACCACCAAGATCGACTTCATCAGCCTTGCCCTCGCGCTGGTCCTCGGCACCGCCGGGCTGCCGCACATCCTCATCCGCTTCTACACCGTCCCGACCAGCCGGGATGCGCGCAAGTCGGTGCTGTGGGCGATCACGCTCATCGGCGCCTTCTACCTGATGACGCTGGCGCTGGGATTCGGTGCGGCGGCCCTGCTCGACACCAGCACGCTGGACTCGTCGGGCAACCTCGCCTCTCCACGGCTCGCGGAGGCGGTCGGCGGCGGCGAGGGCTCGGTCGGGGGCGCGGTACTGCTGGCGCTGATCTCCGCGGTCGCGTTCGCAACCATCCTCGCGGTCGTCGCCGGGCTGACCCTCACGTCGGCGTCGTCGGTGGCGCACGACATCTACGCCAACGTGATCAAGAAGGGCGCGGTCACCGAGAAGCAGGAGGTCCGCGTCGCGCGGATCGCCGCGTTCGGGATCGGGGCCGTCGCGATCGTGCTGTCGATCTTCGCGCAGAACCTCAACATCGCGTTCCTGGTCGCGCTGGCCTTCGCGGTCGCGGCCTCGGGCAACGTGCCGGCACTGATCTACAACCTGTTCTGGCGCCGGTTCAACACCCGCGGCGCGGTGTGGGCGATCTACGGCGGCCTGGCCACCGCGGTGGTGCTGGTGTTCTTCTCCCCCGTGGTCTCGGGGGCTGAGGACGCCATGGTGCCGGGCGCCGACTGGTCGCTGTTCCCGCTGGCGAACCCGGGCATCATCTCGATCCCGGCCGGGTTCCTCTTCGGCTGGCTCGGCACGATCACGTCGCGGCCGGAGGCGGAGGCCGACGCGAAGTACGACGAGCTGGAGGTGCGCGCGCTGACCGGCGCGGGCGCCGAGAAGGCGGTCGTGCACTGACCGTCTCCCCCGGCCACCGCCCGGCCGCGAGCTCACCCCTCGTGGCCGGGCGGTGTTCCACCTATCGTGGGGCCCACGGGTGAACACCGCGTGGGCACCGGCCCACCCCTTTGGGCCCACCGCACTTCGTCGAGGAGAGATCGTGACTGACGAGACCCTGTCCAACCTGCTGCACGAGAACCGGCGCTTCGAACCGCCCGCGGAGCTGGCGAAGAGCGCCAACATCACGGCCGAGGCCTACGACCGGGCGAACGCCGACCGGCTCGGGTTCTGGGAGGAGCAGGCCGAGCGCCTCTCCTGGGCGCAGCGGTGGGACCGGGTCCTCGACTGGGACAACCCGCCGTTCGCCAAGTGGTACGTCGGCGGCAGGCTCAACGCGGCGTACAACTGCGTGGACCGGCACGTGGAGGCCGGCAACGGCGACCGGGTCGCCTTCCACTGGGTCGGCGAGCCCGGTGACACCCGCACGCTCACCTACGCCGAGCTCCAGGACGAGGTCTGCAAGGCGGCGAACGCGCTGACCGAGCTGGGAGTGAAGGAGGGCGACCGGGTCGCGATCTACCTGCCGATGATTCTCGAGACCGTGGTCGCGATGCTGGCCTGCGCGCGCATCGGCGCGCCGCACACCGTCGTGTTCGGCGGCTTCTCCTCGGACGCCCTGGTCACCCGCATCCAGGACTGCGACGCGCGGGTCGTGATCACCGCCGACGGGGGCTACCGGCGCGGAGCGCCGAGCCCGCTGAAGGCCGCGGTGGACGAGGCGGTGTCCCGCTGCCCCGACGTCCGCTCGGTCCTCGTGGTGCAGCGCACCGGCCAGGACGTGGAGTGGAACGACGACCGCGACGTGTGGTGGCACGACGCGGTGGACAAGCAGAGCACCGAGCACACGGCGCAGGCCTTCGACTCCGAGCACCCGCTGTACGTGATGTACACGTCGGGCACCACCGGCAAGCCCAAGGGCATCCTGCACACGACCGGCGGATACCTGACCGGCTGCGCGTACACCCACTCGGCGATCTTCGACCTCAAGCCCGAGTCCGACGTCTACTGGTGCTCGGCCGACATCGGCTGGGTGACCGGGCACTCCTACATCGTGTACGGGCCGCTGGCCAACGGCGCCACCTCCCTGATGTACGAGGGCACGCCCGACACCCCGCACAAGGGCCGCTGGTGGGAGATCGCCTCCGAGTACAAGGCCACGATCCTCTACACCGCCCCGACCGCCATCCGCACCTTCATGAAGTGAGGCAGCGACATCCCCAGCCAGTACGACATGTCCTCGCTGCGCGTGCTCGGCTCGGTGGGCGAGCCCATCAACCCGGAGGCGTACGTCTGGTACCGCGAGCACATCGGCGGCGGCCGCTGCCCGGTCGTCGACACCTGGTGGCAGACCGAGACCGGCGCGATCATGATCAGCCCGCTGCCGGGGGTGACCGCCGCCAAGCCCGGCTCGGCGATGACGCCGATCCCGGGCATCTCCTCCGCCGTGGTGGACGACACCGGAAAACCGGTCGGCAACGGGCACGGGGGCTACCTGGTGCTCACCGAGCCGTGGCCGGCGATGCTGCGCACGCTGTGGGGCGAGGACCAGCGCTACAAGGACACCTACTGGTCGCGGTTCCCCGGCATGTACTTCGCCGGTGACGGCGCCAAGCTCGACGAGGACGGCGACATCTGGCTGCTGGGCCGCGTCGACGACGTGATGAACGTGTCCGGGCACCGGCTGTCCACCACCGAGATCGAGTCCGCGCTGGTGTCGCACGCGAAGGTCGCGGAGGCGGCGGTCGTCGGTGCCACCGACGAGACCACCGGGCAGGCCGTGGTGGCGTTCGTGATCCTGCGTGAGGAGGCCGGCGACGGCGGCCCGGACGTCGTGGCCGAGCTGCGCAACCACGTCGCCAAGGAGATCGGCGCGATCGCGAAGCCGCGCCAGATCATGGTGGTCGCGGAGCTGCCGAAGACCCGGTCCGGCAAGATCATGCGGCGGCTGCTCAAGGATGTGGCGGAGGACCGGGAGACCGGTGACGTCACGACGCTCGCCGACTCCACGGTGATGGAGAAGATCAAGACGGGCCTGTCCTCGGGCAAGTCGTCCGGCGACGAGTAGGTCAGCCCGACCGCGGGCGGCGCGCGATCAGGAAGTAGACGACCGGAAACACCGCGAGCAGCAGGCACAGCAGCAGCTTCGCGCCCGGCGACCACGGCAGCGTGGGCTGCTCGAAGTCCCGGGACGGCGCGCGCAGCAGGTCCGTGGCCACCGACACGGTCGAGGTGCCGACCCAGTTGTCGCCCAGTGTCGGGAACTGCATGTAGTCCCGCAGCGTGTCGTCCCGGAGCGACAGCACCATCGCCTGCTCGATCCGACCGGTCTCGGGCCGCAGGCCGGTGAGGACAGCGTGGTCGCGGCCGGCCCAGCCCAGGAAGCGGTCGATGACCAGCCCTTCGGGGTTCTCCTCGGCGACCTGGGCACCGGCCCGCGTGCTGGCCGGTACGGCGGCGTGCGCGACCCTCAGCACGGTGTGCCGCGGGTCGGCGATCTCCCGGGTGCCGGCGAGGTCTCCGGCGGCGTTCCACTGTGGCCGCTGCACGGCACCCAGCGGCGCGGGGGTACGTCGGACGGCGCCAGTGGCGACCTCGACCGCGGTGAGCGCGTCCGCGCTCGCGACGCTGACCCACTCCCCGTCGACGGTCCAGGCCGGCGCGGACGACTCCTGGCCGCCGGCCAGCGGCAGCGTCCGGACCGTGCCGCTCGCCACGGTCAACAACCGCACCGGTCCCGTCCCGACCGCAAGGCGGGCCGACTCCGGTGACCACACCAGCGGGGTGGCGGCCTCGACGCCCGGCACGGCATGCCGGCGGGTCTCACCGGTCATCAGGTCATAGAGCGCGACCGCACCTTGGCGCGACCACGCCAGCTTCGTGCCCGCCGGCCCCAGCCACAGCTGCTCGACGGAGTCGTCGAGGTGCGGTGCGACGATCCGGTGGTAGTCCCCCGTCCGCGCCGACACGGCGTACCAGGGGTTCGCCGCCTCGCCGGAGAACCCCTCCAGCGCACTGCGGCCCCGGAACACCAGGCTCACGGGCCCGGGCGGTCCCCACGCGTCGGTCGCAGGCGCGTACGGCGGAGGGTCGTAGACCTGTGCGGGAAGCGCCAGCACCTCGGACACGGAGACCGGCGACACGTCCTGCGAGCGCTGGTAGGCCGGCAGGCCCTCCTGCCACGCCACGAACGCCGTCACGCCGACGAGAAGCGACGCCCCCAGCATGGACACGACACGCTTCGCCCCGCGCAAACCCCTACCCCCATCACCGCTGGCCTCCGGTGTCGGCCTCGGCGGACCAGGATATCGCCGCTCCTGCGCTCCCGCCGCGGAATTTCGCAGGGGCCTCCGTCGCCGGACGAGGCGTGGCCGGTGCGGCCCCGAGCCCGGCGCCTCGTCTAGGGTCGTACCCAATGACGACCCCTGGCGTGCCCCGGCGGGCGCCCTCGAGGAGGAGCACATGACGACCACGGACGAACGCGTCGACGAGCCGACGATCGGCCGCCTCGTCGCCGACGCCAGCCGCGACATCTCCAGCCTGGTACGCGGTGAGATCGCCCTGGCCAAGTCCGAGCTCAAGGTGAGCGTGCGCGCCGGTGGCATCGGCGCCGGCCTGCTGGGCGCCGCCGCCTTCCTCGGGCTGCTCGCGATCGTCCTCCTGTCGATCT
This sequence comes from Nocardioidaceae bacterium, assembly GCA_036259355.1. Lineage (GTDB taxonomy): Bacteria > Actinomycetota > Actinomycetes > Propionibacteriales > Nocardioidaceae > JALZDI01. The sequence goes on from DATABY010000090.1 coordinate 29,278, forward strand.
CGATCGCCTACTTCATCGACATGATCCCCGGCATCAACAGCGCGGTGGCGTTCCTCATCGTGTTCGGGCTGTACGTCGTGGTCGCAGCCGTTCTCGGCCTCGTCGGCGTGAAGAAGATCAAGCAGGTCGGTCCGCCGGAGCGGGCGATCGCGCAGGCCCAGAAGAGCAAGGAGATCCTGGGCAAGGACCACTCCTGATCCTTGGACGCCACCGTTGAGGTGCCCGGCCCCTGGGTGCACCGCCACGTCGCCGCCAACGGGGCCCGGTTCCACGTGGCCGAGTGCGGCAGCGGGCCGCTGATCCTGCTCCTGCACGGCTTTCCCGAGTTCTGGTGGACGTGGCGCGACCAGCTGCCGGCTCTCGCCGACCACGGCTTCCGCGCGGTGGCGATGGACCTGCGCGGCTACGGCAGCAGCGACAAGACGCCACGCGGCTACGACCCCACGACGCTCGCCCGCGACGTGGTCGGGGTGATCCGCTCGCTCGGCGCACCGGACGCGGTGCTGGTGGGTCAGGGCTGGGGCGGCTACATCGCCTGGGCGGTCGCGACCATGCACGCCGACCGGGTGCGCGGCGTCGTGCCGGTGGCGGCGGCGCATCCGCTGCGGGTGAACACGCTGCTGCGGAGCCGTCGGCTGGGCCGCCATCTGCTGGGGATGCAGACGCCGTGGGTCCCGGAGCGCAAGGTGGCCGCCCACGGCGCGGCGTACGTCGAGGCGCTGCTGCGCGACTGGTCGGGGCCCTCATCGTCGTTCCCCACCGCGGAGCAGGCGCGTCGCTACCGGGCCGCGATGTCGCTGTGGCCGTCACCGCACTGCGCGTTGGAGTACCACCGGTGGGTGGTCCGGTCGCGCCTGCGGACCGACGGCCGCCGGTTCGCCGCCGCGATGCGCTCTCCGGTGCGAGCGCCGGTGCTGCAGGTCATGGGCGGCCAGGACACCGTCATCCCGCGCGCAGCGGCGACGCGGCTCCCGTCCTCCCTGGTCACGGGACCGCGCGAGCTCGCCGTACTCGACGGCGCCGGCCACTTCCCGCACGAGGAGTGTCCCGACGAGTTCAACGCGACCCTGCTCCACTGGCTCCGCTGACGGGAGTCAGCTGCTGCACGGGCCCGTGTCGACCACGGTGGACGAGCGCCGGCCGGCCCTGGCGTCGCGGGCGACCTGGTCGGCGGTGAGCGCGTAGCCGGTCTGCGGGTCCGACACCGACGCCGCGAAGATCACGCCGTAGACCCGCCCGCGGGGCGACACCAGCGGCCCGCCGGAGTTGCCGGGCCGCACCTTCGCGTACAGCGAGAACACCTCGCGGAAGACCTGCCCCTCGCCGTAGATGTCGGGGCTGCGCAGCCGCTGCTCGGAGCGGATCCTCGCCGGCTCGCCGTGGAACGGCCCGTTGCCGGGATACCCCAGCACCGCCCCGGCGTCGCCCGACTCGCCGTCGCGCGCGAAGCGCAGGGCCGGCACGTCGAGGTCCTCCACGTCGAGTACGGCGACGTCGAGATCGGGGTCGTACAGCACCACCTCGGCCGGCAGCCTCTCCGAGTCGGTGATGACCTCCGGCTCGTCGACCCCCGCGACGACGTGGGCGTTGGTCATCACCCGGCCGGGGGCGTAGACGAAGCCGGTGCCCTCGGAGCTGCGCGCGCAGGACTCGGCGGTGCCGAGGATCTTCACGACGCTCTGTGCGGTCCGGCGTACCTGCGGGTCGCGCAGCACGCGCCGGGTCGGCGGGTCGACGCTGATGATGCGTTCGGGGACGAACGGGTCGATGTAACGCGGGAAGATGCTCTGGTCGACCACCGAGTTGAGCGCGTCGAGCACGCTGTCGGCGTTGCCGGGCAGCACCCGGTCGACGGCCGACAGCACGCGGGAGGTGGACACCTCCCGGTTGATCGCCGGGATCTCCGCGCCGCTCACCGCCACGCCGAGCGCCCAGGCCACCACCAGCGCGGCCGCCCCGGAGAGCGCCGCGCCGCCGACTGCGTCCAGCGCCCGGGCGGGATGCCAGGTGACCCGCCGCCGCAGCGCGCCGCCGGCGTAGGCGGCGATGGCCTGCCCGACCGTCGCGCACAGCAGCACGCCGCACAGGGCCGCCAGGGACACGGTCAGCGACGGGTCGTACCCCTCCAGCACCATCGGCGCGACCCAGATCCCGATCGCGCCGCCGACCAGCAGACCCGCCGTGGCGCAGGCGCCCACGATGAAGCCCTGGCGGTACCCCGAGAGCGCGTAGGCGACGGCGAAGATCAGCAGCACCACGTCGAGGACGTTCATCGGTGGTCCCGCCAGAGTCGCTCCTCCATGTGCTCAGGGAGCTCGGTGTAGCGCTCCACGTCCCACGGCTTCTCCCAGCCGACGAACGCGAACAGCCGCGACAGGATCCCGGCCGTGAAGCCCCACACGAACAGGTCGTCGAGCACGAACGCCGGTCCGACGAAACCCGACGGGTGGCGCAGCGTGTACCGGTTCGCCGGGTCGAGCAGGTCGGCGACCGGCACCCGGTGCACCGAGTGCACCTCGGCCGGGTCGACGACCGTGATCTCCGAGGGCTCCCGCCACCAGGCCAGCACCGGCGTGACCGCGAAGTTGCCGACCGGCACGTAGAGATCGGGAAGGCGCCCCGCGACGTCGACGCCGTGCGGGTCGACGCCGGTCTCCTCCTGCGCCTCCCTCAGGGCGGTGTGCTCCGGGCTGCTGTCGCCGGCGTCGCAGGCGCCGCCGGGGAAGGACACCTGCGCGGCATGCGAGCGCATGTCGTGGGAGCGCTCGGTCAGCAGTACGTCGGGCCCGTCGGCGCCCTCCCCGAACAGCATCAGTACGGCGGCCTGCCGGGCCGAGCCGTCGGACGGGGGCAGGAAGCTCGACAGATCCGCGCCTCTGATCCCCGCGACGGCCTGGAGGAGCTCCTCCAGCCACGCCGGCCGGCCGCCGTCCTGGGAGGCGGCCATCAGACCTGCACCCCCAGCGACTCCTCGACCAGGTCGGCGAGCTGGTCGACGGAGGTGATCTCCAGCGGCAGCTTCGCGACCACGGCACCGTGGGCGTCGACGAGCACGGTCATCGGCACCGGGTGACGGCCCAGCCCCGCGTCGATCGCCTTGTCGAAGTCCGCCACCTGCGGGTAGGTCACGCCGGTCTCCTGCAGCAGCTGCAGCGCGGCGCCCGGCCGGGTGTCCTCGAAGTCCACACCGAGCATGAGCAGCTTGCCCTCGGCACGCTCGTAGAAGTCCTGCAGCACGGGCAGCTCGTCGCGGCAGGGCGTGCACCACGACGCCCACAGGTTGATCACCATCGGCCGGCCGCGCAGGCCGGCAAGGTGCACCGGCCTCCCCCCACCCAGGCAGGGCAGGGTGACGTCGGGCAGCCCGCCCTCTGCCGCCGCGCGGCCGGGGTCGGAGGCGGGGCACGGCTGGATGCCCGTCGCCTGCTTCTGCCGGCGCAGCGCCGGCGTGTCGACGTCGACGCTGGACGACGGAAGCCGGTCGCCGGCGAACGCGTCCTCGGGCGGCCCGGGCTCCTCTGCGCAGCCGACGACGAGGAGGGCGACCGCCGCGGCAAGGACGACGAGCCGACTCACGCACGCCCCTCCGTCTTCACCAGCGCCTCGGCAACCTCCGGGTCGGTGGGGCCGGCGCCGTAGGACGGGCACATGCGCGCCAGCGGGCAGGCGCCGCACGCCGGCGTACGGGCATGGCAGCGCCGCCGGCCGTGCCAGATGACGCGCTGGCTGAGGTCGATCCAGTCGCGGCGCGGGAACAGCGCGCCCACCGCATGCTCGACCTTGACCGGGTCGGTCTCGTCGGTCCAGCCGAAGCGCCGGACCAGCCGCCCGAAGTGGGTGTCGACGGAGATGCCCGGGATGCCGTAGCCGTTGCCGAGCACGACGTTGGCGGTCTTGCGCCCGACGCCGGGGAGGGTGACGAGGTCGGTCATCCGCCGCGGCACCTCGCCCCCGAAGTCGTCGCAGAGCACCTGCGCGAGCTTGAGCAGGGTGTCGGTCTTGGCCCGGAAGAACCCGGTCGGCTGGATCAGCGCCTCCAGCTCGGACCGGTCGGCAGCGGCTAGGGCGCCGGCATCTGGGTACTTGGCGAACAGGGTCGGCGTGACCGCGTTGACCCGCCGGTCCGTGGTCTGCGCCGAGAGCACCGTCGCGACGAGCAGCTGCAGCGGCGACTCGAAGTCGAGCTCGCAGTGCGCGTCGGGATAGGTGGCGGCCAGTGCGCGGTTCATCCGCCGGGCACGGCGGGTGAGCGCCAGCGGGCTCTCCACGGGCTGGGTGGTCGACATGATGGACAAGCCTACGTGGCAGGGTGGAGCAGGAATGCGTCAGACTGTGACGCTAGACACCGTTGCTGCAGGCTGCTGGGGGGCGGGTCGTCTCCCGTGAAACGAGCAAGGAGGACCGGGTGGACAACGACGTACTGCGTCAGGCTCCGCTGTTCAGTGCTCTCGATGACGAGGCGGCCTCGGCGCTGCGCGCCTCCATGACCGAGCAGAAGATCCGGCGTGGTGAGGTGCTGTTCCGCGAGGGCGACTCCGGCGACCGGCTGTTCGTGGTCGCCGACGGCAAGATCAAGCTCGGCCGCAGCTCCAGCGACGGTCGCGAGAACCTGCTGGCGGTGCTCGGGCCCGGCCAGATGTTCGGCGAGCTGTCGCTGTTCGACCCCGGCCCGCGGTCCGCGACCGTCACCGCGGTGACCGACGTGTCGATGTTGGCGCTCACCCATGACGAGATGGTGCACTGGCTGCGCGGGCGCCCCGAGGTGGCCCGCGGGCTGCTGTCCCAGCTCGCTGCGCGGCTGCGCAAGGCCAACGACGTGGTCGCCGACCTGGTGTTCTCCGACGTTCCCGGCCGGGTGGCGAAGGCGCTGCTCGACCTGTCGGCGCGGTTCGGCCGCACCGCCGATGACGGCGTCCACGTGCACCACGACCTGACCCAGGAGGAGCTGGCCCAGCTCGTCGGCGCCTCCCGGGAGACGGTCAACAAGGCGCTGGCCGACTTCGCGCAGCGGGGGTGGCTGCGCCTGGAGCCGCGGTCGGTGGTGCTGCTCGACGTCGAGCGGCTGCGCCGCCGGGCCCGCTAGTCCCGCAGGTAGTCCAGCTGCGCGCGCACCGACAGCTCCGCGGCCGGCCACAACACCGGGTCGACATCGGCGTACACCCGCTGCACGACCTCGTGCGGCGTGCTCGCCCCCTCCTCCACGGCGGTGCGGACCTGGTCGAGCCGCTCGGCTCGGTGCCGTAGGTAGTAGTCGAGCACGGCGAGAGCGTCGTCGATCACGGGACCGTGCCCCGGCCACACCCGGTCGACCTCCCGCTCCTCGGCCAGCCGGTGCAGCAGCCGCAGCGAGTCGAGGTAGGCGCCCAGCCGGCCGTCGGGGTGCGCCACCACGGTGGTCCCGCGCCCCAGCACGGTGTCACCGGTGAGCACCGCGTCCTCGGCGGACAGCACGAACGACAGCGAGTCGGCGGTGTGTCCCGGCGTACCCACCACCCGGACCTCCAGGCCGTCGACGTCGACGACGTCCCCGTCACCGAGCCCCTCGCTGCCGAGCCGATGGGCGGGGTCGAGCGCGCGGACCCCGCAGCCGGCCATCTCGGCCAGCCGGGCCGCGCCCTCGGAGTGGTCGAGATGCCCGTGGGTCAACAGCACCACGCCCACCGGGCCCGCGCTCTCGAGCACCGCGTCGAGGTGCCCCTGGTGCAGCGGTCCCGGGTCGACCACGACGCTGCGCCGCCCCCCGGGCTCGCGCAGCACCCAGGTGTTGGTGCCGTCGAGCGTCATCTCGTTGGCGTTGGGCGCGAGCACGCACGTCGCCCGCTGCCCGAACGCACCGCCCCGCCAGGAACCCATCGCCTCACTCCACGCTGAGGACGGCGCCGCCGTCGTCGAAGCGCAGCGTCGGCAGGATGGGCCGGATCACCCGCTCGGCAGCGACGCGCAGGACCTCTCCCGGGCGGGTGAGCGCGGCCATGTCCTGCAGCGTGACGTAGGTGGGCGGCAGCATCTGCATGCCGCCGTCGTCCACGGAGGCCAGCGCCTCTCGCGGCCGCATCCAGCTGACCTTGTCGGACTCGGTGGACACGTCGCGGGTGACCTGGCCGGTCGGAAGCACGGCGACGAAGAACCGCGTGTCGTAGCGGCGTGGCTCGAACTCGGGGGTGATCCAGTGCGTCCACGCCGCGAGCAGGTCCGAGCGGAGCACCAGGCTGCGGCGGTGCAGGAACGCCGCGAAGCTGAGCTCGCGGTCCACCAGCGCGAGGCGGTCCCGCTCCCAGTCCTCCCCGGTGGTGTCGGCCACGACGCTGTCGGAGGTGGGACCGGCCAGCAGCACGCCGGACTCCTCGAACGTCTCGCGCACCGCGGCACACACCAGGGCCCGGGCCCGCGACTCGGAGCAGGCCAGCCGCTCGGCCCACTCGCGGGCGGGCGGTCCGACCCAGGCGATCTCGCTGTCCTGGTCCCGGTCGTCGACCCCGCCGCCGGGGAAGACGTACATGCCGCCGGCGAACTCCATGCCGAGGTGGCGGCGCAGCAGGTAGACCTCCACGCCCTGCTCCCCAGCCGGGTCCGGCCGCAGCAGCACCACCGTCGCCGCGTCCCGCGGTGCTGCGGGTGCGCGGTCGCCGTTGAGGAACGCCTGCGCCTGCTCGACCAGCTGGCGCGGCACTCGCCGGGTCAGGTCCATGCCGCTCAGGAGACCTCCACCATGACCTCGACCTCGACCGGGGCGTCGAGGGGAAGTACGGCCACGCCGACGGCTGAGCGGGCGTGCTGCCCGGCATCGGCGAACACCTCGCCCAGCAGCTCGGAGGCACCGTTGGCGACCTGCGGCTGGGCGTGGAAGTGCGGCGTCGAGGCCACGAACACGGTCGCCTTGACGACGCGGGTCACCGCCGCCAGGTCACCGATCTCCGCCTTCACCGCGGCCAGCGCGTTGAGCGCGCACCGCCGCGCGCACTCGTAGCCCTCGTCCTCGCTGACTCCGCCGCCGACCTTGCCGGTGTAGAGCAGCTGGCCCTCCCGCAACGGCAGCTGGCCGGAGGTGAGCACGTAGTTGCCGGTGCGCACCGCTGGCACGTAGGCGGCCACCGGCTTGGCCACCTCCGGGATGGTCAGGCCCATGTCGGCGAGACGCTGCTCGGGGCTGGACATCAGGACTTCTCGCGCTTGAGGTAGGCGACGACGTTCTCAGGGTTGGGGCCTGGCACCACCTGTACCAGCTCCCAGCCGTCCTGTCCCCAGTTGTCGAGGATGTCCTTGGTCGCATGAATGAGCAGAGGCACGGTCGCGTATTCCCACGTGGTCATGCGGGGGACTCTATCGTCGCCTGGTGAGCCCTCCTCGCATGGATGCACGTGACGTGCTGACCCGACCAGCGGCACGTCCCGACGCGGTCGTCAGGTACGGCGACCACAGCGACCATCTCCTCGACGTACACCTGCCGGTGACCACGTCCGGTCCGGCCCCGGTGGTCTTCCTCGTCCACGGCGGCTTCTGGCGCGAGGAGTTCGACCGCACCCACACCCGGCCCCTGGCACAGGCGCTGACCGGTGCGGGCTGGGCGGTCGTGACGCCGGAGTACCGGCGGACCGACGGCGACGGCGGCTGGCCCGCGACCTTCGACGACGTCGCCACCGCCTTCCGCCGGCTGCGGCTGCTGGAGGATGTCGTGCCCGAACGGCTGGCCCTGGACGAGGTCACCGTGCTGGGACACTCCGCCGGAGGCCACCTGGCCATGCTGCTGGGGCTGCATACCGGCCGCCCGGCGCTGCCGCGTGTCCGGCGCGTCGTGGCGCTGGCGCCGGTGGCGGACCTGCCCGAGGCACACGCGCGCGACCTCGGCGCGGGGGCCGTGGCGGCACTGATGGGGGGGCCCCCGGACGAGCTGGTGCAGGAGTACGCCGCGGCAGACCCGGCGCGGATGCTCCCCGGCAACGTCGAGGTGGTGGTGCTGCACGGCGACCGGGACCAGCAGGTGCCGGTGCAGATGTCGCGCGCGCTGCGGGACGTCGACTACGTCGAGCTCCCCGATGTCGACCACTTCGCGCTGGTCGACCCGGTGTCCCCCGCATGGCCGGCCGTGCTGGCCGCCCTCACCCGATGAGAACCTCCCCGCCGGGCACGCTCGGCAGGTCACGCCCCACCATGACGTCCAGCGGGTTGGTGAGGCATCGGACGGAACCGCCGCCCTTGTGGAACTCGCCCACGTCGACCACCACCACCTCGAACCCCCACGCCTCCAGCCGGGCGCGCACTCGGTCGGGGCAGCCGGGCATCACGACGGTGCGCCCGACCACCACGGAGTTGGCGCAGAACGTGGTCAGCGCCTCCTCCTCGGTGAGGATCACCGGCTCCGGCACCAGCTCCAGCACCGCCCGGGCGGACTCCTCGTCCAGCGCGGCCGGGCAGACGAGGGCCCTCGTGCGGTCCAACGGGCAGAAGGCAAGATCGAGGTGGTACATCGCGGGATGCGCGATGCGCAGCCCGCGGACCCGCACGTCGAGCTCGGTGGCCAGGTGCTTGAGGCCGAGCTCGTCGGTGCGCGGGCCGTAGCCCACGACGAGCGCGTCGCCGAACGGGAAGGCGTCGCCGGCCTCGAAGTGCGCACCGACGCCGTCGCGGCCGACGTACGACGTGACGAACCCCGCGCCGTCGAACCACTGCCGGGCCGTCCGGGTCTCCATCCGACGCTCGGCGTACCGCATGTGCGACAGCACGCAACGGCGGCCCCCGGCGGGTGGGACGTCGATCGCGAGGCCGAGGTTCATCGCATAGACCATGTCCGGCGCGTCCGGCCGCTGCGCGAGCACGTCGACATCGGCGCCGGCCGCCCGCAGGGCCGCCACCAGCCCTTCCCACTGCTCCCGGGCGCGCGCCGGGTCCGGTTGCGCGGTGAGGTCCATGAACGGGTTGATCCGGTAGTCCACCCGGAAGTGGTCCGGGCTCACCAGCAGGTAGCGGCGGCCCCATTCGAGCGGCTCGGCTCTCGTCTCGCCCATCTCGTGCCCTCCCTTCTGTCGCGTCGGCCGGGGTCAGCCATCCGTGGCTGATTGTCAGACAATCTGACACACGGATGGTACGGCAGACTGTGCACAGACGGAAACCGGAACCACGAGGGGAGCGGTCCGGTGTACGAGTCGCTGCACGTCGAGCACTCGTCGACGGTCGAGCGCGTGACCGAGGAGCTGCGCCGCGCCCTCTTCGAGGGTGAGCTCGCACCCGGCACGCCGCTGCGCGAGGTGGCCCTGGCGGAGCAGATCGGGGTGGCGCGCAGCACCATCCGGGAGGCGCTGTCGCTCCTCGTCGCCGAGGGCCTCGCCACCCGCGTCCCCAACCGCGGCGTCGCGGTGAGCGCACTGCTGGCCGAGGACGTCCGGGACGTGCTCCGCGCCCGCGCGGCGCTGGAGAGCGCCGGGGCCCGGCAGTGGGCGACCGCTACCGTCGAGCAGCAGGATGCCGTGCGGGAGGCGCTGGACGCCTTCGCCCGGACGGCCCGCTCCGGCGCCAGCCCCGCGGCACTCACCGCCGCGCACCTGGACATCCACCGCGCGCTGGTCGGACTCATCGGCAGCGAACGCCTGCTGTCCACCGCCGATGCGCTGAACGCGGAGATCCGGCTGGCACTGGCGCGGGTCGACCGGGTGCGCAGGAACGCCCGCGAGCAGGTCTCGGCACACCGCGAGCTCGTCAGCCTGCTGGAAAGCGGCCGGACCGCCGAGGCCGTCCGCGCGCTCGAGCACCACCTGGCCGGGGCCGAGAAGTCGCTCGTCGACGCGATCCACCGGCGGCCACACGGCCCGGCTGCGCCGAGACACCGGCCCGACGCTGACTAGGATCGAGCCCATGAAGCTGCTGCTGACGGTGGTGACCGCCGCCGCCGCGCTGGCGGTCGCGGCCTGGGTCTTCGAGGGCATCGCGATCGGGGGCGCCACGCGCAACGAGCAGCTGGTCACCCTGCTCGTCGTCGCGGCGATCTTCGGCCTGGTCAACGCCTTCGTCCGGCCGGTCGTCGCGCTGCTGTCGGCGCCGTTCTACATCCTCACGCTCGGGTTGTTCTTCGTGGTCGTCAACGCGTTGATGCTGCTGCTCACCTCCTGGATCGCCGACCAGGTCAGCGTGCCGTTCGAGGTCGACGGCTTCTGGACCGCGCTGTTCGGCGGCATCGTGATCTCGCTGGCGAGCGCGGCCATCGGCCTGCTGCTGCCGGAACGGAGGGGCTGATCCATGGCGCCGGCGTCGCAGCTTCCTCGATCCCGCACCACCGACGGGCCCTACCGCGTCGCTGTGGTCTGTCTCGGCAACATCTGCCGCTCCCCAATCGCGCACGTGGTGTTGCGCAGAGCCCTGGAGCGCGCCGGCATCTCCGACCGTGTCGAGGTGGACTCCTCGGGCACCGGCGACTGGCACCTCGGCCACCCGATGGACCGCCGCGCCGCCGCAGTGCTGGCGGGGGCGGGCTACGACGGGTCCGCGCACCGCGCGCAGCAGTTCACCGAGGACTGGTACGACCGGCACGACCTCATCCTGGCCATGGACGAGAACAACTTCCGCGACATCTCCGCGCTGGCGCCGGACCAGGGGACGGCCACGGAACGCGTGCGCATGTTCCGCGACTTCGACCCGCACGCGGACTTCGGTGACCGCGAGGTGCCCGACCCCTACTACGGCGGGGACGACGGCTTCACCCATGTGCTGCGGATCGTCGAGCGTGCCTCCGAGGGCCTGGCGAATGCGCTGGCCGAGCATCTGCGCTGACCACGCCGCTCGGGTACGGTCAGGGCCATGGCACGCATGGGCACCATCGCCAGCCGCGCCGAGGCCCTCCTCGGTACGGCCGTGGTGGCCACGACACCGGTCGCCGGCGGTGACATCTGCACCGCGACGCGGCTGCGCCTCTCCGACGGCCGCTCGGCGCTGGTCAAGACCAGGCCGCACGCACCGGAGACGTTCTTCGCCGCCGAGGCACGCGGGCTGACCTGGCTCGCCGAGGCCGCCGGCGCCGCCGTGCCGCAGATGCTGGCGACTGCCGAGGACTGCCTGATCGTGGAGTGGGTCGAACCCGGGCACCCCTCGACGGAGGCGGCCGAGGCGTTCGGCGGGAGACTGGCCGACACCCATCGCGCCGGAGCGAGGAGCTTCGGAGCCGACGAGGACGGCTTCATCGGCACGCTGCCGCTGCCCAACAGGCCCGCCGACACGTGGGCCGAGTTCTACGCCACCCGGCGGGTGCTGCCGTACCTGAAGGCCGCCCGGGACCGGGGCGTCATCGGCGCCGAGAACGGCGACGCCGTCGAGCAGGTCATTCGTCGGATCGACGACTTCGCCGGTCCTGCGGAGCCTCCGGCGCGCGTCCACGGCGACCTGTGGTCGGGCAACGTGCTGTGGGGGTCGGACGGTCAGGCGTGGCTGATCGACCCGGCCGCACACGGGGGTCACCGCGAGACCGACCTGGCGATGCTCGCGTTGTTCGGTTCCCCGCATCTCTCCCGGATCCTCGACGCCTACCACGAGACGGCCCCCCTGGCCGAAGGCTGGCGCGAACGCGTGCCACTGCACCAGCTGCACCCGCTGCTCGTGCACGCGGTGCTCTTCGGTGGGGGCTACGGCGTTCGCGCGGCCGACGCCGCACGGTCACTGCTCGACGGCACCGCCGGACGCGACGACTGACACACTGCCCACCCTGCTGACGGACCAAGGTTCCCGCGCGCATGGGGATGCACGTCCGCGAAGATCCCACGCCACCCCCGCCTCTGCGCCTAGTGTTCCGTTATGGGCATCTTGGGCGGGGACCGCACGTATGACCTCGTCGTGGTCGGGGCAGGCCCGGTCGGGGAGAACGTGGCCGCTCGGGCACGACGCGGGGGCCTGAGCGTCTGCATGGTGGAGTCACGACTGGTCGGCGGCGAGTGCAGCTACTTCGCCTGCATCCCGACCAAGGCGATGCTACGACCGGTGCACGCGGTGGCCGCCTCCGCGCGCGTCCAGGGACTCACCCCGGCGTCGCTGGTGGCGCGCGGGGTGCTGGACCGGCGCGACTCCTTCACCGGCAGGGGTGACGACAGCGGCCAGGTGCAGTGGCTGAAGTCCGAGGGCATCGACCTGTTCCGCGGCCATGGCCGGATCAGCGGGCCCCGGCAGGTGACCGTGGAGACCGCCGACGGCCAGGTCCCGCTGACCGCGAACCACGCCGTGGCCGTCGCGGTGGGCAGCAGCGCGGCGGTCCCGCCGATCGAGGGGCTCGCCGACGTACGGCCGTGGACCAACGTCGAGGCCGCCAGTGCCGAGCAGGTTCCCGGACGGTTGCTCGTCCTCGGAGGTGGCGTCGTCGCGTGCGAGTTCGCGCAGGCGTACGCCGGTCTGGGCTCCGCGGTCACGCTCGTGGCCAGGTCGCGGCGGCTGCTGGGCCGGCTCGAGGAGTTCGCCGCCGACCTGGTCGCCGACGGGCTGCAGGAGGCCGGCGTCGACGTGCGCACCGACAAGCGGGTCACCGCCATCCGGCGCGACGACACCGGTGAGGTCGTGGCGACCCTCTCCGACCGGAGCACCGTGACGGCCGACGAGGTGCTGGTGGCCCTGGGCCGGCGGCCGAACACGGCCGACCTGGGTCTGGAGACCGTCGGCATCGAGCCGGGCGACTACCTGCACGTGGACGAGACAATGCGCGTCCCCGAAGCCGACGGTGGCTGGCTCTACGCCGTCGGTGACGTCAACGGCCGCAACCTGCTCACGCACATGGGCAAGTACCAGGCCCGTGCGGCCGGTGACGTGATCGCCGCCCGCGCCAACGCCGAGCCGGACGACGCTCCCGGCATGACGGCATGGGCCGACCACACCGTGCCGACCCAGGTCATCTTCACCGACCCCGAGGTCTGCATGGCCGGGATGACGCAGGGGATGGCCGAGCGCAACGGGCTGGAGGTCCGCTCCATCGAGATCCCGCTCGCGGGTGTTGCCGGAGCCTCGCTGCACGCCGACGGCTACACCGGCACCGCCCACGTCGTCATCGACGAGTACCGCCACGTCGTGGTCGGTGCGACCTTCGTCGGCCAGGACGTCGCCGAGCTGCTGCACTCGGCCACGGTCGCGATCGCGGGTGAGGTGCCGCTCGAGCGGTTGTGGCACGCGGTGCCGCCGTTCCCGACCATCAGCGAGGTCTGGCTGCGGGTGCTGGAGGCCTACGGGATCTGACGTTCAGTCGTATCTCAGGTCGAGGTGGCACGCTGGTGCCATGCGCATCCTCGTCGTCGACGACGACCCGGCGGTCCGGGAGTCGCTGCGGCGTTCGCTGTCGTTCAACGGGTACGACGTCGACGTGGCCGGCGACGGCGCCGACGCCCTGGCGCAGATAGGTGCCCGGCAGCCCGACGCGGTCGTCATCGACGTGATGATGCCGCGCCTCGACGGTCTCGACACCACCCGGGCGCTACGCTCCGCGGGCAACGACCTGCCGATCCTGGTGCTGACCGCCCGGGAGGCGGTGGCCGACCGCGTCGACGGGCTCGACGCGGGCGCCGACGACTACCTGACCAAGCCGTTCGCCCTCGACGAGCTCCTGGCGCGGCTCCGGGCGCTGCTGCGCCGGCACGGCGGCGCCGACACCGGCAGCACCACGGAGGTCCTGCGGTTCGCCGACCTCTCGCTGGACCCGGCGACCCGTGAGGTCCGGCGAGGGAACCGGGAGATCTCGCTGACCCGCACCGAGTTCACGCTGCTCGAGCTGTTCCTGCGCCGGCCGCGCCGGGTGCTGGAGCGGTCGTTCATCCTCGAGGAGGTCTGGGGTATCGACTTCCCCACCACCGCCAACTCGCTCGAGGTCTACATCGGCTACCTGCGCCGCAAGACCGAGACCGAGGGTGAGGCGCGGCTGCTGCACACCGTGCGCGGTGTCGGGTACGTGCTGCGGGAGAACGCGCCATGACGCGGCTGTCGCTGGCTCACCGGGTGACCGCGCTGACCGCGATCGCCGTCGGCATCGCGGTCGCGGTGACCAGCCTGGCGGCGTACGTGACCCTGCGCCACCAGCTGTACTCCTCGCTGGACAGCTCGTTGCTCAACCGCGCCACCGCCGCCGCCGACGCGGGCCTGGTGCCGGAGGCGACCATGCAGCAGATTCCGTCGGCCTGGCTGGGCGCCGCGGACGTCCGGTTCGCCACGGTGCGCGCCGACGGCAGCGTCTACCTGCCGCCGCAGGAGGATGCCGGGAACCTCGTCCTCGGGCAGCCCGAGCTCGCCGTCGCGCGCGGCCGGGACCCGTACGCCATCCGCTCGGTCCGCAGCTCCGACGGCGTCGACTACCGGGTGGTGACGGTCCCGACCCAGCCGGGCACCGCGCTGGCGCTGGCGCAGACGCTCGAACCGACCCAGGACACGCTCGGCAAGCTCGGCGTCGTGATGCTGATCGTCGGAGGCCTGGGCGTCGTGGTGGCCGGCGCCTTCGGCATGGGCGTGGCCCGGTCGGGGCTGCGGCCGGTGCGCCGGCTCACCTCCGCGGCGGAGGAGGTCGCGCGCACCGACCAGCTCCGGCCCATCGCGGTGTCCGGCTCCGACGAGATCGCCCGGCTGGCCGCCGCGTTCAACGAGATGCTGACGGCGCTCGGCGCCTCACGGGAACGGCAGCGCCAGCTGGTGGCCGATGCCGGCCACGAGCTGCGGACGCCGCTGACGTCGCTGCGCACCAACATCGACCTCCTCACCCAGGCGGACGCGCAGGGCGGCCTCGACCCGCAGTCGCGGCAGGAGCTGCTCACCGACGTGCGCTCCCAGCTGGAGGAGCTCACGATCCTCATCCACGACCTGGTGCAGCTGGCCCGCGACGAGCCGAGCACCGCCGAGCCGGAGTCGGTGGATCTGGCCGACATCGTCGACCACGCCGTGGACCGGGTCCGCCGGCGGGCCGGGTCGGTCGACTTCGACGTCCACGTGGAGCCGTGGCCGGTGATCGGCGAGCCGCAGACGCTCGACCGGGCGGTGGTCAACCTCCTCGACAACGCGGTGAAGTGGAGTCCCCCGGGCGGTGTGGTCACCGTACGCCTGGTCAACGGTGTGCTGGACGTCGCCGACCAGGGGCGGGGCATCTCCGGACAGGACCTGCCGCACATCTTCGAGCGCTTCTACCGTGCCTCGGAGGCACGCCGGCTGCCGGGCTCGGGACTGGGCCTGGCCATCGTGCGGCAGGCGGCCGAGCGGCACGGCGGGTCGATCGACGCCGGCCGTACGCCGGAGGGCGGCGCGATCTTCCGCCTGACCCTCCCCGCTGCCGAACGCGGCGAGGCCGGCGAGCGCGCGCAGCCGCACGCGACTCTTGGGAGACCAACAGGCGCCTCTTAGTTGCTTCTCAGACTCAGTGGGCACTATCGAGGACATGACGAACCCGACCAACCCCGGCGACCGCTACGGCCACGACTACGGCCAGGACCACGCCCAGGAGCAGGGCGGCCCGGACTACGGCCACGACTACGGCCACGACTACGGCCAGGACCCGAGCCATCAGGCCGGCCAGGACGAACACACGCAGCCGATCCCCTCCGAGCCGGCGCCACCGCCGTACCGCCCGCAGGGCGGGGGCGGCTACGGGTCGCCGTACTGGGCGCAGTCACCGCCGCAGGGACCGATGCCGCCGGGACCGACGCACGCCTCCGGCCCGCTGATGAGGCCCGGCGACGGTGGCGAGTTCGGCCACTCCGCGCCGCCGCTGTACCCGCCGCCGCAGCGCCGCCCCAAGCGCAGCAAGCGGCCGGTCGCCCTGCTGCTCGCCGCGATCGTGGCCGGCGGCCTGGCCGGGGTGGCCGGCGCCGCGGGCTACGACGCGCTCGCCGACCCGGAGGGCTCACCGGTCATCGAGTCCCTGCAGGGCACGCAGGCGTCGAGCTCCGACGAAGGCTCCGACACCGCGCCGTCGGGGTCGGTCGAGGCGGTGTCGCAGGAGGTCCTGCCCTCGGTGGTGAAGATCGACGTCTCGTCGGGCGACGGCCAGGGCTCCGGATCGGGGATCATCCTCAGCTCCGACGGCGTGATCCTGACCAACAACCACGTGGTCGAGGTCGCCGAGGGTGGCGGCAACGTCGCGGTCTCGTTCAACGACGGGAGCACGGCCAGCGCCCGCGTCCTCGGTACCGACCCGCTGACCGACATCGCGGTGATCAAGGCCGACGACGTCTCCGGGCTGGTCCCCGCCGCGCTCGGTAACTCCGCCTCCGTCGACGTCGGCGAGCAGGTGGTCGCGGTCGGGTCGCCCTTCGGGCTGGAGAGCACGGTGACGAGCGGCATCGTCAGCGCGATGCACCGGCCGGTGTCCGCGGGCAACGCGCCGGGCGCGCAGTCGACCATCTTCCCTGCCATCCAGACCGACGCCGCCATCAACCCCGGCAACTCCGGCGGCGCGCTGGTCAACATGGACGGCGAGGTGATCGGCATCAACACCGCGATCAGGAGCACGACGAACCTGTCCGGGGAGGCCGGCTCCATCGGGCTCGGGTTCGCGATCCCGATCGACGAGGCGGAGCCGATCGCCCAGCAGCTGGTCAACGGTGAGCAGCCCACCCACGCCCGGCTGGGCGTCACGGTCGGCACCCCCGAGAACGAGGACGGCCTTCCCGGCGGCGCGGTGGTGCGCTCCGTCTCCGACGGCACGGCCGCTGCCGAGGCCGGCCTGCAGCGCGGTGACGTGATCACCAAGGTCGACGACAACATCATCTCGTCGTCGGACAGCCTGGTCGCGATGGTGCGCACCTACCGGCCCGGCGACGAGGTGGAGCTGACCGTCGTGCGCAACGGCAACGAGCAGACGATCACCCTGAAGCTCGGCAGCGACGAGGGCGGCAACGCCAGCTGACCTTCCCGACCACCACGGAAGATGTCAGGCGCCGCTGAGCGCGCGCAGCAGGCGCTCGGCCTTCCACCGGCTCTCGTCGAACTCGGACCGCGGCTCCGACCGCACCGTGATGCCGCCGCCGGTCCCGAGGGTGTAGGTCGCGCCGTGGTGCACCAGCGTGCGGATGACGATGCCGAGGTCGACGCGCCCGCCGTCGCCGACCCATCCCAGAGCACCGGCGTAGACGCCGCGGGCGGTCGACTCCACCTCGCGGATGATCTGCATGGTGCGCAGCTTGGGGGCGCCGGTCATCGACCCGCCGGGGAACAGCGCCTCGACCGCTCGCACCGCCGACACGTCCGGCCGCAGCCGGCCGCGCACCGTGGTCACCAGCTGGTGCACGCTGGGATAGGACTCCACGTGCATCAGGTCCGGCACCTCCACCGTCCCCACCTCGCACACGGTCGAGAGGTCGTTGCGCAGCAGGTCCACGACCATGAGGTTCTCGGCGCGGAACTTCGCATCGGTGCACAGCAGGACGCGACGCTGCCGGTCCACCTCCGGGTCGTCGCTGCGCTCGGTGGTCCCCTTGATCGGTCGGGTCTCCAGCACGCGGTCGGCACCGACCGTGGCGAACCGCTCCGGCGACGAGCTGAGCACCGAGACGCCACCGTGGCGAAGGAACGCGGAGTACGGCGCACGGTTGAGCCGGCGCAGCCGCAGGTAGACGAGCGCAGGGTCGGCGGCGCTGTGTACGTCGACCCGGTAGGTCAGGTTGGTCTCGTAGGAGTCGCCGGCGCGCAGGTGCTCCTGCACGCGGTCGAACGCCTCCCGGTAGCCCGCCTGCGTGGCCCCGGCGGCCGGCACGGACGTGGGCTCAGGGGACGGCTCGGGGGACGGTTCGGGGGTTGGTCGCGGAGTCGGCAGTGCCTCGGCGCCGTGCAGCCGCACGGTGTGGGCCTGGTGGTCGAAGACCGCGTAGCGCCCGACCCGCATCCACATGGCGTCCGGAACCTCCGGCGACCCGAGCAGCGCGGGCAGGTCCGGCCGGCACGCGTAACCGAAGTACCCCACCCACCCGCTGAACCCGGCGCCCGCCTGCGCGGCGTGGGTGCGCTCGTCCAGCACCGCGAAGATGTCCGCTCCGACGACGCGGTCGCTGTGGCCGTCGTGCTCCAGGACCGTGCGGGTCGCCGCGTCGTAGGTCAGACTCAGCTCCCCCGGCTCGAGCCAGCCCAGGTAGGAGTAGCGGCCCGACCAGTCACGGGCACCTCCGCCGTCGAGCCAGAACACTCGCTCGTGGCAGGCGGCGACGGCGGCGAACACCGCCTCCGGGTCGGTCCACGGCAGGGCGCGCTGCGGGGTCATCGGCCGGTGCGGAGGAAGTTCGCGACGAGGCGGGCGCCGTACCGGCTCAGCACCGACTCCGGGTGGAACTGCACGCCGAACAGCGGTCTGCTGCGGTGCTCCACGGCCATCACCACGCCGGCGCTCCGTGCGGTCACCGCGAGCACGTCGGGCACCTCGACGGCCGCCAGCGAGTGGTAGCGCACCGCCTCGAACGGTCGCGGGACGCCCGCGAACAGGCCCGTGCCACCATGCTCGACCAACGCCACCTCCCCGTGCGCCGGCTCGACCCGGTCGACCCGACCGCCGTAGGCCGCGACCAGGCCCTGCATCCCCAGACACAC
Source organism: Nocardioidaceae bacterium (assembly GCA_036259355.1). Taxonomy (GTDB): domain Bacteria; phylum Actinomycetota; class Actinomycetes; order Propionibacteriales; family Nocardioidaceae; genus JALZDI01. The sequence continues at coordinate 47,782 of DATABY010000090.1, forward strand.
GCCCAGCACCGGGATCGTGGCGCGCCGCAGCACCTCGCGGCCGACCGCGAAGTCGCCGGGGTCGTCGGGGTGGCCGGGGCCGGGCGAGAGCACCACGTGCGTGAAGGCCCCGCCCAGCAGGGCCTCCGCTGTGACCGCGTCGTGCTCGACGACGGGAGGGAGCTCGCCGGTCACCCCGGCGATGAGGTGCACGAGGTTGTAGGTGTAGGAGTCGTGGTGGTCGACGACCACAACACGCAAGGTGTCAGGCGCGCGCTGGTCCCCGGTGCAGGCAGCGCCTGACAACCTCGCGGGACCCGGCGTGTCAGCCGAAGAGGCCGAGGACAAGGTCACGGACGATGGCATAGCCGTTCTCGGACAGGATAGATTCGGCGTGGAACTGGATACCGCGGTAGTGCGGGCCGCTGATCGCGTGCACGTCGCCGGTCCGGCGGTCGCGGTCGACGTGTACGCCGGACGGCAGCACGCTGTCGTCGTCGACGCGGCAGACGAACGTGTTGTAGAAGCCGACGTTCTCCTCGCGGCCGAGCACCTGCACCTTCGTCTGCGTGCCCTGGAAGACGATGTCCTTGTAGTGCAGCGGAAGCCCCAGCTCACCGCACAGCACCTGGTGGCCCAGGCAGACGGCCAGGAACCTCTGCCCGCTCGCCAGCAAGCCGCGCACGGCCTCCCGGAGCACGGCGATCCTGGGATGGTCGCCGTCGCGCGGGTCACCCGGGCCGGGTCCCACGACCACCAGGTCGAACCCGTCCAGGCTGCCGGGCCGCCACGCGTCATGCCGCACCACCGACACCTTCACCCCCATCACGGTGAGGACGTGCCGGAGCATGTTGATGAAGTCGTCCTCGCCGTCGAGCACCACCGCCGTCCTGCCGACGAGGTCGGGGACGGCGCCGGTGTCGGACTGGTCGGTCATCAAGAACCGGCTCAGCCGCTGGTTGCGCGACGCCAGGGCGATCAGCACGTCCTCGTCCACGACAAGGTCGCGCACGCCCGCCCGCGTCTGGGTCGGCGCGTCGACCAGACCGAAGGCGTTGAGGATCCCGCCGGCCTTGGCGTGGGTCTCCGCGGTCTCGTACGCCGGGTCGGAGTCACGCACCAGGGTCGCCCCGGCGGTGACCTTGAGCGCTCCGTCGAGGGACACGTCGCCGGTGCGGATGAGGATCGGGGCGTCGGCGGTGGGCGCTCCTTCGCGGTCCCGGCCGAGCAGGGCGAGCACCGAGGCGTAGTAGCCGCGGCCCTCCGGCTCGTACGTCTTGATCAGCCGGCACGCGTTCTCCACCGGGCTGCCCGTGACGGTCGCGGCGAACATCGAGTCGCGCAGCACGTCGCGGACGTCATGGTGGGAGCGCCCGGCCAGGAGGTACTCGGTGTGGATGAGGTGGGTCATCGGCTTCAGGTAGGGCCCGAGCACCTGGCCGCCCTCGGAGCAGATGTCGCACATCATCTTCAGCTCCTCGTCGACGACCATGAACAGCTCGTAGATCTCCTTCTCGTCGGCGAGGAACCCGAGTAGCTGCTCCTTCAGCTCGGTCACGTGGCTGGGCCCACGGTCGCCTCTCGGTAGGCGGAACGTTCCACTGATGGGGTTCATCCGCACGTCGCCGCCGTGCACGCTCACGTGGCGCTCGGGACTGGCGCCGATCAGCCACCGGTCGCCGGTGAAGACGCAGAAGGTCCAGTACGCTCCGCGCTCGCGCTCGACGAGCCGCCGGAACACGCTCAGCGCCTTGCGATGGTCCCAGTCGGCCAGCCGGGTGCGGTAGTTGCGCCCGACGACGAGGTTGGCCCCCTGGCCGGTGCCGATCTCGTCGCGGATGATCGCCTCGACGACGCGGCCGTACTCCTCGTCGCTGGTGTCGAACCCGCCACTGCCGTCGGTGGTGACCGGCTCGTCGGGCAGCTCGGCCAGCAGTACGTCGACGGGTACGGCGCGCTCGTGCTCGATGGCGATCGCCGACAGCGGTGCGCCGTCGTCGTGCACGTCGTACCCGCGCTCACGGATCTGCCGGAACGGCACGCACAGCAGCCGGTCCCAGTGCTGGTCCGATCTGGGCTGGCCCGACCTGGGCCGGCCGGCGGGGGGCGGGCCCTGCTCGAGGGGGACGTCGGAGAGCAGGTCGAAGTCCTCGCGGGTGCCACCGAGCAGTAGCACGTCGGCGGAGCCGCGCAGCCGGACGAGGGCGTACGCGGGGAAGCCGAGAAGTTCGTCGACGGCCGCCATGGTGGCTGGAAGCCTACCTGTCTGCCCGCAGCGAAATTCGCTTGTCCAGCGCGCGCAGGGGGACCACGCTCGCAGCATGCGGACCCTCGTGCTCGGCGGCACCCTGTTCCTGTCCCACGCCGTCGCCGCCAGCGCGGCAGCGCGTGGCCACGAGGTCACCTGCGCCGCCCGCGGAGTGAGCGGGCCGGTGCCCGAGGGCGCGGCGTTCGTGCCGCTGGACCGTGACCGGCCCGACTGGTCGAGGCTCGCCGGTCGGCAGTGGGACGTGGTCGTGGACGTGTCCAGGCGTCCGTCCCAGGTGCGCGCGGCCGTCGACGCGCTGGTCGACGCGGCCGCGTCGTACGTGTTCGTGTCCACCTGCAGCGTGTACGCCGACCACTCGGTCCCGGGCCAGGGCCCCGAGGCGCCCGTACTCGCACCACCCGGACCCGACGTCGCCGACGACGACATGGAGCACTACGGCGGGCTGAAGGTCGCGTGCGAGCAGGCGGTGACGGAGCGCTTCGGGGAGGCTGCCCTGGTGGTGCGGCCCGGACTCATCGTCGGCCCAGGCGACCCGTCGGGGAGGTTCGCGTACTGGCCGCGGCGGATGGCGGAGTCCTCGACGGTGCTCGCGCCGGGGGAGCCTGACGACCCCGTGCAGGTCATCGACGTCCGCGACCTCGCCGCCTGGCTGGTCGGGGCGGCCGAACGGCAGGTGCGCGGAACGTTCGACGCCACCGGGCCACGGATGCGTCGCGCCGACGTACTGGCAGCGGTGGCCGCCGGCGTGGGCACGGAGCCGAGGCTGGTATGGGTGCCGCAGGAGTTCCTGCTGGAGAACGGCGTCGCGCCGTGGATGGGCGACCGTTCGCTGCCGTTGTGGCTGCCCCTGCCGGAGTACGCCGGCCTCATGGACCGTGACGTCACCGCGACGGTGGAGGCCGGGCTCGTCGTGCGCCCCCTGGAGGAGACCGCGAGGGACACGTTCGACTGGCTGCAGCAGGCGCCCGAGGCGAAGGTCGTCGGGCTCAGCGCGACCGAGCAGCGCGAGCTGCTCCACCGGTGGCATCACGTTGACCTCATGTTGAGTTGAGGTTCTAGGGTCCTTTTCGTGCCCGCCCGGCTGGCCGCCGGAGACCGAGGGAGGTGGCGGGATGAGCATGGAGGTCGCCGCGTGGACATCGCTGTACCACGCGATGAACGCCCAGGACGACCGCCGGCCGTTCTCCAGGGCGACGCTGCGCCGCATCGCCGGGTTCGCACGGCCGCACCGGCGCAAGCTCACCCGGTTCCTGCTGCTGAGCGTGGTGACCGCGGTCCTGGCCGTCGCCACGCCGGTGCTGGCCGGTCGCGTCGTGGACGCGATCGTGGACGGCGCGGCCCTCGAGGTGGTCGCCGGCCTCGCCGCACTGATCGCCGTGATCGCGGTGGCGGAGGCCGGCCTCGGTCTGTTCACGCGCTGGCTGTCGGCCAGCATCGGCGAGGGGCTGATCCTCGACCTGCGCACCGCCGTGTTCGACCACGTGCAGCGGATGCCGATCGCCTTCTTCACCCGCACCCGTACCGGAGCCCTGGTGAGCCGGCTCAACAACGACGTGATCGGTGCGCAGCGCGCGTTCAGTGACACGTTGTCCGGCGTGGTCAGCAACCTGGTGATGCTGGTGCTCACGTTCGTGGTGATGGTCGGCATCTCCTGGCAGGTCACGCTGCTGGCGCTGCTGCTGCTTCCGGTGTTCGTCGTACCGGCGCGGCGGATGGGCACGCGCCTGGCCCGGCTGGAACGCGAGGCCGCCGACCACAACGCGGTGATGGGCACGCAGATGACCGAGCGGTTCTCCGCGCCGGGCGCGACGCTGGTGAAGCTGTTCGGTCGTCCCGCGCACGAGTCCGCCGAGTTCGCCGTGCGGGCCCGCCGGGTGCGGGACATCGGCGTACGGACCGCGATGGTGCAGTGGGTGTTCGTCACCGCGCTGACGTTGGTCTCCGCGCTCGCGCTGGCACTGGTCTACGGGCTGGGTGGCTTCTACGCGCTGCGCGGCCAGCTCGAGCCCGGCGCGGTGGTGGCGCTGGCGCTGCTGCTGACCCGGCTGTACGCGCCGCTCACCGCGCTGGCGAGCGCGCGGGTGGAGGTGATGAGCGCGCTGGTGAGCTTCGAGCGGGTCTTCGAGGTGCTGGACCTGCAGCCGCTGATCCAGGAGAAGCCCGGAGCGCAGCGGGTGCCGGACGGCCCGGTGTCGGTGGAGCTCGAGCGGGTGCGGTTCAGCTACCCGTCGGCCGACAAGGTGTCGCTGGCCTCGCTGGAGGAGGTCGCCACGCTGGACACCCGCGGCGGTGTGGAGGTCCTGCACGAGGTGTCGTTCCGGGCGGAGCCCGGACAGATGGTGGCGCTGGTCGGCTCCTCGGGGGCCGGCAAGTCGACGCTCGCACAGCTGGTGCCGCGCCTGTACGACGTCGACAGCGGAGCCGTGCGGCTGTCCGGCGTGGACGTGCGCGACCTGTCGGCCGAGTCGCTGCGCGACACGCTCGGCATGGTCACCCAGGACGGGCACCTGTTCCACGACTCCGTGCGGGCGAACCTGCTGCTCGCCCGTCCGGAGGCTGCCGAGGACGAGCTGTGGGACGTCCTGCGGCGGGCCCGGCTGGCCGAGCTGGTGGCCTCGCTGCCGGACGGTCTGGACACCGTCGTCGGGGAGCGCGGCTACCGGCTGTCGGGCGGTGAGCGGCAGCGGTTGACGATCGCCAGGCTGCTCCTGGCTCGCCCGCGCGTGGTGCTCCTCGACGAGGCGACCGCGCACCTGGACTCCACGTCGGAGGCGGCGGTGCAGGCCGCGCTCAGCGAGGCGCTGGCCGGGCGCACCGCGGTGGTGATCGCGCACCGGCTCTCCACGGTGCGGGCGGCCGACCTGATCCTGGTGGTGGAGGAAGGCCGCATCGTCGAGCGCGGCACGCACACCGACCTGCTGGCCGCGGGCGGGCGCTACGAGGAGCTCTACCGCACCCAGTTCGACCAGCCGTCGGCGTCTCCGGAGCCACGGGAGCCACCGGAGCCGGTCGTGGTCCGACCCGTCGAGAGTGAGCCGCTCCGGCCGTGACGACACACTCCCTCACGCCGGGATCGCAGAAAATGCCCGGGTCAGCTCTGCGATCTCGGGCCGAGGGGGCATCGTTGACCCATGGCGACTGAGGGGGACGTGCGTCGGGCCTGCCTGGCGATGTCGGGTGTCACCGAGCGGCTGAGCTGGGGCCGGCCGGCGTGGTTCGCGCGGACACTGATGGCACGGATGTGGGAGGACGGCGTGGTGACGGTCAAGACCCGCGAGCGGGAGGCGCTCGCCGGCACCGACCCGGACACGTACTTCTGGACCCCGCACCACGAACGCTCGCCGAACCTGGTCCTGGTACGCCTCGACAGGTTGGCCGACGACGAGCTCGGCGAGCTGCTGCAGGAGTCCTACCGCATCGCCGGAGCACCGAGGCGGACGTAGCCCGGCTGAGCCGGCACTAGGGCATCCACGCGTCGGTGGTCGAGACCGTGACGAGCCGCTGGGTTGCTCGCGTCAGCACGACGTAAAGTGTGCGCATGCCGGTCTCGGACTCGGCGGCGATCTCGCCCGGCTGCACCACCACGATCGCGTCGAACTCGAGGCCCTTGGTGTCCAGCGGCTCGAGCAGGCGGATCCGACCGCCGAGGTCGTCGGCCAGCCAGTCACCGACCTCGCGACGGCGCGCTCCGGTGGCGACGACCCCGATGGTGCCCTCGACCGCCTCGCGCATCTGCGCCACGGCCTCGCGCGTGCTGCCGGCGAGCTCGGCGGTGTCGGCCACGAGGTGCTGCGGCTGCTCGCCGGTACGGCGTACGGCGTCAGGCAGGTCCGGGTCCGGCACCGCCGCCCGTGCGACGCGGGCGGCGAAGTCGTAGATCTCCGCCGAGTTGCGGTAGTTGGTGGACAACCGGAACCGGTGCTGGTCCTTGTCGCGCAGCGCCTCGGTGCGAGCCTGCTCGGCCTCGTCGGGATGGGGCCAGGACGACTGCGCCGGGTCGCCGACGATCGTCCAGCTGGCGTAGCGGCCTCGGCGACCCAGCATCCGCCACTGCATCGGGGACAGGTCCTGCGCCTCGTCGACGAGCACATGGGCGTGCGGGTCGTCCTCGATGCGCTGGGTGGTGCGCAGCCGACGTGGATCGCGCTCGTCGGCGGTCGTCACCTCGCGGACGGTCTCGTCGTGCAGCTCGACGGTGGGATCGAAGTTCTCCTGGTGCTCGAGGGCGTCGCCGAGCAGGTAGCGCAGCTCGTCGATCAGCGGCACGTCCTCCACGGAGGGTCGGTCGTCTCGCCACGAGTCCAGGAGCAGGTCGATCTCGCCGCTGCTCAGCACGTCCTTGGCGTAGCGGTGCAGCCGCTCGGGGTCGGCAAGCCACCGCCAGACCTCGACGGCGTCCAGGACCGGCCACCACTCCTCGACGAAGGTGAGGAAGGCGTTGCCGGTGCCGACCTCGTCGACGAACTCGTCCTTGCCTCGCGCGGACGCGCGCTCCCCCCTGACCTGGCGCCACAGCGTGTCGAGCAGCGTGGTCGCCACGCGTTCGACGGCACGGTTGCGCCGCTGGGCGCCGAGCAGGTGCCGGCGCACCTGCTTCAGGTCGCGGTCACCCAGGTGCAGCCGCTCGTCGCGGTAGAACAGGTCGAACTCCGTCGGCGCGCCGGGCGCCGCGTCGCGGGCGGCACGGCGCAGCGGCGTGAGCATGCGCCGGGACCCCTTGACCGCCGCGACCTGGGGGCCGTCGTGGCGGGTGCCGTGGACGCCGTCGACGACCTCGCCGACCGAGCGCAGCGTCACCGCCGTCTCGCCCAGGCTCGGCAGAACCCGCTCGATGTAGCGCATGAACACGTCGGAGGGGCCGACGACGAGGACGCCGCCGTTCTCGAAGCGACGCCGGTCGGTGTAGAGCAGGTAGGCAGCGCGGTGCAGCGCGACCACGGTCTTGCCGGTGCCGGGGCCACCGCCGATGATCGTGACGCCGCGTGCGGGCGAGCGGATCGCGTCGTCCTGCTCCTTCTGGATCGTGGCGACGACCGAGTGCATCGAGGCGTCACGGGCACGCTGCAGCTCGGCCATCAGGGCGCCCTCGCCGACGACCACCATGTCGTCGGGCGCCCCGGCCGCGTCGAGCAGGTCGTCCTCGATGCTCACGACGTGTGCTTCCTGGCTGCGCAGGACGCGCCGACGGACCACCTCCATCGGCTCCTGAGCGGTGGCCTGGTAGAAGACACGGGCAGCGGGCGCCCGCCAGTCGACCAGCATCACCTCGCGGTCCTCGTCGCGTACGCCGATACGGCCGACGTACCGCTGCTCGCCGTCGCGCATGTCCAGACGTCCGAACACCAGGCCCTCGTGCGCTGCGTCGAGCATGGCGAGCCGGCGGGCGGCGTGGTGCACCATCGCGTCCCGCTCGACGAGCCCGCCCTCGTTGCCGAGACGCCCGCGCGCGTGACCGTCCGCGGCCACGGCCCTCGCCGTCTCCGCCGCGGCCTCCAACCGCCTGTAGACCCGTTCGACAAACCGCTGCTCGTGCTCAAGCTCGCACTGCTCCGTGGACACCCTGCTCCCTCATGTCCGCCGAGGAACCGAACACACCACTTTACTTGCTCGCGGCGCCGTGCACACCACCGCCGGCCGCGGGGATGGCACCGACTGCCTGCGGACCCCGGCCGAGCTAGCGGGAGCGCTTCTCCAGGAACGCGCGCATCGCCTCGCGGGCCTCCTCGGAGCCGAACAGCCGCGCCGACATCGCGGCCAGGTCGTCGCCGCGCTCGTCGATGTCTGCGAGCAGCGGTGCGTTGAGCAGCCGCTTCGTCTCACGGAGCCCCTGCCCGGTCGACTTGGCGATCGACGCCACCACCGACTCGACGGTGCTCTCCAGGTCGTCGGCGCCGACGGCCTCGGTGACCAGGCCGATGCGCGCGGCCTCCACGGCGTCGAAGGTGTCCCCCGACAGGTAGGTCAGCGATGCGGCCCGGTCGGTCATCCGGGCACGGGTGGTCAGCGAGATCGCCGCGGGTGCGAGGCCGAGTCGCGCCTCGGTGAACGCGAACGTCGCCTCCTGCGCCGCGACCACGACGTCGCAGGCACCGATGATGCCGATCCCGCCGGCGCGCACCGGGCCGGCGAGCACGGCGAGCACCGGCTTGGGGTGTGCCACGATCTGCCGCAGCAGCGCGATGAGCCCTCGCGAGCCCTCCTCCATGCCGATGGTCGCGGCCTCGGACATGTCGGCACCGGAGCAGAACACCCGTCCCGACGAGCGCAGCACGACCACCTTCGCGGTGTCGTCCGCGGCGCTGTCGTCGAGGGCCTGCGACAGCTGGGACACCAGGGCGCGCGACAGCGCGTTGCGGTTGTGCGGTGAGTCCAGCGTGATCGTGGCGGTGCCGTCGGCGGTCTCCAGTCGTACGAGCTCAGTCACACAGCACATCCTGTCAGTACGACTTGGGCAGGCCCAGCGTGTGCTGCGCGACGAAGTTCAGCACCATCTCCCGCGACACCGGCGCGATCCGGCCGACGCGGGTGGCGACCAGCAGCGACGCCAGCCCGAACTCCGAGGCGATGCCGTTGCCGCCGAGCGTCTGCACAGCTCGGTCGGCCGTCGCGCAGGCCGCCTCGGCCGCGGCGTACTTGGCCATGTTGGCCGCCTCGCCGGCGGCCTCGTCGTCGCCCGCGTCGTACAGCGCGGCAGCCTTCTGCGTCATCAGCCGCGCCAGCTCGATCTCGATCTCCGACTGCGCCAGCGGGTGCGCGATCGCCTGGTGCGACCCGATCGGTGCCCCGAACACCGAGCGCTGCTTGGCGTACTCGGTCGCGCGAGCCAACGCGTGGCGCGCCAGCCCGGTGGAGAACGAGGCCGCCATGATGCGCTCGGGGTTGAGCCCCGCGAACAGCTGCAGCAGCCCGGCGTCCTCGTCACCGACCAGCGCATCGCCGGGCAGCCGTACGTCGTCGAAGTACAGCGTGAACTGCTTCTCGGGCGACACGAGATCCATCTCGATCGGCTGCCATTCGAAACCTCGAGCATCCGTCGGTACGACGAAAAGTGCCGGCTTGAGCCGTCCGGTCCGTGTGTCCTCCATGCGGCCGACCACGAGGACGGCGTCGGCCTCGTCGACCCCGGAGATGAACGTCTTCTGCCCGTTCAGCACCCAGCCGTCTCCGTCGCGACGCGCGGTCGTGGTGATGCGGTGCGCGTTCGAACCGGCGTCGGGCTCGGTGATCGAGAACGCCATCGTCGTCGTGCCGTCGGCGAAGCCGGGCAGCCAGCGCTCACGCTGCTCGGGCGTGCCGAACCGGGAGATCACCGTTGCGCAGATCGCCGGCGACACCACCATCATCAGCAGCGGACACCCGGCGGCGGCGAGCTCCTCGCACACCGCGGCCAGGTCGCCCACACCGCCGCCGCCACCGCCGTACTCCTCCGGGACGGCCACCCCGAGATAGCCGTTCTTGGCGACGGCCGACCACAGCTCCGTGGTGTGCTCGCCGGACCTCGCGCAGCGCACGAAGTAGTCCCGGCCGAAGCCGCCCGCGAGGTCGGCGACCGCCCGCCGCAACGCCTGCCGCTCCCCGCTCTCCACGAAGGCAAGGCTGGTGCTCATTGCTCGTCCCCTTCCGGTGTCACCACCGCCAGCACGCTGCCCGCGTCGACCTGGTCGCCGACCGCGACCGAGAGCGTCGACACGGTCCCGGCATCGTGCGCACGGATCGTGTGCTGCATCTTCATCGCCTCGAGCACCACGATCGGCTGGCCGGGCTCGACCGGCTCCCCCTCGCCGACCGCGACCCTCACCACCGACGCCGGCATCGGCGCCAGCAGCGACCCCGCGCCCACCTGGGCCTGCGGGTCGGTGAACCGGGGGATGCGTCGCAGGTCGGCGTGGAGGTGCGCCGAGTCGACCGACACCGTGCCGTCGTCGTACGTCGACACCTCCAGCCGCTCGTCCACGCCGTCGATGCGCAGCGTCACCGCATCCGGCGACACGGCGAGCACCTCCACACCCTCGACGTCGCAGGGGACCAGCCGGCCGCGCTGGTCGCGGTAGCGCGCGGACACCTCGGCGTCGTCCACCAGGTAGCGCTTCTCCTGCGGCTGCGACGGCACGCTGCGCCAGGCCGCCGGGGCCACCGTTGTGCGTCGCCGCTGCGCGTCGGCGAGGGCGGCAGCCAGGGCCGAGACCGCGCGCCCGCGCTCGCCGCCACCCTCCTGGGGGAGTGCAAGCCTGCGCACGGTCTCCGCACCCAGGAACGCCGTGGTCGCACGACCTGCCAGGAACTCCCCGTCGCGGAGGATCCCGACGAGCAGGTCACGGTTGGTGCGAAGGCCGTGGATGCGCGCGGAGGCGAGGGCGCCGGCCAGCCGCCGCGCGGCCGCTGCACGCGTCGGCGCCCAGGAGACGACCTTCGCCAGCATCGCGTCGTAGTGCGGGCTGACCACGCAGCCCGACTCGAGGCCGCCGTCCAGCCGCAGCCCGTACGCCGAGGGAACACCGAACTCCGCGTCCACGTCGGGGACCTCGAACCGGTGCACCCGGCCGCTCTGCGCCAGCCAGTCCGCCGCCGGGTCCTCGGCGTACAGCCGGGCCTCGATCGCGTGGCCCAGCGGCTGCGGCGGCGACCCGGTCAGCGCCCCGCCCTCGGCGATCGCCAGCTGCTGGGCGACCAGGTCGATGCCGAACACACACTCGGTCACCGGATGCTCGACCTGCAGCCGGGTGTTCATCTCCAGGAAAGAGAAGCTCACACGGGGGGCTGCGCCCCTCGTGTGCAGCAGGAACTCCACGGTGCCGGCGCCGACGTAGCCGACGGCCTTCGCCGCGGACTCGGCCGCGGCGGTCAGCTCCGCCCGCAGCGCCGCGTCGACGGCCGGGGAGGGGGACTCCTCGACGACCTTCTGGTGACGGCGCTGCACGGAGCAGTCGCGTTCGCCCAGCACCCACACGGTGCCGTGGCTGTCGGCGAGCACCTGCATCTCGACGTGCCGTCCCTGTTCGACGTACGGCTCGCAGAACACGGTCGGGTCGCCGAACGCCGACGCCGCCTCCGCGGACGCCTCCGCCACCTGCTGCTGGAGGGTGTCCAGCTCGCGCACGACCCGCATGCCACGGCCACCACCTCCGGCCGAGGCCTTCACCAGCACCGGCAGCTGCTCCAGGGTGACCGCGGAGGGTCCGAGCTCGGGGAGCACAGGAACCCCGGCGTCGGCCATCAGCTTCTTGGCCGCGACCTTCGAGCCCATCGCCTCGATCGCCGCCGGCGGCGGGCCCACCCAGGTCAGCCCTGCCTCGACCACCTGACGCGCGAAGTCCGCGCTCTCGGAGAGGAAGCCGTAACCGGGGTGCACGGCATCGGCGCCGGCAGTTCTCGCCGCCTCGACGACAAGGTCGCCGCGCAGGTAGGTGTCGGACGGCGACGTGCCAGGCAGGTGCACGCCGGCGTGGGCCTCGCGCACGTACGGCGCATCGGCGTCCGCGTCGGAGAACACCGCCACGGTCTCGATGCCCAGGTCGCGGCAGGTGCGGAACACCCGCCGGGCGATCTCCCCGCGGTTGGCGACCAGCACCCGGCTGATCATCCTCGTCGTCTCGGTCATGGACGCGCTCACATCCGGAAGACGCCGTAGCGGCCGGTGCCCTGCACCGGTGCGTTGTGGATGACGGACAGGCAGATGCCGAGCACGGTGCGGGTGTCGCGGGGGTCGATCACGCCGTCGTCGTAGACCATCCCCGACATCGCGAACGCCAGCGACTGCTCCTCGATCTGCTGCTCGACGTAGCCGCGCATCTGCGCGTCGGCCTCCTCGTCGTACGGCTGGCCCTTGGCCTCCGCCGACTGGCGCGCGACGATCGAGAGCACGCCGGCGAGCTGGGCCGGTCCCATCACCGCCGACTTGGCGTTGGGCCAGGTGAACAGGAACCGCGGGTCGTAGGCCCGCCCGCACATGCCGTAGTTGCCCGCGCCGTACGACGCGCCCATGATCACCGACAGGTGCGGGACGGTGGAGTTCGACACCGCGTTGATCATCAGCGCCCCGTGCTTGATGATGCCGTGCTGCTCGTACTCCTCGCCGACCATGTAGCCGGTGGTGTTGTGCAGGAACAGCAGCGGCGTGTCGGACTGGTTGGCCAGCTGGATGAACTGCGCCGCCTTCTGCGACTCCTCGCTGAACAGCACGCCGCGGGCGTTGGCGAGGACACCGACCGGGTAGCCGTGCAGCCGCGCCCATCCGGTGACCAGGCTCGAGCCGTACAGCGGCTTGAACTCGTCGAACGCGGTGCCCTCCGGCCCCTCCGCGCCGTCGACGACGCGAACGATCACCTCACGCGGGTCGAACGGCACCTTGAGGTCGGTCGGGACGATGTCGAGCAGGTCGTCGGGGTGGTGCGGTGGGTCGGAGTACGCCGGTGCCGGCGACGGCCCCAGCTTGCGCCAGTTCAGCCGGGCCACGATGCGCCGGCCGATGCGCAGCGCGTCGCGCTCGTCCTGGGCGAGGTAGTCCGCCAGGCCCGACCTGCGGGCGTGCATGTCCCCGCCACCGAGCGACTCGTCGTCGGACTCCTCACCGGTCGCCATCCGCACCAGCGGCGGACCGCCGAGGAAGACCTTGGCCTGCTCCTTGACCATCACGACGTAGTCGCTCATGCCGGGCACGTAGGCGCCACCGGCCGTCGAGTTGCCGAACACCAGCGCGATCGTCGGAGTGCGCTCGGCGCTGGCGCGGGTGAGGTTGCGGAACATCGCGCCGCCGGGGATGAAGATCTCCTTCTGCGTGGGCAGGTCGGCGCCGCCGGACTCGACCAGGTTGATGGTGGGCAGCCGGTTCTCGGCCGCCACCTGCGCGGCACGAGCGCACTTCTTCAGGGTCCACGGGTTGCTGGCGCCGCCGCGCACGGTCGGGTCGTTGGCCACGATCATGCACTCGACCCCCTCCACCACGCCGATGCCGACAACGACGCTGGCACCGACGGCGAAGTCCGAGCCCCATCCCGCCAGCGGGCACAGCTCGAGGAACGGCGCGTCCTCGTCGACCAGCAGCTCGATGCGCTCGCGGGCGAGGAGCTTGCCGCGCTGGTGGTGGCGGTCGACGTACTTCTGCCCCCCGCCGGCGACTGCCTTGGCATGCTCGGCGGCCAGGGCGTCGAGCTGCGCCAGCATCGCCTCCCGGTTGCTCTGCTCGGTCACGGTGTCGGTCACGAGGTGAATCCCAACAGCTTGGCGGACAGGTCGGTGAGCACCTCGGTGGCGCCGCCACCGATCCCGAGGATGCGTGCGTCGCGGTAGTGCCGTTCGACCTCGCTGTCGCGCATGTAGCCGGCTCCGCCGTGCAGCTGCACCGCGCGGTCGACCACGTGGTCGCACGCCTCCACGGCGGTGTTCTTGGCCAGGCACGCCTCCACGATCGGCTCCTGCCCTTCGGCGTACCGGCGCGCCACCTCGCGGGTGTAGACGCGCGCCACGTCGATCCTCCGGTGCATCTCCACCAGCTGGTGCTGCACGACCTGGCGGCTGACCAGCGGCCGGCCGAACGTCTCCCGCACCGCGACGTAGCCGCGGGTCAGGTCGAGGCAGCGCTGAGCGATGCCGTACGCGTGCACGGCAAGGCCGAGTCGCTCGGCCACGAACTGCTGCATCAGCAGCCCGAACCCGCCGTTCTCCTCCCCGACCAGGTTGGCCACCGGCACGCGCGCGTCGTCGAACGACAGCTCGGCGGTGTCGGAGCACAGCCAGCCCATCTTGTCCAGGCGCCTGCTCACGGTGAAGCCGGGCGTGCCGGTCTCCACGACCAGCAGCGAGACACCGGTGCGGCCGGCGTCGCCGGTGCGTACGGCGGTGGTCACGAAGTCGGCGCGGGCACCGGAGGTGATGAACGTCTTGGCGCCGTTGACGACGTAGTGGTCGCCGTCGCGGCGGGCGCGGGTGCGGATCGCGGCGACGTCGGAGCCCCCGTCGGGCTCGGTCACGCCGAGCGCCCCGACCATCTCGCCGGCCAGGGTCGGGCGGACGAAGCGGTCGACCAACGACGGGTCACCGACCGCGGCCATGTGGGGCACGGCGATACCGGCGGTGAACAGCGCCGCCAGCAGCCCCGACGACGCGCCCGCCTCGCAGAAGGCCTCGGTCATCGCGACCACGTCGGTGTAGTCGCCGCCGGCCCCGCCGACCTCTTCGGGGAACCCGATGCCGAGCAGGCCGAGCTTGGCGGCGGACGCGTGCAGCCCGCGCGGCACCTCGCCGGCGCGCTCCCACGCGTCGAGGTGCGGCGCGATCTCGTGCTCGGTGAAACGGCGGACCGTCTTGCGCAGGGCCTCATGGTGCGTTGCTGCGATCGGGGCGCGAGGGGGCGGCGCAGTGGTCACAGCAGCACCTCCGGGACGTCGACGTCGCGGGCGCGGAGCCACTCCCCGAGCGCCTTCGCCTGCGGGTCGAACCGGGTCGACGCCGCGACACCGGCGCCGAGCAGGCCCTCGATCATCACGTTGACCGCGCGCAGGTTCGGGAGGAGATGCACCGTGACCGGCAGTCCGGCGGCCTCCGGCAGCAGCGCCCGCACCCGCGCCGGCGTCACGAAGTGCGCCAGCCAGCGCCAGGCTGCCTCGACCCGGCCGTCGTCGCGGTCGCGCACCCACAGCCCGAGGTTGGCGTCACCGCCCTTGTCGCCGCTGCGGGCCCCGACGAGACGGCCCAGCGGCACCCGCTCGCACGGACCGGGCGGCAACGGCTCGGGCAGTGGGAGACGTCCCATCGGCGCGACCGGCTCGGTCCGCTTCGGCGGGTCGACCGCGACCCGCGTCCCGTCGGCGAGCACGGCGGTGTGCTCCACCACGTCCTGCTCGACGTACGCGTGCGAGAAGACGCCGTACGGCGACGCGTCACCCGGCAGGGAGGTGAGGTGGAAGCCGGCGTACGACGAGAGCCCGAGCTCGACGACGGCCCGCGAGAACCGCCGTCCCACCGCCTTGGCGTCGGGGGAGCGCACCTGGCAGCGCAGCCGCGCGCTCGACCGCTCCTGGGTGTCGGGGTCGTGGTGGTCGGTACGCGCCAGGGTCCACACCGGCTGCAGATCGGACAGGTCGCGCAGCGTGGCGCCGAGCTGGGCCTGCACGCGGGCGGCCTTCGCCTCGACGTCGAGACCGGTGAGCACGAACTCCGCCTGGTTGCGGAAGCCACCGAGATGGTTGAGACCGACCTTCAGCGTGGGCGGCGGCGGCTCTCCCCGCACGCCGGTGATCCGCACTCGATCCGCGCCGTCCGGGCCGAGGTCGATCGTGTCGAACCGGCTCACCACGTCGGGGCCGATGTAGCGCGGACTGCCGATCTCGTACAGCAGCTGGGCGGTGACCGTGCCGACCGAGACGGTGCCGCCGGTGCCCGGGTGCTTGGTGATGACGCTGCTGCCGTCATCGCCGACCTCGGCGAGCGGGAAGCCGGGCAGCACGCTGCCCGCCTCCGGGTCGATCTCGTCGAGGAAGCAGTAGTTGCCGCCGGTGGCATGGGTGCCGCACTCGAGCACGTGCCCGGCCACGGTGGCGCCGGCGAGGGCGTCGTAGGACTCCCGGCTCCAGCCGAAGTGCGCGGCGGCGGCCCCGACCACGAGGGAGGCGTCGGTGACCCGTCCGGTCACCACGACGTCGGCGCCGGCGTCGAGCGCAGCGGCGATGCCCCAACAGCCGAGGTAGGCGTTGGCGGTGAGGGGGTCGCCGTACGCGCTGCCACCGAGACCGAGCTCGTCGGTCCGGCCGCGCAGGTCGTCGCCCTCGACATGGGCAACCCGCGCTCGCGGGTCGACCTCGTGCAGCGCGGCGGCGAGTCCGGCGGGGTTGAGCCCTCCGGCGTTGGCCACGACCGCCACGCCTCGGGACCGGGCGAGCGCGAGCTGGTCGCGCATCTGGGTCAAGAACGTCTTGGCGTAGCCCAGACCGGCGTCCTTGAGCTGGTCGCGGCCCAGGATCAGCATGGTGAGCTCGGCGAGGTAGTCGCCGGTGAGTACGTCGAGCTCACCGCCCTCGAGCACCTCCTGAACGGCGCTGAGCCGGTCGCCGTAGAAGCCGCTGGCGTTGCCGACGCGCAGCACGTCCCTCACCTGCCCGGCCCCCTTCGACTCGTCTGCGACATCTCGGGGGCTTCCCTCCGGCCGACCGCTGACGAGTCGGGGGAGCGGCCGGGTCCGGCGGGCCCGGCGAAGGCCTGGGCGATGTCGAGCCACCGTTCGGCGTCCGCGCCCACCGCGCTGAGGGCGAGGTCGTCGCGGTGTCGCCGCTGCGTGACGAGGAGGCAGAAGTCCAGCGCGGGACCGGTCACCCGCTGCGGCGCGTCCTCGCAGCCCCAGGTCCAGGCCTCGCCGGCCGGCCCGGTCAGCTCCACCCGGAACTGCTCAGTGGGAGGGGCGAGCTCGCGGACCAGGTAGGCGTAGTCGCGGGTGCGTACGCCGAGGTGGGCGACGTGCCGCAGCCGTCCGGTGGGCTCTCGCCGTACGCCGAGCGCGTCGGCGACGTCGAGCCCGTGCGCCCAGGTCTCCATCAGCCTTGCGGTGGCCATCGACGCGGCGCTCATCGGGGGGCCGTACCACGGCACCTTGGTGCCGTCCGGGATCTCGCGGAGGCGGCGGTCCAGGTCCGCGCGCGAGGTCCGCCACCGGGCCAGCAGCTCCGCCGGGTCCGCCCGCGCGCCCCGCTCGGCGCCCTTGTCGACGAACCCTTCCGGGTCCGCCAGCGCCTCGTGCAGGTGGCGGCCGAACGCGTCCGGGTCCGTGGCGGCCAGCAGGGCCGCCTCGTCGGTCCAGGCCAGGTGCGCGATCTGGTGCGCGACGGTCCACCCCTTGGCCGGCGTGGCCGTGCGCCAGCCGGCCGCGTCCAGCCGGGCGACCATCGCGTCGATCTCGGCCGTCTCGGCCGCCAGGTCGTCGATCACCTGCAGACGTAGGTCGCTGCTCATGGACCCCCCAGGTCCTCGAGGGCTCCGTCGAGGGTCCTGGCCCAGCGGTCGAGGATCCTCCGGCGGCGCGCGCTGTCGTCGGTCAGCGTGTCGGCCAGGCCGAGCCCTCGCACCAGGTCCAGCGTCGCCTGCACCAGCTCGCGCACCCCCGCCGTGGACTCGTCGACGCCCAGCAGCTCCACGGTCTGCCGGTGCGTCTCCCGGCCGATGCGCTGCTCGAGCGGCGCCACGGCCGCGTGGAGCTGCTCGTCGGAACGGGCCGCCACCCACAGCTCCAGCGCCGCGGCGAACAGCGGGCTGGTGAAGTGCTCGGCGAGCAGGTCGAGCACCGCGCGGGTGCGCCGGGCGCCGCGCGGTAGCCCGGCCGCCTTCTCGAACAGCGCCTCCGAACGTCGTTGCCCCATGTGCTCGACCGCGGCCACCACGAGGTCGGTCTTGGTCGGGAAGTGGTGCAGCTGGGCGCCACGGGAGACGCCGGCACGCTGCGACACCAGCGTGGTCGACGTGCCCGCCCACCCGAACTCGACCAGGCAGTCGATGGTGGCCTCGAGCAGGCGCTGGCGCATCGCCCGGCTGCGCTCCTCCTGGGGAACGCGGGCCGCGCCACGGCTGACGGTGCTCTGCGCCACAGCGACAGCATGAAGCCACGCAAACAAACAGTCAAGCCTGCTTGTAACTAGCCGGATGGCTCAGCTGCGCACCGCCTGGCTGGTGGCGACGTCGTCGACCACCAGGACGAGGTTGCGCAGGTTGTTGATCAGGGCGCCGTACAACGGCCAGTGCAGCTCGGCGAGGTCGCCGACGGAGAGCTCCCGCGTCAGGTGGTCGATGCGGTCCCGCAGCGCCATGACGTCGGCCTCGGGCGACTGGACCCTGTCTCCCACCTTGGTGAGCAGCTCGAGCCAGCGCTCGCGGAAACGGTCGTCCCACTCGTCCTCCGCGAACGTCGACTCCCGCAGGGTGCGGGCCATGCTGCGCGCCTCGGCGACACCGTCCTCGAGGCGGTACAGCACCTCCTCGTACGACAGCTCGCCACGCGACAGGTCGGCGCGGCGCTGGCGTGGGTTGAGGCGGGTGCTCTCGCGGGCGGACCCGACGACCTCCCAGGCATGGTCGATGTCCCGGTCGAGCCCACGCGTCGCGCTGACCCAGTCCACCGCGGAGTCCACGCTGTCGCCGCGCCGGACCGACTCCGCGATGTCACGGAGAAGAGCACCGAGGCGCTCGTCGATCCGGTCGACGTGCTGCGCCGCGCTGCGGTCGTTGAGCGGGGGAACCACGAGCAGGTTGACGAGGACGCCCACGCTGATGCCCAGAGCGGTGGCCAGGATGCGGTCGCCCAGCATGTGCTGTTGCTCACCGTAGCCGGTCGTGAGCACGAAGAGCGCGGTCGTCGCGATCGTGACGCCCTCCTCGCGCAGGACACCGACCCTGGCCAGCAGCAGCGCCGACAGCATCACCAGGAACAGGCTGACCCCGTTGATCCCCAGCATCTCGGCCAGGACGAACGACAACAGCACACCCAGCACCGTGGCGCTCACCTGCTGCACGCCGCGGGAGACGCTGCGGTACACGGTCGCGTGCACGGTGAGCAGGGCCGACCACGGGGCGAGGAACGGCTGCGGAAGGTCGAAGACGTGGACGGCCAGCAGCCACGCGGCCACCGCCGCGGCGGCTGCCTTCGTGACCAGCAGCAGGTCGGCCTGGACCACCGGGTCCCGCAGCCGCCCCAGGGCCGTGGCGACAACCTGGACCGGAGACTTCTCGTTGCGTGACATCGAAGACAGCATGTACCCAGGTCGGACGGGTACACCCGCCCACGATGCCTGAGGTGAGCAAGCTCAAGGAAGACGCACACACATCTGGGGAGGCACACCGCCGGTGGGGACGCCGGCTCGGCGGGATCGTGCTGGTGCTCCTGCTGGGCCTGGGCGGCGCGTGGCTGGGCGTACTGCTCGGCGGCACCGAACGGCAGAGCGTCGGTCCGTTCGACACCACCATGGCGCTGCGGCCTGCCACGCAGGGCGGCACCACCGTGGACACGCCACCACTGGGCCAGCTGGTGCTCGACACCCACGACGCCCCGGTGCGGCTGCAGGTCGCGGTCGAGGGACTGGACGCGGCCAAGGCCCGCAAGATTGCCGCCAACCCCGCGATGCTGACCGGCCTGGAGGACCGCGCGGCCGCCGACATCCGTACCGGCCTGGTCGATCTGTTCGTGCGCACCGCCGTCGTCGCGGTGCTGGGCGCGGCCGCGGCCGCGTTGCTGGTCGTACGCCGGGTCCGCGCGGGAGTCGTCGCCGGCGTCGTCGCGATGACCGCGACCGGGTTCGGCTACTACGCCACCTGGTCGACATGGAACCCCGACGCGATCCAGGAGCCCCGCTACACCGGGCTGCTCACCAGCGCGCCGACGGTCGTCGGCAACGCGCGCGACATCGTGCAGGACTTCTCCAGGTACCGCGAGCAGCTCGCCCGGCTGGTGACCAACGTCAGCCGGCTCTACAGCACCACCTCCACGCTGCCGGTGATGAAGCAGCAGGAGGACCTCGTGAAGGTGCTGCACGTATCCGACCTCGAGATCGCGCCACAGGCGTGGGACGTGATCGCCACGGTGGCCCACCAGTACGACGTCGACGTCGTGGTGGACTCCGGTGACACCACCGACCACGGGAGCCGCGCCGAGAACCGGTACCTGCAGGGCGTACGCCGGGTCGACGCCCCGTATGTGTGGGTCCGCGGCAACCACGACTCGATGCACACGCAGCGGGCCATGCAGCGGCTGCCCGGTGCCGTGGTGCTCAACGGCAAGCCGCGCGACGTGGCCGGACTGCGCTTCCTCGGTGCCGGTGACCCGCGGTTCACCCCCGACAACAGCGAGCCGGTCGCGGCGGACTCCGTGGCGGCGCAGGCGCAGGCGCTGGCCAACGTCGCGCGCCGGGACGCAGACGTGGACGTGATGGTCTACCACGACCCCGCACCGGCGGCGGTGTTCGACGGACTCGTGCCGACGGTGCTGTCCGGCCATCACCACCGCCACGACGCCGACCTGATGCCGAAGGGCACCTGGCGGCTGGTGGAGGGCTCCACCGGCGGGTCGGGGCTGCGTGCCCTCGAGTCCGACACGGGGCCGTCCCCGATCGAGCTGTCGGTGCTCTACCTGGACCGCGAGACCGCCGAGCTGCGCGCCTGGGACCACCTTCAGCTCGGCGGCCTCGGCACGGCCTCCGCACGGATCAACCGCGAGATCGTCGACCCCGAACGCGAGCCGGTCACCGAGCTGGAGACGCCGACCCCCACCCAGCCGGTTCCGGCGACGCCGATGCGCCGGCCCACCATGACCGGCAGCTTCCCCACCCCGACACCCGCACCCACACAGACACCGAGCCCGACACCGACGCAGGCACCGAGCCCGACGCCCACGCCTGCTCCGACGGAGAGCGCCCGGCCCGAGAACTGACGCGCGGCGCCGGCCCGCCTGTCACGATGACCAGGTGAGCACCGGGCAGGTGAGCCCTGCGGTCGTCCTGCGGTCCCCGGCCGGGCGCTGGATCGTGCTGGCGGCCGTGCTCGGCTCCGGGATGGCGCTGCTCGACGGCACGGTCGTCAACGTCGCGGTCAAGCCGATCGGCGAGGACCTCGGTGCCGGGCTGAGCGAGCTGCAGTGGGTCGTCAACGCCTACCTGCTGTTCCTCGCCTCGCTGATCCTCATCGGCGGTTCCCTCGGTGACCGGTTCGGCCGCCGTCGCATGTTC
Source organism: Nocardioidaceae bacterium (assembly GCA_036259355.1). GTDB lineage: Bacteria > Actinomycetota > Actinomycetes > Propionibacteriales > Nocardioidaceae > JALZDI01. The sequence continues at coordinate 68,722 of DATABY010000090.1, forward strand.
ATGCTCGGCGTCGGCTGGTTCGCCGCCGCCTCCCTGCTCTGCGGCATCGCGCAGGACCCGCTGCAGCTGATCGCGGCCCGGGCGCTGCAGGGCATCGGCGGAGCACTGCTGACACCGGGCAGCCTGGCGATCCTGCAGGCCAGCCTGCAGCCGGCCGACCGCTCCCGTGCCATCGGCACCTGGTCCGCCTACACCGGCATCGCCGCCGCGGCCGGGCCGTTGCTGGGCGGCTGGCTGATCCAGGCCGCCTCGTGGCGCTGGGTGTTCCTCATCAACGTCCCGCTGGCGGCGCTGGTGCTGGTCGTCACCGCGCGGCACGTTCCCGAGTCGGGCCACCGCCGGCCCGGGCAGCGCTTCGACGTCGCGGGTGCGGTCCTCGGGGCCCTCGGGCTCGCCGGGGTCACCTACGCGCTGATCGAGGCCAACGCCGGAGTGAGCACCGCCGTGCTCCTCGCCGGCGTACTCGGCCTGGCCGCACTCGGCTGCTTCGTGGGGGTGGAGCGCTGGCAGGACGACCCGATGCTGCCGCCGTCGCTGTTCCGCGACCGGACGTTCTCCGTGGTCAACCTGGTGACGTTCGCCGTCTACGGCGCGCTCGGGGCGATGATGTTCCTCCTGGTGCTGCAGCTGCAGGTGTCGGCCGGGTTCAGCCCCCTGCAGGCCGGGCTCTCGATGGTGCCGTTCACCGTGATCATGCTGCTGTTCTCCTCGCGGTCCGGTGCCCTGGCCGCGCGGATCGGGCCCCGCGCCCAGCTGATGGGCGGGCCGCTGCTGGCCGCCGTCGGCGTGCTGCTGCTCAGCCGCATCGACGCGAGCGCGACGTACCTCGGCGACGTGCTCCCCGGGGTGTGCCTGTTCGGCGCCGGCATGACGCTGCTGGTGGCGCCGCTGACCGCCTCGGTGCTCGCGGCCGCGCCGGAGCAGGAAGCCGGCATCGCCAGCGGCGTGAACAACGCGGTGGCACGGGCCGCCGGGCTGTTGTTCGTGGCGGCTCTGCCGACGCTGGTCGGGCTGTCCGACCAGGACTACCAGGACCCGGCCGCCTTCACCGACGGCTACCGGGTGGCGCTGCTGGTCTGCGTCGCGGTGCTCGTCGCCGGGTCCGGCCTGGCCACGATGGTGCCCCGGCAGCAGCAGGTGTGACTCGTCTGCGGTCACGTTGCGCGAAACGCCCGAGGCACCGCAGCCGAATCGGCGGGTAACCTCGGCGTCGGTGCACACGCTCCCCGAACGTGCCGAGCCCTCGCCCGCACCGGCGGTCGACGAGGCGCTGGAGCACGCCCGCAACCTGCTCGCCGAGCCCGACGTCGTCGTCCTGACCGGCGCAGGTCTCAGCACCGACTCCGGCATCCCCGACTACCGGGGGCCCGGCGCACCGCGGCGGATGCCGATGAGCTTCAGCGAGTTCGTCTCCGGAGCGCACGCCCAGCAGCGGTACTGGGCCCGCAGCCACCTCGGCTGGCAGCGCCTCTCCCGGGCGCAGCCGAACGCCGGGCACCGCGCGCTCGCCACGATGGAGCACCAGGGCAGGGTTGCGGCGGTCATCACGCAGAACGTCGACGGGCTGCACCGGGACGCCGGCAGCCGGGTCGTCGTCGACCTGCACGGCCGCATCGCCGACGTCGTCTGCCTGTCCTGCCGCGACCGGTCGGGCCGGGCCCGGCTGCACCGGCGGCTGAACGCACTCAACCCCGGCTTCGGCGAGCAGGTCGAGGTGGGCAGCCGACCGGACGGCGACGTCGACCTCGACGACGTCTCCGGCTTCCGGCTCGCCGGATGCGAGGAGTGCGGCGGCCCGCTCAAGCCGGACGTGGTGTTCTTCGGCGAGAACGTCCCCAAGGCCCGCGTCGACCGCTGCTACGCCCTGGTCGACCGTGCGCGGGCGCTGCTGGTGGCCGGCTCGTCGCTGGCGGTGCTCTCGGGCCTGCGGTTCGTCCGCCGCGCGCACGCCAACGGCATCCCGGTGGTCATCCTCAACCGCGGCGTCACCCGCGGCGACGACCTGGCGACGGTGAGGGTCGACGCGGGCTGCAGCGAGACTCTGGACTGGCTCGCGGCCACCGCCGCTCCCGGAGCCGGCTAGAGCATCACGCCGATCTCGTCGAGGGAGGCGTGCAGGTCGGCGGGGTCCAGGTAGACCCGGAAGGCGTGCGCGCGCTGCAGCTCGTCGGTGCTGTAGCCGCCGCAGACCAGTCCCACACCGAGCATCCGGGCCCGCCGGGCGGCGAGCATGTCCCACACCGCGTCGCCGACCGCGATGCAGTCCAGCACGGACGCGTCGATCTTCTCCGCCGCCGCGAGGAACATCTCCGGGTTGGGCTTGGCGTGCTCGACGTCGGCGCTGCAGACGTACTGCGGCGTCTTCGGCAGCTGGAGCTTCTCGATGTGGGCCTCCGCCTCGTCGGCCTTGCCGCTGGAGGCGATCACCCACGGCACGCCTGCCTCGGACAGCGCCAGCAGCAGGTCGCGCGCTCCCGGCAGCGGCTGCACCCAGTCCAGCCGCTCGAAGTAGTAGCGCCCGTGCAGCTCCTCCGCCTTGTCCAGCTGCGCCTGGCTCAGCTCGACACCGGCCTCCTTGACCACGCGGGGGGCGAGCAACCCGCCGCTCATGCCGATGCGGCGATGGATGCGCCACACGGCCAGGTCGACGCCCACCTCGGCGAAGCCACGCTGCCATGCGGTGACGTGCTGGTAGACGCTGTCCAGCAGGGTGCCGTCGAGGTCGAACACGAACGCGGGGCCCGCCGGTGTGGCGCGATTTCCGTCCATACCGACCCACTACCCGAGGACACCGCCGCCCTATCGCACGGACCGTGCGACGCCCTTCACCGGTCGGTCTTGAAGGTCCACACCACGGGCCTGAGCCGGTTGCCGGCGGAGTCGCGGAGCCCGCGGGTCAGACGCACCCGGTAGCGGGCGTTGCGCGCCAGCCGGCGGCGCGGGTTCACCAGGATGCGCTGGGTGCGGGGGTTGTAGCTGACCCTGGCGCGCACCCTGCGTCCGCCGACCCGGCGCAGCCGGACGGTGCGGCGCGACACCCTCGTCACGGGTTCGTCGAGCCAGACCCTCACGTTGGCGCCGCGGCGCACGCGACGGGCACCCGGGCGAGGGGTCCGGCCGATGACCCGGGGCCGGCGACGGTCCCGCCGGCCGATGAGCAGCGGCTCCGAGTCCGGCGAAGCCGGTCCGGCTCCCGTGGCGTTGACCGCGGTCACCGTGAACCGGTACGCCGAGCCCGCGCTCAGGCCCCGGACGGTGTGACGGTGGCGCGGGCCGACGGTCACGTCGACCCGACGCCGGTCGCCGACGTACCCGCGGATCCGGTAGCCGGTGATGCCGTGTCCGCCGAGCGTGGGCTCGTCCCACTCCAGCAAGACACGCCGCCGCGTCGTGGTGCATCGCGGTGCCGCGGGACGTCCGGGCACGGCCGCGTCGACCTCCGGCAGGTCGTCGACCTTGCAGGGGTCGGCGAGGACCGGGTGGTGGGCGTCCGGGTCGCCGGGATGCCAGCCCACCGCGAACTGGCTCATCATGTCGTGGTCCTCGTGCACCAGGTTGTGGCAGTGCACCATGTAGCGGCCGCGGTGCGGGGCGAACTGGCACAGCACCCGCACGGTCTCGTTCTCGCCGACGTAGGCCACGTCCTTGGGGCCGCGCTCGAAGTCGTACGGCGGCCGCCCGTTGCGGGACAGGATCCGGAAGTCGATCAGATGGATGTGGACCGGGTGGAACCAGCCGCCGTGCGGGTTGGTGAGCTCCCAGATCTCGATGCCGTTCAGCGCCGGGTCCGCGACCAGGCCCTGGTAGTCGCTGTCGATCACGTCCTGCCAGGTCCTGCCGTTGATCATCCACAGGCTGCCCTCGTGGTGGAACTCCAGGCGTCGGGTCCGGGTCGCCTGCGACTCCTTCAGGTTCATCACGTGGCTGCCGGCCAGGGTGTCCGGGAGGCGGCTCCAGGTGGGGTCGCCGCGGTCGACCGGCGCGTCGGTGACGTCGAAGGCCATCACCTTGTCGGTGTGGTCGTAGTCGCGGTTGTTGGGGTTGGACAGGTTGCGCAGGAAGACACGCCGGCCGGGCCGGTAGCGGCGGAAGTCGACCAGGATCTCGTAGCGCTCGGCGTTCGCGTGCCGCCACTGGGAGATCTCCCGTGCCTTCGGCATCAGCCCGCCGTCGGTGCACACGAGCGTCACGGGGTCGCCCGTGCCGATCTGGAAGCGGAACGACCGCGAGATCGCCGCGTTCAGGATCCGGAACCGGTAGACCCGGCGCCTGACCTTCATCACCGGCCACGCCCGGCCGTTCACCAGGATCACGTCGCCCCACAGGCCCGAGTCGGAGTTGTCGTCGTAGGCGAGCGTGCCGTCGGTGGCGAACATCGCGTCACCGACGATCAGCGGTACGTCGAACTCTGCCTGCGGCAGCAGCGCGCGCTCGGCCGGGTCGTGCATCTGGTACTGCGCGTACAGCCCGGTGTAGACGTTCGGCGCCGTGTGGTGCACGCCGTGGTCGTGGTACCACAGCGTGCGGGCGGGCTGGAAGTTCGGGAAGTGGTAGTCCTTGTAGAACCCCGGCGCCGTGATGTCGTCGGCGTACCCGTCGTACTCCGGGAGCGAACCGGACCCGTGCAGGTGCAGCGACGTGGTGAACGCGTGGTCGAGGATCGGATGCCGCTCCGGCAGGTGGTTGCGCACCCGCATGACCACGGGCCGCCCGCGCTCCACCGGGATCGTCGGGCCCGGAGCCAGGCCGCCGTAACCCCAGACCGGTGTGGTGAGCCCGGGCACGATGCGGGCCGTGCCGGCGCGCTCGGTCACACTGAAGTGGTCCACCAGGCGGCCGTCGGAGTCCCGGGTGGTCTTCCACGGCCGCAGTACCGGCGGACGGGTGAACGCCGCCCGAAACGGCACCGGCAACCGGCTCTCGTCCAGCCGGCTCGCCGACCTGGCCCCCACGCTCGACCCCCACGGCAGCGCCGCGACGCCCGCGGTGCCCAGCACGGTGATCCCCCCGGCCTTCAAGACCTCTCTACGTGTCGTCTCCACGACGGATCCCCCCTCGGTTCCGTCAGCAGGTAGCCCCTGTGCCCCTTGTGCCCCGTTTGACCCACCACGGTGAACGCTGCCCCCCGCCGGGAGGAACCCCCTGGCGGAGCCATTTACGGTTAGTTACGCTGCGTGACCGCGGATGGCGGATGCGTCCGGATTCCGGCCGTCAGCCTCGGTGCGCAGGCGCACGTCGAGTCGGCGCATGGCCCGATCGAGCGGGCCACGACCCCCACCTCAGCTACTCAGCGCTGTGGGAATGCCACCTCACCGTGCTCGACGCAGCGCGCGACCCAGCCACGGGGCACCACCTGCACGACCATCCGCCGCCGGCACCGGGCGCAGTAGCGGGGCGGCTCGAGCTCACGCAGCCGGGCGCAGGCGTCGTGTACGCCGGCGTCGAGCCGCTCCCCGCAGTGGTCGCAGTACACCGCCGTACTCATCGCGAGCCCGCCCACGCTCACAGCGTCTTGGACAGTTCCTTGATCGGCATCTGCAGCTCGGTCAGCATCTCGAGGTCCTCGTCGGGGTCGCGGCCGAGCGTGGTCAGGTAGTTGCCGACGATGACCGCGTTGATACCGCCGAGCAGCCCGTCGCGGGTGCCGAGGTCGCCGAGGGTGATCTCCCGGCCCCCGGCGTACCGCAGGATCGTGCGGGGCATCGCGAGCCGGAACGCCGCGATCGTGCGCAGGGCGTCGTGCGGCTCCATCACCGGCAGGTCGCCGAACGGCGTACCCGGACGGGGGTTGAGGAAGTTCAGCGGCACCTCGTGCGGCTCCAGCTCGGACAGCTGCGCCGCAAGCTCCGCGCGCTGCTCGATCGTCTCCCCCATGCCGACCAGCGCACCGCAGCACAGCTCCATGCCCGACTCGCGCACCCTCTGGCAGGTGTCCCAGCGCTCCTCCCACGAGTGTGTCGTGACGACGTTGGGGAAGTAGGAGCGAGCAGCCTCGAGGTTGTGGTTGTAACGGTGCACGCCCATCGCCCGCAGCTCGTCGACCTGTGCCTGCGTGAGCATGCCGAGGGAGCAGGCGATGTTGATGTCGACCTCGGACTGCACTGCCTGGATGGCATCTCGCACCTGTGCCAGCAGCCGGTCGTCGGGACCGCGGACGGCGGCGACGATGCAGAACTCCGAGGCCCCCGTCGCCGCGGTCTGCTTGGCGGCCTCCACCAGCTCGGGAATGTTGAGCCACACCGAGCGGACCGGCGACTCGAACTTGCCCGACTGGCTGCAGAAGTGGCAGTCCTCCGGGCAGCCACCGGTCTTCAGCGAGACGATGCCCTCGACCTCCACCTCGGGACCGCACCAGCGCATCCGCACCTGGTGCGCGAGCTCGAGCAGCTCGGGGACCCGCTCGTCGGCCAGCCTCAGAACCTCCGCCAGCCGCGCCTCGTCGAGGCTGCGGCCCTCCTCCAGCACCTGCCGGCGAGCGGTCGTGAACAGGTCGGTTGCCACGTCGTCTGTCGCTACATGCGTCACGCCCGCAGGCTAGCGTCGCCGCCCGGCAGCCGACACGGCGGTCTCGGTGCTCGGGCACCGGCGGTAGCCTGCCGAGGCGATGACCGGCTCTACTCAAGACTCCGAGGCCACCCGGCTCCTGGCGTTCGACCGGGAGCACCTGTGGCATCCCTACACGTCGATGACCGAGCCGCTCGGCACCCGCCTGGTCACCGGCGCAGAGGGCGTTCGGCTGCGCCTGCACGACGGCCGTGAGGTCATCGACGCGATGTCCTCGTGGTGGTGCGCCATCCACGGCTACCGTCACCCGGAGCTGGACGCGGCTGTGCGTGCCCAGCTCGAGCAGATGTCGCACGTGATGTTCGGCGGGCTCACCCACGAACCGGCGATCAGGCTCGGCCAGCAGCTGGTGGACCTCAGCCCCGCCGGTCTGGAGCATGTGTTCCTGGCCGACTCCGGGTCGGTGTCGGTCGAGGTCGCGATCAAGATGGCGCTGCAGTACCAGCGCGGCCGCGGCCGGCCGGGTCGCAGCCGGCTGCTGGCGCTGCGCGGCGGGTACCACGGCGACACGTTCGGCGCGATGAGCGTCTGCGACCCGGTCGGCGGCATGCACTCGATGTTCACCGACGTGCTCGCTGCACAGGTGTTCGCGCCGCGGCCACCGGCCGGGTTCGACGCTGACATCTCCGACTGGGCCGACGAGCTGCGGCGGGTCGCCGACGAGCACGCCGACGAGCTGGCGGCCATCGTGGTCGAGCCGGTCCTGCAGGGCGCGGGCGGCATGCACGTGTACAACCCCGACTGCCTGGTGGTGCTGCGCGACCTGGCCGACCGGCTGGGGGCGCTCCTGGTCTTCGACGAGATCGCGACCGGCTTCGGCCGCACAGGGGCGATGTTCGCCGCCGACCACGCGGCGGTGCTGCCTGACGTCCTGTGCGTGGGGAAGTCGCTGACCGGCGGCTACCTGACACTGGCCGCGGTGCTCTGCAGTGGCGAGGTCGCACAGGGGATCGGTGCCTCGGAGTCCGGCGTGCTGATGCACGGCCCCACGTTCATGGGCAACCCGCTGGCATGCGCGGTGGCCGGCGCCAGCATCGACCTGCTGCTGGCGACGGGCTGGGAGTCGCAGGTACGCCGGATCGAGGGCGGGCTGCGCGCCGGTCTCGCCCCCGCCGCCGACCTGCCCGGAGTACGCGAGGTCCGGGTGCTCGGCGCCGTCGGCGTCGTCCACCTCGACGCGGAGGCCGACGTGGCCGGGCTCTCCACGCGGGCGCTGGAGCACGGGGTGTGGGTGCGCCCGTTCCGTGACCTCGTCTACACGATGCCGCCGTACGTCTGCACCGATGACGACGTCGCACAGATCTGCGACGGCATCGTCAAGGCGGTGACCGGATGAGCCTGGAGGGGTGGCTGGCCGATCAGGCGGCCCAACGCGAGGAGGCGGGGCTGGCGCGGGTGCTGCGTCCCCGTGCACCACGCGACGACGAGATCGACCTCGCCGGCAACGACTACCTGGGGCTGGCCACCGACCCGAGAGTGTCCACGGCCGCCGCGGAGGCTGCGACGACGTGGGGTGCGGGCGCCGCGGCGTCGCGGCTGGTCACCGGCACGCTCGGGCTGCACGTCGAGCTCGAGCGGGAGCTGGCGGAGTTCAGCGGTCACTCGGCGGCGCTGGTCTTCTCGACCGGTTACCACGCCAACCTGGGCGTGGTCACCGCGTTGGCCGACCGCGACACCGTGATCGTCTCCGACGCGCACGTGCACGCCTCGCTGGTGGACGCCTGCCGACTCGGCCGGGGCCGCGTGCAAGTAGTGCCGCACAACGATGTCGACGCGGTGGCGCGCGCACTGAGGGGCCGGGCGGAGAGCCGCGCACTGGTGCTGTGCGAGTCGATCTACTCGGTGCTGGGCGATGCGGCTCCCCTCGCCGCGCTGGCCGACGTGTGCCGGAGCCACGACGCCACCCTGATCGCGGACGAGGCACACGGTCTCGGTGTGGCGGGCCGACACGGCGAGGGCCTGGTCGCCAGCCTCGGGCTGGCCGGCTCGCCACATGTTGTGGTCACTATGACTCTTTCGAAGTCACTGGGCGCACAGGGCGGGGCGGTCCTTGGCTCGCCGGCGCTGGTCCAGCACCTGGTGAACCGTGCGCGGCCGTTCGTCTACGACACCGGCCTGGCTCCCGCCGCCGCGGGCGGTGCGCTGGAGGCGCTGCGCATCGTGGCGGCCGAGCCCGGGCTGCCCGCGCGTGCCCGGGCCTGCGCCACCACCCTGGCCGACGCCGTCGGCGTGGAGCCTCCCGCGGGCGCGGTGCTGTCGGTGCCGATGCCGGGCCCCCGCGAGGCGCTCGCCGCGCAGGCCGAGCTGCTCGAGAGCCGGCTGCGTGTCGGCTGCTTCCGCCCGCCGTCGGTGCCCGACGGGGTCTCGCGGCTGCGGCTGACCGCCTCGGCCCGGGTCAGCGGGGCCGATCTCGACGACGCGGCCGCGGTGCTGGCGAAGGTCGTGGCGCGATGATGATGGTGGTCGGGCGGTGAAGCGGTACGTCGTGGTGACCGGGACCGGCACCGCGGTCGGCAAGACGGTGGCGACGGCCGCGCTGGCCACGTCGTACGTCGCTGCTGGCCTCGACGTGGCGGTGGTCAAGCCGGTGCAGACGGGACTGCTGGCCGGTGAGCCGGGCAGCGACATGGACGAGGTCACGGTGCTCAGCGGGGTGAGCGACGTCCACGAGCTCGTCCGGCTGGAGGACCCGCTCGCGCCCGACAGCGCAGCCCGGTTGCGCGGCATCGAGATCCCGACCGTCGCGGAGCTCAGCGACGACGTCGCGGCAGTCGCGGGCGACGTCGTGCTCGTGGAGGGCGCCGGCGGGGTGCTGGTGCGGCTGGACCGTGACGGCGGGACGATCGCCGATCTGGCGCTGGCGCTCCGGGGTCGTGGCGCGGAGGTGGACGTGTACGTCGTGACCTCGGCGGACCTCGGCACGCTCAACCACACCGAGCTCACGGTGGAGGCCCTGCGCCGCCGCGGCATCGAGCCGACCGGGCTGATCATCGGCTCGTGGCCTCCCGAGCCCGATCTCGCGCAGCGGTGCAACCGCGAGGACCTGCCACGGGTGACCGGGGTACCGCTGACGACAGCACTCGCCCAGCTCGACGGCGGCCGTTCGACAGCGCCGCGAGAGGTGTGACGGGAGGAGGAACGTAAAGACTCTCAGATCCCTGTGGGGCAAGGGATTCTGAGCGGCTTGGACGGGATCGCGTTGTCGGTGAGTCGGCGATAGCGTTTGGTTCATGATCGGTGCGGCGGTGAGAGGCCTCGATGTCGAGCAGACGCTTGACGCGGTGGAGGTCTGGCACGCCACGCAGAGCGAGTGTGAGGCGCGGATCTTCGTGGCCGCGGCGCCCTTCGCCGATCTGCACCACCCCGACTCCCGCCCTGACCGTGGTGGGCCGGGGTTGCCGGGGATGGAGCGGCCCAAGCGGCTCGGTGGGGTGGACACGCCGCTGGTGTTCGAGTTCGCTGCCGCCGAGTTCGGTCCGCGCATCGGCCGCAGCGCCTACGCCGGGCGGGCGTTGATCGCCGACGCGTTGGATGTCCGGCACCGGCTGCCCCGGCTGTGGGCGCGGGTGTGTGCGGGGCAGGTGCCGGTGCGCTACGCCCGCCACGTCGCCCAGCAGACCCGCGACCTGGACGCGGATGCCGCCGGGCTGGTGGACGCGGGGGGTGGTCGAGTACGCCGACGGGCGGCTGGGCTGGTCCCGGTTCGAGACCCTGGTCGCGGCCACGGTGGTCGAGGCCGACCCGCAGGCGGCCGCGGCAGCCGAACGCGCCGCCGCCGAGGAAGAGTTCGCCAAGGTGGGCCGGTGCAACGAGCACGGGCAGAAGACGTTGTACGTGCGCTCGACCGCTGCCGCGGTCATCCGCATGGACGCCACCCTCGCCTACCTCGCCGACGCCCTGGCCGCACTGGGCAGCACCGACACCCTGGACCGGCGCCGCGCGCTGGCGATGCTGATCCTGCCCAACCCCGTCCAGGCGCTTCAGCTGCTACAGACCTACGCCACCCTGCGCGCGGAGAACGCCTCAGCCAAGCCCAGCCACGACGCCACCGTGGCCACGGCGGATCCCCCCACAGACGCCCCAGGCTTCGGCGCCGAACCCGAGACCTTCGA
>DATABY010000091.1:0-25122 GCA_036259355.1 Nocardioidaceae bacterium
GTGCCGGCGACCGCGAAGGTGCGCAGATCCAGCCCGAGCTGCGCGCCCTTGTCCGCCACCGCGCTCAGGCCGGTGTCACCGCCGATCGACCCCGACGGGGTGTCCCCGCTCACCCGGAACACCAGGTCGGCCGGGGGTGCACTGGTGTCGTCGGTGGCCCGCACCCGGATGCTGTCGATCTCCGGCGCACCGCCGGTGGCGACGCTGGACTCCAGCACCACGGTGTCCTGCACCGCCGTGCTCGCGGTGGCGTCCTCCACGAGCAGCTGGACCGAACCGGAGTCCTCGATCTGGGATCGCCGGATCCGCTGCAGTCCCTGGAGTTCGTGCAGCCAGATGCCATGAGTGCCGGCGTTGCGCACCGTTGTCGCATCGATGAGCAGGTTGGTCGTACGCGACGCCGTCACTCCGGTCCGTTCCGGTTCGGTGACGGTCACGCCGTCGAGCGTGACGTCGGAGCTGGAGTCGACGGTGACGCCGTCCCCGGCGGAGCCCCGGATCAGCAGTCCTTGCAGGGTGACGCCGGACGAGAACCCGACGTCGACCCCGGCGGTGTCCTCGCCGGCCTCGGTGCCTGGCGTGGTCACCGACCCGTCGACGATCACCAGGCCCGGACCTGCCGGGTCTGCCTGCGCCCGCTCGATCAGGGCGGCGGTCGTGCGCGCGTCGGCGCTGTCCAGCTGAGAGATCCGCGCGCCCGCGGCAGCGATGCCGACGTGACGCATCACCAGGGTCGGTGCCCCGCCGATGGTGGAGACGATCGTCTCGACCGTGCCGCCGATCTCGAGCCGGTCGACGTATCCGACGTGCAGCGCAGGCGTCGTGCTGGTGCGCACGTCCGCCCCGCCGAGCAGGCGCACCGTTCCCGGCACGCCGACGGCACGTAGCCCGAGGCCCCGGTCGAGGAGGTGGCCGGTCACGACGACCTCCCCGCCCTCGCCGACGCCTGTGATCAGGAGCGCGCGCCCCGTCGGATCCCCCGCAGCGGCGGCAGCCGACTGGAGTGCCAGGTCCGCGCCGAGCTCGACCCGGCCGTCGGTGGCGCTGCCGTCCCCCGTCACCTTCGCCAGCGCGCCGGTGACGGTTCCCGACGCGCCGGAGATCAGTCCTCCGCCGATGGAGGTGACACCCTGCTCGTCGGCGACGTGCACACCCGCGCCACGCACCTCGGTCAGCTCGACCTGCTCGATCGTCACCGTGCCACGGTTGCCGAGGATGTCGGCGCCCAGCAGAACGTCCTCGCCGACCAGACTGCCCACGTGCACGCTCGCGCCCGATGCGTTGCCGTGCACCTCGAGGGTTCCGCCGCCCACGAGCACCTCGGTGACCTCGACGTCTCCGGCGTTGCCGGTGACGCCCAGGGCGCTCCCGGGTGCCTCGAGCGAGACCGTGCCGATGCGTGTGCTGCCGCCAAGGTTCGTCAGCTCGGCCCGGGCACCGCCGCCCCTCGCCGTCACCTCGTCGATCTGCAGGTCGACCGACCCCCCGGCCAGCTCGAGCGGAGTGCCGTCGGTTGCGATGTTCGCGACGTGCAGCGTCAGAGCGCCGACGCCGGAGCCGACCACGCCGTTGCCGACCCCTCCGATGTCGAGTCCCGTCACCGTGTTGCCGGATGCCAGCGACACGGCGCTGCCATCCTCCGGTCCGTGCACCTGTGGTCGTGGACCAGCGGCGACGACGTCGAGTCCATCGACGACGAGGCCGGCGGCGTGCCCGACCAGACGCTGCTGGTCCTCGAGCACGACGCCTTCACCGAAGACCGCCCGCTCGACGACATCGGGCGTCGCGGGGTCGTCCGCGTCACCGAAGAGGAAGATCGTCTGGCCGGGCGCGTCCGGGCCGGCGGCGCCCGACACGCTGTTGAGCGAGGTGTACGGCGCCCACGCGGTTCCGGTACCGGGCGCCAAGGCGTCGGCATCGACGTACCAGACCGGCTCAGCCAGGGTGATCGTGACAGAGCCTGTGGCGTCGGCCTCGTCGACGCGGTCGTCCTCGACGGTGTAGGTGAAGCGGTCCTGCGGCGCCGCACCGTCCCAGGCGGAGGCGGGCAGCAGTGGTGGCGCATAGACGAACGAGCCGTCCTGCTCGATGGTGACCGTGCCGCCTAGCGCGGTGTCCGTGGTCGCCGGCGCCACCGTGCCTGAGACGCCGGAGTCGTTGGTCAGCAGGTCGCGGACGCGCACGGCGGCCTGCGGCGCGTACGGCGTACCGGCCGGTTCTCCGCCGACGACCTGGGTGTTTCCCACGCCAGTGAAGACGTCGTCGACGGCCTTGAGTTGGGGCACCACGTGGAGCGTCACGGTGGCCACGTCGCGACCACCCCGGCCGTCCGTCGCCTCGATGTCCAACCGGTAGGTGCCGAGCGCGAGTGCCTCGGTCACGCTCACCTTTCCGGAGTCGTTCACGGTGAAGGAGCCGGTGTCATCAGTCACGACCGCGTAGCTGACGTCGTCCCCGTCGGGGTCGGTCGCGGAAACCGTCTCGGTCCAGGCACCTAGGTCGCGCTGCGGCACGGTGAAGCTATAGGTGTCGGGGCCGTCCTCGGTCTCGCTGTCGAACTCCGGCGGCAGGTTTGAGTCGACCGACAGCCGCACGGTCGCGACGGCGGACTCGTCGGACCCGTCGTCGACGCGGTAGGTGAACGACGTCTCGCCGCCGGCTTCGTCGAACTCGCCGGCGGGGTCGAACCTGAAGCTCCCATCGGTGTCCAGGATGAGTCGGCCGCGGTCCGGCGGCGACACCAGCCGCGCGGTCAGGCCCGCACGGTCGGTGTCGACGTCGGTGTCGGTGGCCAGCACGCCACACGGGCAGTCGCCGTCAGCCGGCGACGCCGGCACGTTCAGCGGCGTACCCGGCTCGACCTGGTAGTCGTCGTCGGTCGCGACGGGCGCGTCGTTGACGCCGGTCAGCGTGACGGTGACGTCGCCCGTCGAGCTGCCCTCGTCGTTGGTCAGCGTGTAGCGGAACGAGTCCACCCCGGTCGCCCCGTCGGCCAGCGGATCGAAGGCGCCGCGCGGGTTGTAGCGCGCCACGGTCCCGTCCTCGACGGTCACCTGGCCCAGGGTGCCGTCGGTCTGCACGGTGAGCTCGCCGTCCTCGAGACGGTCGTTGCCGAGTACGTCGATCGCGATCTCGTGGTCCTCGTCCGTGGCGGCGGAGTCGTCGTTGGCGGTGGGGGCGGACCGGCCGTGCACGGTGATCGTCACGGTGACTGCATCCGACCGCAGGTCGCCGTCGTCGGCGCGGTAGGTCAGCGCGACCTCGGCGGTCTGGCCGCGGAGCAGGTGGTCGAAGTCGGGTGCACCGTCGTCGTCGGTGGAGTCGGCATTCGGGTCGAGGCGGATGCCACCGCCGGGCAGCGGCGTGAGCACACCGTGGCCCGGTTGCGGCGGTACGATGTCGGTCACGGTCAGCGGCTGGTTCTCGGCGTCGGAGTCGTTGCTGACCAACTGCGTCGCCGAGATGTCGACGGGGGTGTTCTCGTCGGTCGACACGCGGTCGGCACCGCCGACCGGAGCGTCGTTGACGCCGCGCACCTGCACGCGGACGGTGGCGGCGTCGGAGGCCGTGCTCCCGTCCCGGGCGACATAGGCGAAGGTGGTCGACCCCGTCTCGCCCTCGACGGCGCCGAGGTGCTGGAAGTCGTCACGTGGGTCGAAGCGAAGACCGCCGTCGGCGCGGAGGTCGAGGCTGCCCTTGTCCGGGCCGTCGAGTAGTTCGGTGGTGAGCGGGTGGTCCTCGCTGTCGCTGTCGTTGGCCAGCAGGCCGGGTGCACGCACCTCGAGAGCGCTGTCCTCGTCGACGCGGATCACGTCGTCCGTCGCGACCGGCCGGTCGTTGCGGCCGGTGATGGTGACCGTGACGGTCGCCGGTGCCGACCGCAAAGCGCCGTCGTCGGCGCGGTAGCTGAAGTCGACCCGCGCGCTGGCGCCCTCGTCCAGATGGTCGAAGCGGCCACGGGGGTCGTAGGTGAAGCCGCCCCGCAAGGCCAACTCCAGTTCGCCCTCGGTCGGCCCAGATGCCAGGTGGGCCGTGAGCGGCTGTCCGGTCAGGTCTCGGTCGTTGTCGAGCACGCCGCGGTCCGGCACGACGAGGCGGCTGTCCTCGTCGATCGTGTACGAGTCGGCCACCGCATCAGGTGCGGCCGGTGTGACCAGCCCCGTCTCGTCCCGGTCGCAGTGGCTGAGGTCCACCACCATCCGCAGGGTGCCGCGCGAAAGCGTCCGCCCGCCCAGGATGTTGCGCGCGCACACGGGCACCGGACCGTCCGTCGGAATGGTGACAGCCTCCGCGCGAGCCGAGCATGCACGCGAGACCTCGACCTCAGTGAGGCGTCCGAGGTGGTCGGCACACCAGTGCAGCGGCCGGTCGTGCGGGAGCCGCCGCAGGGTTTCCTTGCCGGTGCACTCATGAGGTCCGGCGGCGTAGAGCACGTTGTCCTGGTGGTCGACGCAGACGAAGTTCAGTTCTGGCGGGGGCTCCACCGCGTGGGCTTGCGCCGGTCCGAGAAGGGCAAAGGCGAGGACGGGAAGAAGCAGGCCGGCGATCAGCCTGCGCACGTGGCCTCGACGTGACATGGTGCCCCCTCCCCGAGTCGACGGCACAACGAGGCCCACCCCTGGGCTCCGCGACTCGGATGTCTGTGCTGTCCGTGACGATTCCACACGCTGAGTAATGGAGTCCGACCATTCCGGCATATCCAGCTAGGGGGAATAGTCGGGAATAGCCATCTTTATATGGTCAATCCGGACTACGCCGTTGTCCCTCAGCCAGTTCGTTCCCTGCCATCCGGGTCTGAGGGCACGGCCGCTTGCTGGTTCGCCGATCGAGTTGCCCGAACGTGCCGTCGCAGGCGCGGCCGTCCGGCAATACCTTCGCTATGGGCGGAACTCCTGATCATGACCCGGATCCTGCATATGAGCCTGCGGGTGGATCGCCGGCGACGATTGAACTCCATGCCGGCGCGCCCACCAGATCCGGGTGATTCCGGGCCGCAAAGGATGCCTCAAACCTCAAGGTCTGTCAGGAAGCGACTCCGGTCCGAAGACGGCTTTGGATCTCTTCGACGAGGGCGGGCACGATCTCGTGCAGGTCGCCGATCACGGCGTAGTCGGCCTTGGTCACCATCGGCGCGTCGGGGTCGGTGTTGATCGCAATGATCGTCTTGGCGCTTTGGCACCCGGCCCAGTGCTGGATGGCGCCGCTGATTCCGCACGCCAGGTACAGGTCCGGCGAGATCCGGCTCCCCGTCTGTCCGACCTGCTCGTGGTGCGGCCGCCATCCGAGGCCGGTCACCACCCGCGAGACGCCCAGCGCCCCGCCGAGCAGCTCGGTCAGCTCCAGCAGATCCCCGAAGCCGTTGGCGGATCCCACACCCCGCCCGGCTCCGACGACCACGCGGGCGCCGGTCAGCGCCGAGGTGGCTTCGGCCGCGGCAGGCTCGGTGCGCGCCACCTGGGCGCGCAAGTCACCCGCCCCCAGCGTCGGCGAGTACGCCGCGAGTTCGGGCCGGGTCGGCTGCTCGGCCGGCGCCGGGTCGCAGGCGTGCCCGGCCACCGACAGCACCGCCACCGAGTCCTGCAGGCGCATCTGCTCCAGCGCCGACCCACCGACGACCTGACGCCGCACGACCAGCGGGTCGAGGCCCTCCACCTCGACCACGTTCGCCGCCATCGCCACCCCCAGCCGGGTCGCGGCATGCGCGAGGATCTCGTTGCCACGTGGTGACCCGGCTGCTACCAGCGCGGCACCTGACCGGTCGCGCACGACGTCGACCAGCGCGGCCGCCCACGCGGCCCCGGCGTACCGCTCGAGCCGCTCGTCCCGGCCGTGGTGGACTGCGGCCACCCCCAACCGGCCCAGCTGCGCGAGGACCGTCTGGGCCACGTCCTCGGGGACGGGCCCGACCAGCACCGCGTGCACCTCGTCCCCGGTCGGCGCCGCCAGCCGCCGCGCAAAGGTCACCGCCTCCTGCGAGACCTCCGTCGCGCCGGAGGAGTCGGTCTCGACGAGGACCACGAGGGTCCTGCCTTCGCCCACGGCGCTCATCTCCTCAGCACTCCGATCCGCTCCAGCACGTCGACCACGGCCGGCGCGGCCTCCGGTCCCTCGCCCAGCACCTGCACCGAGCTCGGCTGCTCCGGCGGCAGCGTGAGCCGCACTCGTCCGGAACCGACCGGCTCGAGGTCGGCCGCCACGGCATGCACCGTCGTGCGCCTGGCCTTCATCCGGCCGGCGACGGAGGGGTAGCGCGGCGTCACGCCGCCCTCCATCACCGCCACCACGGCGGGCAGGTCGACCTCGAACACCTCGACACCGTCGGGCCCGGTGCCGCGGGCCACCAGCCGCGACCCGTCCACCTCACACGTCGAGATGCCACTGAGCACCGGCCAGTCCAGCGCGTACGCCAGGCGCACCCCGACCTGGAAGTCGCCCGTGTCGGCGGCGTCGTTGCCCAGCAGAACCAGGTCGTAGCCGCTGCCGTCCACCTCCGCCGTGCGCACCGCCTCCGCGATCGCGGCGGCAACGTCGGCCGGTCCGTACCGTTCCACCGGCGCCTGCACCAGCACTGCGCCGGTGCAGCCGACCGCCACCGCGCCCCGGAGCTGCTCCACCGCGTCGTCGGAACCGACGGTGAGCACGGTCGCCTCACCGCCGGTCGCCTGTGCCACCTGCACAGCGATCTCCACCGCGCACTCCTCGTGCGGGCTGACCATGTAGCCGACGTGGCGAGCGTCCACCGACTGCTCGTCCTCGCTGAGCAGGATCTGGCCAGAGGTGCCCGGCACCCGCTTGATGCACACCAGCACGTTCGCCACGGCCGCTCAGCTCCTCACGCGCTCGTTGTCTGGGTCGAACAGCGGGGTGGCGTCTGCGGCCGCGACCGTGACCGGGTACTGCTCCCCCAGGTACTCGACCCCAAGCTGGGTGCCCACCACCGCCAGGTCCGGTGGCAGATAGCTCATCAGCACGTGCTTGCCCACCGACGGCGCGGAGGCCGCCGAGGTCACGTACGGGTGCCGCCCGTTGCCGTCGACCAGTGATCCGCCGTCGCGAGCCAGGATCGGCTCTCCGCCCAGCATGTAGCGCGGCGTCCCGTCCGCGGACGTGTGGTCGTCGACGGTGAGCGAGCACAACACCGCCGCGGGCTCGGACGCACGCTGCTTGAGATAGGCCTGGCGTCCGACGAAGTCGGCGTCCTTGACCTTGGGTCGCATCA
The DNA here is from genome assembly GCA_036259355.1 of Nocardioidaceae bacterium. Classification (GTDB taxonomy): domain Bacteria; phylum Actinomycetota; class Actinomycetes; order Propionibacteriales; family Nocardioidaceae; genus JALZDI01. The sequence goes on from DATABY010000091.1 coordinate 7,220, forward strand.
TCCCGGCCTCGACCAGGGTGCGCTCGGTGTCCAGCTCGGCGCCGTGCGCACGGTAGCTCTTCTCGATCCGCCCGGTTGTGACGTAGACCCCGATGCCGACCGGGACCAGCCCGTGCGGAGTACCCGCCTCCAGCAGCAGGTCCCACAACCGGGCGCCGGACTCCATCGGCACGTACAGCTCCCAGCCCAGCTCGCCCACGTAGGAGATCCGGGAGGCCAGCACCGACAGCGGGCCCACGTCGATGTCGCGGCAGGTGGCGAACCGGAAGCCCTCGTGGCTGATGTCATGGTCGGTGAGCGTGCCGAGCACGTCGCGGGCGCGGGGGCCCCACAGCCCGATGGTGGTGTACGCCGACGTGCGGTCCACCACCTGCGCGGAGCCGTCGGCGGGCATGTGGTCGCGGAACCACTTGCGGTCGACGTTGCCCGGGGCGCCGCCGGTGACCACGCGGAAGTGCTGCTCGGCCAGCCGCATCACGGTCAGGTCGGCTCGGATGCCCCCACGCTCATCGAGGACCGGCGTGTAGACGACCTTGCCAAGCGGCACGTCGACCTGCGCGACCACGATCCCCTGCACCGCGTCGAGGGCCCGCGGGCCGACGACGTCGAAGATCGCGAAGGCGGACAGGTCGACCAGCCCGGCGCGCTCCCGCATCGCCAGGTGCTCGGCGTTGATGATCGGCGACCACCATCGGCTGTCCCACTCGTCCTGTCGCGGCATCACCGCGTCCCCGTACTCGCCCAGCAGGCCACGGTTGGACTCGTACCACTGCGGGCGTTCCCACCCGACGGCCTCGAAGAACACCGCCTCGAGCTCCCGCTGCCGGGCATGCATCGGCGCCAGCCGGACGCCGCGGTTGCTCTCCCACTGCTCGGAGGGGTGCACGATGCCGTAGGTCTTGTTGAAGCCCTCCGCGGTGCGGGCGCACACGTGCTCCCGGGTGCGCTGGTGCGGGTAGAAGCGCGCGATGTCGGCACCGTGCAGGTCGACCTCCGGGCTGCCGTCGGTCATCCACTCCGCGATCATCCGGCCGACGCCCGGGCCTTCCTTGACCCACACCGCGGCCGCTGACCACAGTCCCGAGACCTGGGGGGACTCGCCCAGCACCGGCGCGCCGTCCGGGGTGAGCGACAGCAGCCCGTTGATGGCGTAGCGGATCTCGACCTGCGGGTCACCGAGCGCGTCCGGCATCAGCTCCAGCGCCTGCTCGAGCTGGGGGTCGAAGTCCTCGGCGGTGAAGGGCATCTCTGTCGGGGACAGCCGCGCCTGGTCGATCGACGGGATGCCGTCGGGCTCGACCAGGATCGGTCGGTGCGCGTAGGAGCCGACCTCCAGGTCGCTCCCGTGCTGCCGCTCGTAGCAGAAGGTATCCATGTCGCGGATGATCGGGAACGAGATCTCCCCGACCGTGTCGGCGAGGTGCGGCACCGGACCGGCGCTGATCATCTGGTGCACCGCCGGGGTGAGCGGGATCGCCGCCCCCGCCATCCGGGCGATGCGCGGGCTCCAGACGCCACAGGCGACCACGACCGTGTCGGTCTCGATGTCGCCACGGCTGGTGCGCACCCGCCGTACCCGGCCGTGCTCGACGTCGATGCCGGCCACCTCCACGGTCGCGACCACGTGCAGGGCACCCGACTGCTGCGCCTGCTCGCGCATCAGGGTGCCGGCACGCACCGAGTCGACGACGCCGACCGACGGCGTCCAGAACCCACCGATGATCACGTTCGGGTCGAGGTAGGGCACGCGGGCGGCCACCTCGGCCGGCGAGACCAGCTCGGCGTCGATGCCCCACGCCTTGGCCGAGGACAGCCGACGGCGCAGCTCGGTCATCCGCTCCTCGGTGCGCGCGACCTCGAAGCCGCCAGACTCGGTGAAGACGCCCAGCTCGGCGTACTGGCGCACGCTGTCCAGCGTCAGGTCGGTGATCTCGCGGGAGTGGTCCACCGGGAAGATGAAGTTGGACGCGTGCCCGGTCGACCCGCCTGGGTTGGGCAGCGGTCCCTTGTCGATCTGCACTAGATCGCGCCATCCCAACCGGGCCAGGTGGTGCACCACGCTGTTGCCGACGATGCCGGCGCCGATCACGACGGCGCTCGCACGGTCAGGTATGTCGCTCATGTGGGGCCCCTGTTCTGACGGGACGCGGCCGTCGTACCGATGGGCGCGGGGTACGGCGAAAGCCGAAACGCGTAGTATTCGGCAACTGACATATCAGTTGTTCCTCGCAAGCACGCTAGGCCGCCGCCTCATGGACGGTCAAGGGTCACCTGGCATTTCGCTGACCGACGATTGACATACCAGACCACCACCCCCACGCTGATGACGTGGCCAGCCGAGCCGAACGCACCGTCACACGGCGCACGAGTCGGCCGCGGCTGCGTCCCGAGGCCCCCGTTTCCATGGCCCAGTTCGCCTACACCAGCCTTCGCGAGAAGCTGGTGATGCTCGATATCGTCCCCGGCGACCCGATCGACGAGAAGTGGGAGGCTGCTCGACTCGGTGTCGGCCGGACGCCGGTGCGCGAGGCACTGAAGCGACTAGAGGCCGACCGGCTCGTGGTCGCCTACCCGCGCCGGGGCACCTTCGCCAGCGACGTCCGGATCTCCGACCTCGCGCTGATCTCGGAGGTCCGCGCCCGGCTCGAGCCGTTCGCCGCCCGGTGTGCGGCCGAGCGGCGGAAGCCCTCTGCGGCCGCGAAGCTCGTCAAGCTGCGGGACGAGGTGGAGCGCGAGACACTGGCCACCCGCACCCCGCGTGCTCTGGTGGAGCTGGACAAGCGCACGCACACCGCCGTCTACGGGGCCGCCGAGAACCCGTTCCTGGAGGAGACGCTGTTGCGGCACCTCCACCTCGCGACCCGGATCTGGTGTCTGTTCCTGGACCGGCTGCCGGACCTGTCCGAGCACGTCGGGGAGCACGCGGCACTACTGGAGGCGGTTCTCGACGGCGATGCCAACCGGGCCGAGAAATTCAGTCGGCTGCACATCGTCGGCTTCGAGCAGGCCATCCGATCGGTGATCTGACTCCCCGATCGAGGCATCGTGTCGATCTGGCGGCCGACAGGCTCAGGCCGAGCAGCGCGAGGCGCGCGAGTCCATCCGAAAGGTGAAAGAGGTGCGCGGACCGTTGCGGGGCCCCCGGACGGTGTGCAGTGGTCGCCCGTCCACGAGGCCAGCCAGGCCAGGCGCACGCATCAGTACGAGGCTGCCCGGCCGTGTCACCCACTGCCGGAGCACCGTGCCGCTTCGGTCGCTGCACAACGCGAAGGGCGCGACTCCGCCCAGCGTGAACACGGCGACGAGATAACGGAACCGCCTGCCGTCCAGGTGTGGAGTCACCCCCAGTGACCCGGGGGCATACCGCTGCACCGCCGCGTTGTTGGGACGCCACGCGTCCACCAGCGGCCCGCCTTGCTCCCGTAGACGGGATACGAGCTCCTCTCGGAGCTCGCGGGCGTGCGGGTAGGTGCGCATGTCGCCCCGTACGACGAAGATGTCCGCCTGCTGCCGTACCTCCTTCGCTCCGGCTCGCTCAGGCAGCGCTTCGAAGGGGCCGTCGTCGACCTCTGCGAGGAGCTGTTCGCGAAACGTCTCCTCGACCGCTGCCGGGACGAAGCCGGCTCCGAGTCGCACGGCGTCGCGCAACGCGCTGCCCAGGTCGAGAGCGGGTCTGAGGGCGGGCATGGCGGAGGTCCTTCGGCTGGTTTCCGGCGAGTCGCCTTGGTCACCACTATCCACCCGGGGCCCTCGCCTGTTCTGGCTCCACGGTTGACGCGCTCGGGTGGTGGCGGAGACGATCCCCCTATCGGCAGCAGGGCGGGCACCGGCCATGGGGCCGAGGGCACATCCTTCCGGTCCGATGGGAGGAAATCATGAGGGTCCTTGTCGCCGACACGTTTCCGGATACGTTCGTCGCCGACCTCACCGACCGCGGTCACGAGTCCACGTACCGACCGGATACGGCTGCCGACCAGCTTCCCTCGTGCCTGGCGGGGGTGGACATTCTGGTCGTGCGGAGCACCCGAGTGCCCCGAGAGGCCCTCGAGGCGGCCGACGCCCTACGGCTGGTCATCCGCGGCGGTTCGGGCACGAACACCATCGACTGTGCCGCCGCTGCCGAACGCGGCATCTACGTCTGCAACGTGCCCGGACGCAACGCGGTTGCCGTCGCCGAACTCGCGGTCGGCCTGCTGATCGCCTTGGACCGACACATCCCCGACAACGTGTCCGACCTGCGCGCGGGGCGATGGGACAAGAAGCGGTACGCCGGCGGACGAGGAATCCTCGGTCGCCGGGTCGGTGTCGTCGGCCTCGGGCAAGTCGGACTTGCCTTCGCGGAGCGGGCTGCGGCGCTCGGAGCGAGGGTGTGCGCCGTCGCCAAGCCCGAGCGGTCGCCGGAGGTTGTCGAACGCGCACGGGCCATCCGCGTCGACTTCGTCGACGACCTGGAGACGCTCGCGCAGACCTGTGACGTCCTGTCCTTCCACGTGCCCGCGACCGAGAGCACCCGGCACCTGGTGGGGCACGACCTTCTGGCCCGCGTCCAGCCGGGTGCCCTCATCCTCAACACCTCACGTGCGGAGATCCTCGACGAAGGGGCCCTCATCGAGGCGATGGACAGTAAGGGTGTATGCGCCGGCCTTGACGTCTTCGCCGACGAGCCGGCCGCGAGCACCGGGGCCATCGACTCTCGGCTCGCCCGACACCCGAATGTTTACGGAACCCATCACATCGGCGCCTCGACCGAACAGGCCCAGCAGGCCATTGCCGCCGAGGTGCTCGGGATGATCGCGGCGTTCCAGTCCGGCACCGTGGTCCACTGCGTCAACCTGCAGGGCTCGACGGACGCCTCGGCCGCCGGCCACGGGCGCGCGATCTCCACCGCATCGTCCGACGCGGCTTCCCGAGACTAGCCTTGGGCATCCAAGCCTCACCCGGTGATGCAGCCACCAGGAGGACCATGCGCCCGCCGCACCTCCTCATCGCGAGTCCCGCGCTTGCCGAATGCCTCGCGCGGAGCACACACGAGTTGCGCACGCACCCGCAGGCCGACGCGGCCAGCCTCGAGCCGTTCCACCATTTGGTGTGTAGCGGGGAACCCGAGCACACGCCGTGCGAGCCGTCCGCGCACTCACGCGAGCTGATCCGCCAAGACGCGGCACGACTACGACGGCTGACCGGTGAGAGGGCCTACGCCCGTCCACTCAGGGGGTCCACCGTCGTCTACCGGCTGGAGGCAGGCGGACATCGGCAGACCGGCGTCGTGGTGGAGGCTTCGGTCGAGGACTATCGCAGCGGTCGGATCCGCCGACATGAGGCCACCCATCCGGACAGGGAAAGCCTGCTCGTTCACTTCCTGTCGGCGGCCCAGACCGAGCTGGTACCCGTGATCCTCGTCCACCCGACCCGCCCGCGGCTCCAGACCCTGCTCGCGGCGGCCGCAGCCGGCGAGCCCGACGTACGGCTGGGGTCCGACGACGGCCTGAGCCAGACGGGGTGGGTCGTGCAGCAGTCCGAGGAGCTTGCACGGGCGATCTGGGAGGAGGTCGACGCACTGGGAACCGTCTACATCGCTGACGGCCACCACCGGATGGCCGCAGCCGAGCGTCACGCCCGTCACCGCGGTCCGGACACGGGCAACCGCGCTGCGGACTACGTGCTCTGCGCGCTGTTCCCCAGCGGCGAGGCGAGGGTGTTCGGCTACCACCGGTGCGTCCCCCGCAACGGTCTCCGGGCACCGGACCTGCTCGCGACCCTTGCCCGGCAGCCCGCGATCGAACGACTCCAGGAGTACACGCCCACGCAGGCGCCACACCCCCGGCCAGGGGTGGTGGCGATGTGGTTGCAAGGGCGGTGGTACGAGCTGAGGCTGCGCTCCAACCGGGATGCGGCGGATGCCCATGCATCGCTCGACATCGTCGGGTTGGAGAACGGCGTCCTTGGGGCTGTCCTACAGGTTGACGATGCGGGGTCCGACCCGCGAGTGATCCACGTTCCGGGCAACATCGGCGCGGCTGCGTTCGCCGACTGGTGCGAAGAGCACGACGCGATCGGCTTCCGGGTGCACCCGCCCACCATCGAGCAGATCATGGCGGTGTCCGATGCCGGCGGTGTGATGCCGCCGAAGTCGACATGGTTCGATCCAAAGGGCAGGGCCGGCCCCTTCGTGCGCGACATCTCCGCATCCGCCGACCGCGGGCAGTGTTGAACCAGAAGACCCCAGTCCAGGATTTCGATCTCGACGTGCTCGCGGTCGCGGCACGGCCAGTCGGGTTGATCAGTTCGGTCCTGTAGAGGCCGATCTGGGAACTCGGCCAGGGCGTTGCCGTAGGCGTGGCCGACCGAGCGGCAGGGTCCACGGGACCAGCAGGGCGGCGAGCCCTGCCGACCCGGTGAGCACCAGGAAGGCCGTGGCAAAGCTCCCCACGGCCTGAGCGAGCGCGGTGCCCAGCCACGGCGCAGCCGCCGTGGCCAGCATCACCGGCGCCAGCATGACCCCGTTGAGGCGCCCGAAGCCCACGGTCCCCCACCGGTCGCTCACGGCCGTGGCCTGGATCAGGGTGAAGATTCCACGGGCGGCACCGACCAACATCGACACGGCGAAGAGTGCGAGCGTCGGGCCGGGCAGAACACCCATCAGCCCGGTGGTCGCGGCGATCGCGGTGAACACGACTGCGGTGCGCGTTGCGGGTGAGGTGTGCGCGGAGAACCAGGTGTACCCGAGTCGGGCACAGACCTGGCCGACGCCGCCGAGCCCCAACGCGACCGCCGCCTGTGACGTGGAGAGTCCCCGTTCGAGGAGCAGCGGCACGAGGTTGATCACGACGGCGTAGACGCAGACGGCGGCGGCGCTCATCGCCACCAGGAGCACCACGAAGGGACGGGCCCGCCACACCGCCCGTCCGGACGCAGCCGCAACGGACGGGTGGGTCCGTCTGCCGTCGCGCACCCATGGGGCGCGCAGACCGAACCAGTGCGCCGGGATCGTGATCACCGCGAGCACGCCGGCGAGCACCATGTACGCCCCACGCCAGCCGAGTGAGTCCTCCAGTCCCGCGGTCAGAGGCGCGAACACGGTGGAGGCGAGCCCGGCGACGAGCGTCAGGGTCGTGAGCGCCCGGATCCGGTTCTGCCCGCCCCATCCCGTGAGCGCGGCGAACGCCGGCGGGTAGAGCAGAGCCGACGTGGCCGCGCCCGTGACGACCCAGGCCAGGAGGAACAGCGGGTAGCTCGGGGCGCTCGCGACGGCGACGATCGCGGGCACGCCAAGCAGCGACCCCGCCGTCATGATCGGGCGCGGCCCGAACCTGTCGATCCCTCGTCCCACGGCGATCCCGGCCACCGCCGCGGTGAACAAGGAGGCGGAGAACGCGCCGGTCACAGCACTCAGCGTCCAGCCGGTCGTGCGGCTGACAGCCGGAGCGAGCACGGGGAAGGCGTAGTACAGGACCCCCCAGCTGGTGATCTCGGTCAGGCACAGGACCGCGACCACGCGTCGCAGGGTGCTGCGATCCAGTGCCTTGGGCTGCCGGGGTGCCTCAGCCTGACCGCTCACCCCGCGCGGTCCCGCGGCAAGGACGCCGGCATCACGAGAAGCCGGCCACGTCGCGCGGGGTGTACGGCTCCTCCAGACGGGCGACCTCGTCGGGCGTCAGCTCCAGCTTCAGGGCCGCCTCGGCGTCGGCGAGGTGACCGGCGCGCCGGGCTCCGATGATCGGGCTGGTGACGACATCCTTGTGCAGCACCCACGCCAGCGCGACCTGCGCCATCGAGGCGCCGCGTTCGTCCGCCAGCCGCCGCACGCGATCGACCGTCTGGCGGTCGCTCTCCGACTCCTGGTAGAGGTCTCTGCCGAAATCGTCGGTCTCCGTCCGGTCGGTGGCGGCACCCCACGGCCGGGTCAGCCGACCTCGGGCGAGGGGGCTCCACGGCAGGACCGCGACGCCCTGGTCAAGGCAGAGGGGATGCATCTCCCGCTCCTCCTCCCGGTTCAGCAGGTTGTAGTGGTCCTGCATGGAGACGAAGCGCGTCCACCCGTGCAGGTCGGCCAGGTAGAGCGCCTTGGAGAACTGCCAGGCGTACATCGACGACGCGCCCAGGTAACGCGCCTTGCCGGCCTTGACGACGTCGTGCAGCGCCTCCAGCGTCTCCTCGATCGGCGTCAGGCCGTCCCAGCGATGGATCTGGTACAGGTCGATGTAGTCGGTCCCCAGACGACGCAGGCTCGCGTCGATCTCGGTCATGATGGCCTTGCGGGACAGACCCCGGCCGTTGGGTCCGGGTCTCATCGCGCCGCGGACCTTCGTGGCCAGCACGGTCTCGTCGCGGTCGGTGAAGTCGCGCAGGGCGCGCCCCACGATCTCCTCGCTGGAGCCGTCGGAGTAGACGTTGGCGGTGTCGAAGAAGTTGATACCCATCTCGACCGCCGCCCTGATGAGCTCGCGGCTCGGTTCCTCCGGCAGCGACCACGGGTGTCTGCCCCGATCCGGCTCTCCGTAGGTCATGCACCCGAGTGCGAGGCGTGACACGTCCATCCCGGTGCGGCCCAGCTTGACGTAATCCATGTGCGCTCCCGTCGTCCTCGGCTAGGTCTGGGATCCGTCCGTGCCGAGGCCACTCGACTCTTCCGGGAGGCCGAGGCCGCGGAGGATGTCGGCGGTGTCGGCACCCGGCTCGTGCGGCGGCGTGCGGACGGAACCGGGGGTGCGGCCCAGCTTCACCGGGATGCCCACGCCGGTGTAACCCTGGAGCGTGACGACCATGTCGCGGTGCAGCACCTGCGGATTGGTCAGCGTCTCACCGACGTCGTGGACGGGACCCGACGGCACGCCTCTGCCGAGCAGGGCCCGGCCAAGCGGCTCACGGTTCCACTCCCGGAGCAGCGGCTCCAGGATCGTGCGCAGGTCGTCGCGCTGGACGACCCGGTCGGAGTTCGTGGCGAACCGGGGGTCGTCGCGCAGGTGCGGCACGCCGAGCACGTCCACCAGGTCGCCGAACTGTCGGTCGTTCCCCACCGCCAGGAAGAAGATCCCGTCACGGCAGTGGAAGGTGTCGTACGGCGCGATCGTCGGATGTGCCGAGCCGGTACGGGCGGGGACGCGTCCGTCGGCGAACCAGCTCGCCGTGTGCGGGTGCAGGAGGCTCACCGCGGTGTCCAGCAGCGTGCAGTCCACCAGCTGGCCACGGCCGGACGCGGAACGCTCGTTCAGCGCCAGCAGGATGCCGGAGAAGGCCAGGATCCCGGTCACCATGTCGACGATCGGCACCCCCACACGCAGCGGTGGGCCGTCCTTCTCCCCGTTGATACTCATCAGGCCGCCGTACGCCTGCAGCACGGCATCGTACCCAGGTGCGCCGCCCATCGGACCGTCGACGCCGAAACCGGTGATCCGCGCATGGATGAGGCGAGGGCACTGGGCGGCGAGGTGGTCGTCGTCGAAGCCCCACTTGGCCAACGTCCCCGCCTTGAAGTTCTCCACGAGGACGTCGGCTTCCTCCAGAAGCCTGTGCAGCGCCTCCCGGCCGCGGTCGGAGTGCAGGTCGAGCTCGATGTTCTTCTTGTTCCTGTTGACTCCGGTGTAGTAGGCGCTGGTCGCGGGGCCGACGAAAGGCGGCCCCCACCCACGTGTCTCGTCGCCGCCGGGCGGCTCCACCTTGATCACCTCGGCGCCGTGGTCGGCGAGCATCTGGGTGCACAGCGGCCCGGCCAGAACCCGCGAGAGGTCCACGACGCGCACTCCCGCGAGCACACCATCAGCAGTCGACATGCGATACCTCTCAGTAGGACTTGGGCAGCCCGAGCACGTGCTGGGCGACGTGGTTCAGCACCATCTCCTGGCTGACCGGCGCCAGGCGTAGGAGTCGTGCCTCCCGGAAGTACCGCTCGACGTGGTACTCCTTCGCGTAGCCCATGCCGCCGTGGGTCTGGAGGGCCTGGTCCGCGGCGCGGAAACCGGCGTCGGCGCACAGGTACTTCGCCATGTTCGCCTCCCGAGCGCAGGACAGGCCCCGGTCGTAACGCCAGGCCGCGTTACGCGCCATCAGCTCGGCGGCGTCGAGCCGTGTCACCGCCTCCGCCAGCGGAAACGCGATGCCCTGGTTCATGCCGATCGGGCGGTCGAACACGATGCGCTCCCTGGCATAGCGGGTGGCCTTGGCCAGGGCCGCCCGGCCGATCCCGAGCGCCTCGTGCGCGAGCAGGATCCGTTCGGGGTTCAGTCCGTCCAGCAGATACCGGAACCCCTTGCCCTCCTCTCCGATCCGCGCCTCCTCGGGGACGGCGAGGTCGTCGATGAAGACCTCGTACGAGGGCACCGCGTTTCTTCCCAGCTTGGAGATCGGCCGCAGCTGCACCGCGTCGGAGTCGATGTCGACGAGGAAGAGGGACATGCCGTCCGTCGGCCGCTCGACTTCGGCGCGCGGCGTCGTACGGCAGATCAGCACCATCTTCTGGGATTGACCGGCCTTGGTGATCCACACCTTGCGTCCGTTGACGACGTAGCCGTCTCCCTCCCGCCGCGCGAACGTGGAGATGCGCGTGGTGTCCGTCCCCGCGTTCGGCTCCGTGACCCCGAAGCACACGTGCAGGCTGCCGTCCGCGGCCCGAGGGAGGACCTCCGCGCGCAGTGCCGGGCTCCCGTGCTTGACGATGGTGTTGAGACCGAAGATCGTCAGGTGCATCGTGCTGCAGCCGTTCATGCCGGCACCGGAGGCGGCGATCTCCTCCAGGAGCAGCGACGCCTCGAGGATGCCGAGTCCCCCTCCCCCGAACTCCTCCGGGATGGCGATACCGAGCCAGCCGCCCTTGGCGAAGACGTCGTAGAACTCCCAGGGGAACTGGTGCTTCTCGTCGCACTCGGCCCAGTAGTCGTCGGAGAAGGTGGCGGCGACCTCCCGGACGGCGGTTCGCAGCTGCTGCTGCTCCTCGCTCAGCGCAAAGTCCATTCTGCTCTACCTCACTCCCCTGCCGCTGAAGCCTCGCTGGCCGGGCCCTGCAGCCGCACGCTGGTCAGCCACGGGACACCCGCAACACGTGGGGATAGCCGGAAGGGTCGATCCGGGCGTCCACCAGGGCCGGGCCCGGGTGCAGATCCGCGAGGGTGCGACGCAGGCCTTCGGTGTCGTGCACCACCGTGCCCGGCACACCCATCGCGATGGCGATCCCGGCGAAGTCCATGGTGCCGTAGGCGACGGCGCCGTCTCCGCCCTGCGCGTGCTTCTGCTTCAGCCGGATGAGGGAGAGCGCCTGGTCGTTGAGCACCACGACCGTGATGTCGAGACGCAGCCGGGCGAGCGTCTCCAGCTCGGCGAGAACCATGCCGAGGCCACCGTCTCCGGTCAGGCACACCACCCGCCGCCCAGGGCGCGCCAGTGCCGCCCCGATGGCGGCGGGCAGGGAGAAGCCCATCGTCGCCAGGCCGTTGGAGATCAGCACCGAGTCCGCCTCGTCGGTCTCCCACAGCGGCATCGCCACCAGCATGTGCGCGCCGGCGTCGACGGTGAGCACCGCGCCACCCAGCGTTTTCGCGGTCGTGCGCACCACGTCGTGAGGGCTGAGGCCCTCGGTCGCGAACTCCAGCATCGCCAGGCCCCGTTCGTGGGCCTCCCGTGCTGTGTCGGGCGGCCACACGGGCCGGCACGAGTCGGCCAGCACGGGTAGGTCCCGCGCGTAGCAGCCGACCACCAGGTGTGGCCTGCCGAAGTACGCCGTCTCCACGGGATGGCTGTGCAGCATGACCATCGGCGCCGCGTAGGTCCACGGCCCGGGCACCGGCTCGACCGGGTCCAGCCCCACGGCCAGGATGAGGTCCGCCTGCTCGAGCAGCGGCCTCTCGATGGCCGCACCGGTGAACAGGCCGGCATAGCTGGGCCAGGACTCCGGGATCGTGCCCTTGGCCTCGTAGGTGACCAGGATCGGGCAGTCCAGCGACGCCAGGGCGTCGCGCACCGAAGGGGCGTGTCGGGCGGCGTCGAGCCCGACGACGACCACCGGGTGTTCGGCCTTCGCGCACTGCTGCCGCGCCCGCGCGAACGCGGCCGGGTCTGTGGCGGGGGTCGCGGGCGACTCCGGCGCCGGGTCGCCTCCCACCGTTGGGTCGAAGGCAAGATGTACGGCACCGGCGGGGGCCGTCGCGGCAAGGGTGGCGGCCGCGTAGGCCACGCCCTCGGCGTCGCGGGCCCCCAGCCGCCCGCTCCACTTCGTCAGCGGCGCCGCCGCCTCGACCTGGTCGAGACGTTGGTGGGCGACGCGTCCGGCGTCCGCCTCCGACACGCTGTCGCTGATCAGCAGCAGAGGGGACCGGTCGAGGGTGGCCTGCGCGAGCCCGTTCGCAGCGCTGGTCATGCCCGGACCCCGGGTCACCACCGCGACGCCCGGCGTCCGGGTGAGGCGTCCGTAGGTGCCTGCCATGATGCACGCCGCGGTCTCCCCGTGTGCCAGCACGAAGTCGATCCCCGCCTCCTCGGCGCAGCCGATCATGTCCAGGTTCGGGCCGCCCCCGGGCATGCCGAACATCTTCCGGACACCGGCGGCGTGGAGTCCCCGGACCAGTGGGCGGGCCAGGTCACGCGCCATCACTCACACGCTCCCTCTTACCGACGAGGCCTCGACCCTAGCCGGTGACATGCCACATGTCAGTACCCTGGACCGCGGAAGCGCGGACCCCACCGAGGAGCTGGAGCACCAATGACACTCACCCACGCGTTCATCGGCGGCACGTCAGTCGCGGCGGCGCAGACCTACGACAACATCGACCCGTCCACGGGTCAGGTGATCGGCCCGGTGTCCCGTGGTGGTGGCCCGGAGGTCGACCGGGCCGTCGACGCCGCCCAGGGTGCGCAGCCGGGCTGGGCCTCGCACCGCCCCGAGGACCGTGCCAGGGTGCTGACGCGTCTGGCCGCCCTGATTCTTCGCGACCAGGAGCGGCTGTCCAGGGTCGAGTCCGAGGACACCGGCAAGCCACTGACCCAGGCCCGCACGGACACCGTGGTCTGCGCCCGCTACTTCGAGTTCTACGGGCACGCGATCGACTCCTACTACGGGCATGCGATGCCCCTCGACGAGACGCTGCACGTCTACACCCGCAAGGAGCCGTTCGGCGTCGTCGGGCACATCCTGGCGTGGAACTACCCGCTGCAGCTGCTCGCCAGGGCGGCGGCTCCGGCCGTGGCCACGGGGAACGCGGTCGTCGTCAAGCCGGCCGACGAGACTCCGCGTACGGCGGTGATGGTCGCGGAGCTGGCGGTCGAGGCCGGACTGCCCGCCGGCGTGCTCAACGTCGTGACCGGCATCGGTGCCGAGGCAGGTGACGCCCTGGCCAACCACCCCGGCGTCGCGCACCTCGGTTTCGTCGGCTCCGCCGAGGTGGGTGCCTCCATCGCACGCGCCGCCGCCGACCGGCTCGTACCCGCGGTGCTCGAGCTCGGGGGCAAGTCCGCCCAGGTCGTCTTCCCCGACGCCGACCTCGAGACCGCTGCGGGCTTTGTCGTGAAGGCGATCCTGCAGAATGCAGGCCAGACCTGCTCAGCCGGGTCGCGGCTGCTGGCCCACGACTCGATCCATGACGAGCTCCTCGCCATGGTGGCCGAACGGTTCGAGGCCACCTCGATCGGTCCAGGAACCGCCGACAAGGACCTCGGCCCGCTGATCTCCGCCAAACAGCAGCGTCGCGTCGAGGAGCTGGTTGCCACCCCCCACGGCGGCCAGGTCGTGTCCGGAGGGAAGACCCCCGAGCTGGAGGGGCTCTCCGCCGGGTGCTACTTCGCACCGACGTTGATCGCGGGCGCCGATCCGACCTCGCGGATCGCCCGGGAGGAGGTGTTCGGGCCCGTTCTGGTCGCGAACAGGTTCTCCACCGAGCAGGAGGCGGTCGAGCTCTCCAACAGCACCGACTACGCCCTCCTCGGGGCGGTGTGGACCTCCGACGTGGGCCGGGCGCACCGGCTCGCCGGACAGATCCAGGCCGGGCAGGTGTTCGTCAACACCTACGGCGCGGGGGGCGGGGTCGAGCTGCCGTTCGGAGGCTTCAAGAGGTCCGGCTACGGACGCGAGAAGGGCTACGAGGCCCTCGACAACTACACGCAGACCAAGACCGTGATCGTCAGGCTGTAGAGGCCATGACACTTCATGCCGACGCCGGCCTGCCCACCGTCCATGACGTCGACCGCGTCCGTACCGTGTCCTTCAACCGCCCGGCGAAGCTCAACGCGCTCACCCGTGCTGACATCGCCGCCGTGCGGCAGGCCGTGGAGGACCTGCCGGCGACGGCCGCGTGCGTTGTCTTCGCCGGCACCGGCTCCCGGGCGTTCTCGGCCGGCGTGCACGTCGAGACCTTCCACGGTCTTGACCCTCGCGAAGCACGCCGTTTCATCAGTGAGCTAGCTGCCATGATCGCGGCAGCGCGGCGAGCGCCCGTACCGACGTTGTGCGCGATCAACGGGTACTGCCTCGGTGGCGCGATGGAGCTGGCCATGGCGTGCGATCTGCGGGTGGCATCGACCGACGCCGTGTTCGGGATGCCGGAGATCAAGGTGGGCATCCCGTCGGTCCTGGACGCGGCACTGTTGCAACAGCATCTCGGCCTCGCCAAGGCCAAGGAGCTGCTGCTGACCGGTGACCTGTACGGGGTCGACGAGCTCGAGCCGCTCGGCTTGCTGAACAGGGTGGTCGCACCGCAAGACCTCCACCAGGCGGTCGGCGAGCTCGTCGCGCGCGTCAGTGGTCACTCGCCCGCAGCCGTCGCGGCCCAGAAGCGTCTGTTCGAGACGTGGCAGAACGCGGGGCTGCAGACCTCCATCGACGCGAGCATCGAGGAGTTCGCCGACGTGTTCGCGGACGAGGGCACGCAGGAGCGCATCCGCTCCTATCGGCGCCGCGACGATCGAGCGTGACCTGCCTGTGCGCGTGTGCGTTCTAACCCCCCGCCAGGGCACGCAGACGCGCCAGGTTCTGAGGATGCTTTCTGCGGTGCCCGCGGTCGATCTCCTCCACCAGCATCTCCAGGCCGGCGTTGACCGGGGCAGACACTCCGACCTCGCGGCCGCGTCGTACCACGTAGCCATTGAGGTATCGCACCTCCGTGCGCCGGCCGCGGTCCACGTCCTGCAGCAGCGAAGGACGGCTCTCCGAGGAGCCGGTGCGCTCGGCCGCCATCTCGCCCAGCGCCTCGGCTGCCTCCCCGGCGGCGTTGCGGTCGGCGAGCGCGCGGCGGAAGACCTCCGGATCGAAGCGGCCGAACACGGGGTCGGCCCGGATACCGGTCGCTTCGGCCACCGTCAGCGTCTCCCCGGCCGCCCGCACCACAAACGGGACCGACTCCGGGTCGGACCACAGCCTGTTCGTCGTCCACCCGGTGATGCCCGCAGGGGCGTTCGTCATCGTGTTGACCGCGAGCTTGGCCCACTTCACCGCCGCCAGGTCCTCCGTGACGTCTGTCTCCCCCGCCGCCCGGAACAACCCAGCAAGGGCCTGTGCGCGTGGCTCCGCCCCGCCGCCGCCCAGCCCTCCGATCGTGAAGGCCCGGCGGCTCCGTGACAGGTAGCGGGTGACCCGCCCGGGTCCCGTGAGCTCAGCAGGCACGTGCACGCAGCACCCGACCAGTCGCGCCGGGTCCACCAGCCGGGCGAACCACTCCTCGGTCATGCCGTTCTGCACCGCGACCACGGTGGCGGACTCGTGGAGGAGCGGTGACATCAGGCGCACGGCCGCCGCGCTGTCGTACGCCTTGACCGCAACGAGGAGCACGTCGAGTGGCCGTCGGACCCGATCGAGCTCGTCCACGTTGTATGCGTCCAGCCGGACGCGGACCGTCTCGTCCGGCGCCGTGATCTCCACCCCGTCACCACGGATCTCCTCCACGTGGGGAAACCAACCGTCGACCACGGTGACCGGATGGCCGGCGAGGGTCAGATGCGCGGCGAGCATCGAACCGATGCTCCCCGCTCCGACGATGCCGACGTGGCCGGGCTCGACCATGGCCGTCTCACATCGTTCCGGCACGCGTGCGTGCGGCATGGAAGCCCTCCCCGGCGCTCAAGGCCTGCCGGAAGAGCTCGTCTCGGTCCTGGAGCTCGGCGGCGGCCGCCAGGACCTCGGCGCTACAGGCTTCGGGGACGACGCAGACGCCCGTGGTGTCCGCGACGACAAGGTCCCGGTCGTGCACGACGACGCCGCCGACCGTTGTCGGCGCGCCGGTCCTGTCCACCGCGATCCTGCCCTTGCCGCTGCGCGGCACGGTCCCTCGGCACCACACGACCAGGGACGTGGCCCTGACCTCGTCCACATCCCGGACCCAGCCCGCCGTCAGCAGCCCCACGCATCCCCTGGCGGCGGTACGGGTGGCGGCCAGGCCGCCCCATACCGAGGCCTGCGAGCGGGCGTCCCATCCCAGGACCAACATGTCCCCCGCCGCCGCCTCGTCGAGGTACTCGGCCAGCCCGGGAATGTCCGGCTCGTCGGAGTCGACGACCGTCGCGGTGCGCGCCGGGCCCCTTGCCCGCGGCACGTGACCGCCGAGGTGCGTCAGGTCGGTGACGACGCCGGAGGCGATCCCGAGGCCGTCCATTGCGTCCGACACGGCGGGCGTCTCGAACAGTTGTCCCTTGCCATCTGCCATGGGTTCCTCCTTGTGTGTCATCGGCGGCGCTTCCGCAGGTGGCTTCGTGCCCCGAGGACCGTCACCGACGCGAGCAGGCTCACGACGCCGGCGCTGAGCCAGGCGGCCGGGTAGCCCTGCTGCTCGGCCACGATCCCGAAGCAGAGCGGGCCCATCCCGGCGCCGAGCGACAGACCCGTCTGCACGACCCCCGTGGCGGCCGCGGGAGCTCGGCGGTACCAGGTGACGATCGTGTAATGGAAGATGCCGGTCCAGGCCCAGCCGACGACGAACCCGAGCACCGCGCCGACCACGAAGAGCACGGGGTTGCTGCCGGCAAGCAGCCCGTACCCCAGCGAACCGCTGCCGAGCAACAGCGCGATGATCCCGAACCTGCTCCGCGTGGGCGCCCTGTCGACGCCCCACCCGAGGGCGATGCGGGACCCGACCGTGCCCCAGGACAGGAGTGCGTAGAGCCAGCCCGCGGTCGACGGAGCGAACCCGGTGGCGACCGAGGAGTCCACCAGGAACGCGCCGAGTGACGTCGCGGCTGCGGCGCCCAGGAACCCTCCGACGGTCAGGAAGACCAACGAGGAGAGTGGGGCCTCGCTGTCCCGAAGGGTGCCGGTCCGGGTACGTCGCGCCACACCACGGTCCGCGTGCTTGAGCCACAGCCAGCCCGCGTATCCGACGGTCACCAGGCCGGCCAGGGCGAACGCCCAGCGCCATCCGAGGACGAGCGCGATCGTCGGCACGGCGAGGCCCCCCAGCAGGGCTGCCGCCGGCACACAGGACTGCTTGATGCCGAAGGCAAGGCCGAGCCGGCGGACCGGTATCGACGCCGAGAGCAGCATGTTGGCCGCCGGCTGCGCCATCGCGTTGGCCACTCCGGCCAGGGCGAGGGCGAGCGCCAGGTGTACCCATGACTGGGCCGCCGCGGCAGCCGCCATGGCCGACGCGCTCAGCGTGGCCGCCAGTGCCATGCCACGTCCCGAGCCCAGCCACTCGACCACCTGCCCCATCGGGACCGACCCGGTGGCGCTGGCGATGAAGTACGCGGCCACGACCCCGCCCAGGGCGGCGGTTCCGAAGGCGAGGTCGTCCCTGACCTGCACGGCCAGTGCGCTGAGGAGGAACACCGGAAGGACCGCCGCGACGGCGATGACGACCCCTCGCGCAGCGGACGACCGGTCGACGGATACGGGATCGATCCCCTGCTCGGGGATCACCATGCCGAGGGGGTGCCGTGCAGGGAGCGTGGCGTCGTCGCGAGCGGCTCAGACACGGCTTCCCTCGGCGAGGGCGGCC
>DATABY010000092.1:0-3738 GCA_036259355.1 Nocardioidaceae bacterium
GAGCCGTCCGGGTCGCGGTCGAGCAGCCACAGCCCGGCCCACAGCTTGAGGTCGAGCTCGTAGCCGGCGCGGCCCATCCGCATCAGCCAGGCCGGTGCGTCGGAGCGGGGGACCTCGTGGACGACGATGTCCTCACCCGCCACTCCGCCGCCGGAGCCGACCTTGCTCAGATCGGTCGCACGCGCGAACGCGACGCGCTCGTTGCTCATCCCCGCCGACGTGGGACCGGTCAGCAGCACCTCCACCCGCGCCGCCGACCAGCCGGTCTCCTCGACCAGCTCACGCCGCGCGGCATCCTCCATGGTGTCGGCGTCGTGGGTGTCGGCCACCAGCCCGGCGGGGAACTCGATCGTCGGCGCGTTCAGCGGCACGCGGAACTGCTCCACGAACAACAGGTCGTCGCTCGGCGTGGCCGCGACGATGATCACCGCGAGCCCCTCGCCGCCGTGGCTGCGCTCGGCGTACTCCCAGCGTCCGCGGCGACGAAGGCTCAGCCACGACCCCTCGTGCAGCGTCTCGACCCGATCGGCGTCGACGCCGTCCTGTGCCATCAACCCTCCAGGGCGTCGCGGACGGGCACGAGCTTGGCCTGCGACTCCGCGAGCTCGGCCTCCGGGTCGGAGTCGGCCACGATCCCGCAGCCGGCGAAGAGTCGCACCCGCGCGCCGTCGACCTCCCCGCACCGCAGCGCGATCCCCCACTCGCCGTCACCGGCGGCGTCGATCCAGCCGACCGGGCCGGCGTAGCGGCCGCGCTCCATCCCTTCGATCTCCGCGATCAGCGCCACCGCGTCGGTGGTCGGCGTACCCCCCACCGCGGCGCTGGGATGCAGGGCGGCCGCCAGCCCCAGCGCGGTGGGGCTGTGGGCGCCGTCGGCCACCACACCGGTGACGTCGGTGGCCAGGTGCATCACGTTGGGCAGGTGCAGCACGAACGGCGTCTCCGGCACGTTCATGCTGGTGCAGTGCGGCGCCAGCGCCTCGGCGACCGACCGCACGGCGTACTCGTGCTCCTCGAGGTCCTTGCTCGACCGGGCCAGCGACGCCGCCAAGGCCAGGTCGCGCTCGTCGTCGCCGGTCGGGCGGATCGTGCCGGCGAGCACCCGTGACGTCACCAGTCCGCGCTCGCGCCGCACCAGCATCTCCGGAGTGGCGCCGAACAGCCCGTCGACATGGAAGGTCCAGCAGCTGGGGTACTTCTCGGCCAGCTGCCGCAGCGGCCAGCGGACGTCGATCTCCCCGGTGCTCTCCGCAACCAGGTCGCGCGCCAGCACCACCTTCTCCAGCCCACCCGCGGAGATCCGGCGTACGGCGTCGGCGACCACGCCCTCCCACTCCGTCCCCGAACGGGCGCCGTCGGTGAACACCACGTCCTGCGGTGCCTCGGCCGCCCCGTGGCGGACCGGTGCCTTCTCCAGCTCCGGCGCACCGGGCAGCGCACCCCGCCCGATCGTGGTGACCCAGCAGGTGTCACCGCGGCGGCCGACGGCGACCTCGGGTACGACCAGCGCCGAGGAACCCGGCTCGTCGGCGAACGCGAACGAGCCGAACGCCACCAGCCCGCTGCCCGGTACGTCGACCTCGTCGCGGACGACGGCGTGGGCGACCACCTCCGCCCACCATGCCTCCGCGTCGGCGAACCGCTGCGGCCCCTTGGCCTCGACGCGGGCGGCGGCGCCCCAGCCGACGACCCCCTGCCCCCGGCGCACCCACGCCAGCGGGCCGGAGTCGGGCAGCAACGACAGCAGCGCTCCGACGTCGGGGATGGCCGTCGACCGCACCACGAGCGGCGTCGCGTCGGTGTCTCCGGCGACAAGACTGGTCACGAGGCGACAGCGTACGACCCGCGGCGCGGCCGGCAGCGCGCGGCGTGCGAAGGTATGCCGCGTGCGACCGAAGCGAGAGCGCGGAGCGCAGCGACGGGCGAACTGCGAGGGAGCGAAGAAGCATGAGCCGCGCCAGCCTGGACAAGCGACCGGACGAGGTTGCGGCGATGTTCGACGACGTCGCCTCGCGCTACGACCTCACCAACGACGTGCTGTCCCTGGGCCAGGACCGCCGCTGGCGCAAGGCCGTCGTGGCCGCCGTCGCCCCGCGGCCGGGGGAGCGCGTGCTCGACCTGGCCGCGGGCACCGGCACCTCCAGCCTGCCGTTCGCGCGCGCCGGCGCGCAGGTGGTGCCCTGCGACTTCTCCCAGGGCATGCTCACGGTCGGCAAGGCCAACCTGCCCGAGCTCGCCTTCACCGCCGGCGACGGCACCCGGCTGCCGTTCGCCGACGCCTCCTTCGACGCGGTCACGATCTCGTTCGGCCTGCGCAACCTCGTCGACCCCGACGCCGGCCTGCGCGAGATGCTGCGGGTCACCCGGCCCGGTGGTCGGCTGGTGGTGTGCGAGTTCAGCCAGCCCACCTGGGCGCCGTTCCGGACGCTGTACGTCGAGTACCTCATGCGCGCGCTGCCGCCGGTGGCGCGGGCGGTGTCCTCCAGCCCCGACGCCTACGTCTACCTGGCGGAGTCGATCCGGGCCTGGCCGGACCAGCCCGGCCTCGCGGACCGGATCGCCGCCGGAGGGTGGGCCCGGCCGCAGTGGCGCAACCTGTCCGGCGGCATCGTCGCGCTCCATCGGGCCACGCGGCCCGGAGTCGCCGGACGCGAGGCTTGGGCCTAGACTGACGCCACCGGGTTCGTGAAGTTTTTCACGAAGTCTCAAGCCAGCGAGCACGCCCTGCTCAGGAGTGCCCGATCGGAAGGGGGTGAGGACCGCCATGACGCGGACCACCGCCGACGAGCGGCAGGCCGACGTCATCGTCGTCGGTGCCGGCCCCGCTGGCGCCACCACCGCGTACCACCTCGCCCAGACCGGCCTCGACGTCCTGCTGCTGGAGAAGACGGCCTTCCCCCGGGAGAAGGTGTGCGGTGACGGACTCACCCCGCGCGCCGTACGCCAGCTGACCCGGATGGGCATCGACATCGACGCCCCCGGCTGGATCAGGAACCACGGGCTGCGGATCGTCGGCGGTGGGCACCGCCTCGAGCTGCACTGGCCCGAGCTCGCGTCGTACCCCGACTACGGGCTGGTGCGCACCCGCTACGACTTCGACGAGATCCTCGCCGAGCAGGCCGAGAAGGTCGGCGCCCGGCTGCACCAGCGCACCGCCGTCACCACACCCGTCCTCGACGAGGCGACCGGCCGGGTCGTGGGGGTCAAGGCCCGCACGGTCGACGACAACGGACGCCGCACCGGCGACGAGACCGAGTTCCGCGCCCCCGTGGTGGTGGCCGCCGACGGCGTCTCCGCCCGCCTCGCGCTCGCCATGGGCTGGCAGAAGCGTGACGACCGGCCGATGGGCGTCGCCGTACGCACCTACTACACCAGCCCCCGGCACGACGACGACTGGATGGAGTCGTGGCTGGAGCTGTGGGACGGCAAGCCGGGCCAGGGCAACCTGCTGCCGGGCTACGGGTGGATCTTCGGGGTCGGCGACGGTACGGCGAACGTCGGGCTCGGCATCCTCAACACCTCCGAGGCCTTCGGCAAGATCGACTACAAGGACGTGCTCCGCCGCTGGGTGGCCAACACCCCGCAGGAGTGGGGGTTCCGCGACGACAACATGGTCGGCGAGATCCGTGGCGCCGCGCTGCCGATGGGCTTCAACCGCAAGCCGCACTACCAGGACGGGCTGATGCTCGTCGGCGACTCCGGCGGCATGGTCAACCCCTTCAACGGGGAAGGCATCGC
>DATABY010000093.1:0-1628 GCA_036259355.1 Nocardioidaceae bacterium
GCTGACGAGCCGGGTCTGGGCAAGACGGCCCAGGCACTGGTCGCCGCGGACGCGGTGAACGCCTACCCGCTGCTCGTGGTCGTGCCGAACGTCGTCAAGACCAACTGGGCCCGAGAGGCCGGCCGCTGGACCCCCCACCGCTCGGCAACCGTGGTCCAGGGAGACGGCGACACGATCGACGGCTTCGCCGACATCATCGTCGTCAACTACGAGGTGCTCGACCGCCACGTGGGTTGGCTCGGCGACCTGGGCTTCCGCGGGATGGTCCTCGACGAGGCCCACTTCATCAAGAACAAGACATCCCAGCGCTCGCAGCACGTGCTGGAGCTCTCGGACCGCATCCGGTCACGCACCCCGCGGCCTCTGCTGATGGCCCTCACCGGCACCCCGCTGATCAACGACATCGAGGACTTCCGTGCCATCTGGCAGTTCCTCGGTTGGATCGACGACGCCAAGCCGCTCGGCGAGCTGATGGACGCGCTCGAGGACACCGGCCTGACGCCCGCCGACCACGGCTTCTACGCCGTCGCCCGCCGGCGCGTGATCGACCTCGGGATCGTCCGCCGGCGCAAGGTCGACGTGGCCGCCGACATCCCCGCCCGCCGCATCGCCGATCTCCCCGTCGAGCTGGACGGGCCGGCCGGCCGGTCGATCCGGGCGGCGGAGCAGGAGCTCGCCCGCCGGATGGTGGCGCGGTACGAAACCGCGCTCGCGAACCGCTCGGCCGCCGCCGTCGTCGGGGGCATCGACCACGACCTGGTGCGTCGGGTGGCCCGGTGGGAGCTCAAGGACGCGACCACCGCGCCGGCCGGCGGGAACGTGTTCAGCATGATGCGGCGTATCGGCCAGGCGAAGGCCGGCCTCGCCGCGGACTACGCGGCGCAGCTGGCCCGCAGCGCCGGCAAGGTCGTCTTCTTCGCCAAGCACGTCGACGTGATGGATGCCGCCGAGGACACCTTCGCCCGGCAGGGGGTCCGGTTCTCGTCGATCCGTGGGAACCAGTCGCCCGCGTCGCGGCAGAGGAACATCGACGCCTTCGTCAACGACCCGGATGTCGCCGTCGCGGTCTGCTCGTTGACCGCAGCCGGCGTGGGCCTGAACCTGCAGGTCGCCTCGAACATCGTGCTCGCCGAGCTGTCCTGGACCGATGCGGAGCAGACCCAGGCCATCGACCGCAGCCATCGCATCGGTCAGACCGAGCCCGTCACCGCGTGGCGCATCATCGCTGCGCAGACCATCGATGCCCGGATCGCGGAGCTGATCGACAGCAAGGCGGGACTCGCCGCCCGGGCGCTCGACGGGTCGGACGAGGAGGTCTCGTCGTCTGCCGACGTGCAGCTCGAGGCGCTGGTCACGCTGTTGACCGAGGCGCTGTCGGCCGTGCCGCAGTCAGGCGCGGCCTGACCGACGGGCACTGAGCAGGGACGGGTCGAGCAGCGACGGAGCCCCCACGGTCGCCCGAGCCGCGAGGGCCCGGTTCGGGTGCTCGAGGGGGACGTGGGCACCGCGCCGTGGAAGCCGTCCACCGCTGGCTCCCGAGATGGGGGAGGAGCGCGGTGGTCAGCGGCGCATGACGGTCGTCCTGGCGATCCCGAGGGCGGCGGCCCACACCTCGTCGACCAGGTGGC
>DATABY010000094.1:0-13477 GCA_036259355.1 Nocardioidaceae bacterium
GTCAACGCCGGGTCGCTGGACAAGCGGCTGCTGGAGAAGTACGGCAGGCCGACGCCGGAGGCGCTGGTCGAGTCCGCGGTGTGGGAGGCGTCGCTGTTCGAGGAGCACGACTTCCACGACTTCAAGATCTCGGTCAAGCACAACGACCCGGTCGTGATGGTGCAGGCCTACGAGATGCTCGCCGAGCGCGGCGACTGGCCGCTGCACCTCGGTGTCACCGAGGCCGGTCCCGCGTTCCAGGGCACGATCAAGTCCTCGGTCGCGTTCGGCGCGCTGCTGTCGCGCGGCATCGGCGACACGATCCGGGTCTCGCTGTCCGCCCCGCCGGTCGAGGAGGTCAAGGTCGGGCAGGCGATCCTGCAGTCGCTGAACCTGCGTCCCCGCAAGCTCGAGATCGTCTCCTGCCCCTCGTGCGGGCGCGCCCAGGTCGACGTCTACAAGCTGGCCGACGAGGTGACCGCCGGCCTGGAGGGCATGGAGGTGCCACTGCGCGTCGCGGTGATGGGCTGTGTGGTGAACGGTCCCGGAGAGGCCCGCGAGGCCGACCTCGGTGTCGCGTCGGGCAACGGCAAGGGCCAGATCTTCGTCAAGGGCGAGGTCATCAAGACCGTGCCGGAGTCGCAGATCGTGGAGACGCTGATCGAGGAGGCCATGCGGATCGCCGACGACATGGGCGAGCCGGTCGACGGCGGCTCCGGCGCCCCCGTGGTCACCGCCGGCTGACATCCTCGGGCCGGCCGGGCACCGTGCGTGCTCGACTCGTGACACAGCGCACAAAGCCGTGGTTGGCTGTTCCGGTTCCTCGAGCCGGAAAGGACCGACATGTCGCTTCGCCGTACGTGCGGGATCGGGGTCACCGCCCTGACCGTCTGCGTCACCGCCGCACTCGCCGCCACGGTTGCCCAGCCTGCCGCGGCTGACGACGTCCAGCAGCCGGTCTTCGTCGACGGCATGGCCCAGCCGGTCTTCTCCAGCAACGCGCAGGACTGGGTCGTCGAGGAGCTGTGGGTCACCTCCGACGTCGACTCCGACGGAGACGGCGCCCTGGACCGGGTGCACGTCGACGTGACCCGGCCTGCCGAGACCGAGCAGGGACTCGACGTGCCGGTGGTCTACGAAGCGAGTCCGTACTACGCCGGCGGCAACCCGATCACGAACCACGACGTGCACCACGAGCTGTACGCGCCGTCGCGACCGGGGCAGGGCTGGCCGGGCGCCGCCACCTGGGGGCGGCAGGGCCAGACACGTCGTGATGTCGGGCCGTCGGTCATCTCCCAGCGATACGTCTCCACCTGGGTGCCACGGGGGTTCGCCGTCGTGCACGCGGAGTCACTCGGTTCCGGAGCGTCCGAGGGGTGCCCCACCAGCGGCGGCAGCAACGAGACCGCCGGGGCGAAGGCGGTCGTCGACTGGCTCAACGGGCGCGCGACCGCGGTCGACGCCGGGGGCGACACCGTCGAAGCGGACTGGACCACCGGACAGGTGGGCATGCTGGGCACGTCGTACAACGGCACGTTGCCCAACGCCGTCGCGAGCACGGGGGTGGAGGGCCTGGAGGCCATCGTGCCGGTCTCGGCCATCTCCAGCTGGTACGACTACTACCGCGCCGAGGGCATGGTGCGCGCGCCCGGCGGCTTCCAGGGCGAGGACACCGACGTGCTGGCCGAGTACGTCTACACCCGCGACGACCGCGATGTCTGCCGGCCGGTGATCGAGTCGCTGGTCGAGGAGCAGGACCGGGTCACCGGGGACTACAGCAGCTTCTGGGCCGAGCGTGACTACCTGCGCGACGTCGAGGACGTACGCGCTGCCACGCTGGTGGCACACGGCCTGCAGGACTGGAACGTCATGACGCGGCACGCGGCGCAGTGGTACCAGGCGCTCAAGGAGCAGGGGGTGGCGCACAAGGTCTACTGGCACCAGGGAGGGCACGGCGGCATGCCACCCGCCGACGTGCTGAACCGCTGGTTCACCCGTTACCTGTACGACGTGGACAACGGTGTCGAGGACGAACCGCGGGCACTGGTCGAGCGCGAGGACGACCGCCTCGTCGAGTACGCCGAGTGGCCGGTCCCCGGCAGCGAGCCGGTTGCGGTGGGGATGAGGCCCCTCGGCGGCGGCGCCACCGGCGACCTGGCGCTGGGACGGCAGCGCCAGGGAGGGCCGAACTACGAGACGTTCACCGACGTCCCGACGCTCACCATGGCCGAGCTCGCGGCCGCTCCGGACCCGGAGCACGGGCTGGTCTACACCTCGCCGGTGCTCACCGAGCCGGTGCACGTGAGCGGCACGCCGGTGGCGTCGGTGCGGGTCCAGCTCGGCCAGCGCGCCGCGAACCTCACCGTCGGCCTGGTCGACCTGGCTCCCGACGGCAGCGTCACGCGGGTCGTCACCGAGGGGTGGCGCGACCCGCAGAACCGCCGTTCGCTGTCGACCACCCAGGTGGTCAAGCCCGGCACGCCGTACGACCTGGACGTCACGATGCAGGCCAGCGACTACGTCTTCGCCCCGGGACACCGGATCGCGGCCGTGGTGATGCAGTCGGAGGAGGACTTCACGATCCTGCCCCCGGCCGGGAACGTGCTGTCGCTGGACACCGGCTCGACGGTGTTCCGCCTGCCGGTGGTCGGTGGCGAGTCCGCCCTGGCGGGCGCGCTGGGCTGAAGCGATCGGCGCAGACGGCCGGGCGGAAGCGACGCCAGGGCGTCGTATCCGCCTCACCAGTCGTCGTGAACCGCGGACGGAGCCGGGCGTTCTGGGAGACGATGAGGGGCCGCCTCGCCCCTGGGAGCCCGCCGTATGCACAGCCCACGTCCGTGGGTGGCCCTGACCACCGCCGCCGTCCTGTCCGCCGGCCTCCTGGCCGTGGCCTCGTCCGGGACGGCAGGGGCCACCTCCCCGCAGCAGACACGGCCACGCTTCGCCGGTGGCATGGCCCAGCCGGTGTACGGCGCCGCTCCCGCGGACTGGATCCGGCAGAGCCTGTGGGTCACGACCACGACCGACTCCGACCGCAACGGGCGCCCGGACCGGGTGCACATCTCGGTCACGCGCCTGCGTGAGACCCGGACCCGGGGGCTCGAGGTGCCGGTGATCTACGAGGTCAGCCCGTACTACGCCGGCATCCGGGCGGCACGGATGCACGACGTCGACGTGCCGCTCTTCGCTCCCGCGCCGCGGCGGCCGGTCGCCACCGACGCCGACCCGCGCACGTGGTTGCCGCGTGGTTTCGCGGTCGTGCACGCCGACTCCCTCGGCACGGGATCCTCCACCGGCTGCCCGACCTCCGGAGGGCGCAACGAGACGCTCGGCGCCAAGGCCGTCGTCGACTGGCTCAACGGCCGTGCCGTCGCACGCAACCGCGCCGGCCGCGTCGTGCGCGCCGGTTGGTCGACCGGCAAGGTCGGCATGATCGGCACCTCCTACAACGGGACCCTGCCCAACGCCGTCGCCGCCACCGGGGTGGAGGGGCTCGAGGCGGTCGTGGCCGTGTCGGCGATCTCCAGCTGGTACGACTACTACCGCGCCGGTGGCGCCGTGGTCGCGCCCGGCGGCTTCCAGGGCGAGGACACCGACGTGCTCGCCCGGGCGGTGCTGACCCGGGCGCGGCCGTCGACCTGCCGGCCGGTGCTGCGCCGGCTGACCCGCCGGCAGGACCGGCGTACCGGCGACTACAGCGCCTTCTGGGCGCAGCGCAACTACGTCGACGACGCCGACAGGGTGCGCGCCGCCGTGCTGGTCGCGCACGGGCTCCGCGACTGGAACGTCAAGACCAAGCACGCCGGGCAGTGGTACGCCGCGCTACGGCGCGCCGGTGTCCCGCACAAGATCTACCTGCACCAGGGCGGCCACGGCGGCCTGCCCCCGGCCGGCCTGCTCAACCGCTGGTTCACGCATCACCTGCTCGGCGTCGACAACGGCGTGCAGGGCGCACCGCACGCCTACGTCCGCCGCCCCGGCGGGCGGCTGGTGAGCTATCGGGAGTGGCCCGACCGCAGCGCCGAGCCGGTCGACCTGCGCCTGCGGCCGCGCCGTGCGACCACCCGTGGCCGGCTGGTCCTCGGCCGCCCCGGCCGCCCGGTGGTGGAGCGGGTCGTCGACACGCCACGGCTGACCGCCGGCAGGCTGGCCGCGGCACCGCGGTCGCGGCACGGCCGGGTCTACGCGACCGCGCCGCTGCGCACCGCCGTACGGCTCAGCGGCACCCCGGTGGCGCGCCTGCGGCTCTCCTTCGGGCAGCGCGCCGCGAACGTGTCCGTCGGTCTCGTCGACTACGCCCGTAACGGCCGGGTGCGGCGGGTGGTCACCCGCGGCTGGCGGGACCCGCAGAACCGCGGCTCGCTCGCGGTGACCCGGCGGGTTCGTCCCGGACGGGTGTACGGCCTGCGGGTCGGGCTGCAGCCCCATGACCACGTCTTCGCCCGTGGCCACCGGATCGGTCTGCTGGTGATGTCCACTGACGCGCAGTTCACGCTGCGTCCGCCGGCCGGCTCCACCCTGGCGCTGCGTACTCACCGCACGAGCCTGCGGCTTCCGGTGGTGGGAGGGCGCCCGGCGGTGCGTCGCGCGCTCGCGCGACTCAACTAGGCGTCGATTAGGCCGTACGCTCTAGCCGTGCTCACCACCACGCCCGGGCTGCGGATCCTCGGCCCGGCCGACCTGCCGCAGGTCCAGTCGCTGCTCGGCCGCGACCCGGTGACCAACGTCTTCGTGGACTACCGGGTGCGCATGACGGGGCTGGACCCGCGGTGGCTGGGTGGGGAGATGTGGGGCTACGTCGAGGACGGCGAGCTGGTGTCGCTGTGCCACGCGGCCGCGAACCTCGTGCCGGTCGAGGCGACCTCGCAGGCGCTGGAGGTGTTCGCGGCACGCGCGCTGGCGCGCGGACGTACCTGCTCGTCGATCGTGGGCCCGCAGCCGGCGGTGGCCGAGTTCTGGGACGCGGTCCAGCCGTGGTGGGGACCGGCCCGGCTGGTCCGTGACGCGCAGCCGTTCATGACCATCGACACCGCGCCCGCGGTGGCGCCGGACCCGGGCGTACGGCGGGTGGAGCCCGACGAGTTCGAGATCCTCTACCCGGCGTGCGTGGACATGTTCACCGAGGAGGTCGGCGTCTCCCCGGAGGCCGGCGGCGGACGCGACCTCTACCAGACGCGGGTGCGGCAGCTGATCTCCAAGGGGCTGGCGTTCGCGCGGATCGAGAACGGCCGGGTGCTGTTCAAGGCCGAGATCGGCGCGGTCACGCCCCACGCATGCCAGGTGCAGGGCGTGTGGGTGCACCCCGCGCGTCGCGGTGAGGGCCTGTCCGTGCCAGGCATGGCAACGGTCGCCGAGATGGCGATGCAGGACATCGCCCCGGTGGTCACCCTCTACGTCAACGCGCACAACGTGGCGGCCCGCCGTTCCTACGAGCGCGTCGGCTTCGTCGAGACGTGCGCGTTCACCACGATTCTCTTCTGAGGATCCTCCGCGCTCCCGCCACAAGGTGTGGTTGGGGTGCATCCACTCGGCGGTAGGTTGCTCCGCATGGCCAAGGACGTCACCGCACTCGCCGCGCTGTTCGCCACCTCGGGCACACTGCACTTCGTGTCGCCGGGGCCGTTCGAGGCCATCGTGCCGCGGCGGCTGCCGCGCCGGCGCGAGCTCGTCTACGCCTCCGGTGTGGCCGAGCTCGCCTGCGCCGCCGGCCTGCTGCACCCGCGGACGCGTGCTGCCGCCGGGGTGGCCAGCGCCGGGCTGCTGCTGGCCGTGTTCCCCGCCAACGTGCAGATGGCGCTCGACGCGCGCGCGAGCCGGTCGACGCCGTACCGGCTCGCGACGTGGGCCCGGCTGCCCTTGCAGCTGCCGATGATCCGGACGGCCTGGCGCGCCACGCGACACTAGACGTCGTGGTGCGCAGGCTGCTGGTCGTCGCGGTGGGTACGACGGTGCTCGCGGCCTGCGGCACGTCGGTCTCCCTCTCCGGCGGCGAGCCGGCCACCACAGCCGGTGCGTCGCCCTCCGCACCGGCGCGGGCGACGCGCACCGACCGTCCGCCGCCGGTCACCGTCACCCCCCGGCCGACAACACGTACCACCGCACCGACCAGCGCACCGGCCACCGCGGCGCCCCGCCAGCCGGCACGCTCCCCGCGCCGCGCTCCTCGGCTGGACAGCTGGCAGGTCGGAGCGAACCCGCTGCCGCTGCGGCCGGACGGGTTCGGCGAGGTGCAGCGCACGCCGCGCGAGCTGCGGGTTCGCCGGATGCCGACCGTCGACCTGCTGCCGCCACCGCGAGGCGGACGGTTCGAGTCCTCGGTGGCGCCGATCTCGCAGCGGGTACGCCGGCGCATGGGGGAGACGTGGACGCCGCGGTGCCCGGTGGCGCTGGACGACCTGCGCTACCTCACCGTGTCCTTCTGGGGCTTCGACGACCGAGCACACACCGGAGAGCTCGTCGTCCACGCCGACGTCGCCCGCGACGTCGTCGGTGTCTTCCGCAGGCTGTACCGCGAGCGCTATCCCATCGAGGAGATGCGCCTGGTGACCACCGCGGACCTCGACGCACCACCGACCGGTGACGGCAACAACACCGCCGCCCTGGTGTGCCGTCCGGTCCGCGGGCAGTCGGAGTGGTCCGCGCACGCCTACGGCCAGGCGATCGACGTCAACCCGTTCCTCAACCCCTACCGCAACGACGACCTGGTCCTGCCGGAGCTCGCCAGCGCCTACCTCGACCGTGGCTGGCGCCGGCCCGGGATGGTCCATCCCGACGGCGTGGTCGTCCGGGCGTTCGAGTCGATCGGCTGGACCTGGGGCGGCGACTTCGAGTCGCTGGAGGACTACATGCACTTCTCCGCCACCGGCGGCTGAGCAACGACGCGACCCACCCGCCCCTCGCGCCGAGACCGCAGAACTGTCCTCTGCAACTCGAGTGCCCGGTCGCGCGCCCGGCCGATATCCTCACAACGGCCAACCGATCGCCGTACTCCTGGAGTCTCTCGTGACCCTTCCGCGCATGATGCGGATGTCGACGCTGTTCCTGCGCACGCTGCGGGAGGACCCGGCCGACGCGGATGTCCCGAGCCACCGGCTGCTGGTCCGCGCCGGATACGTCCGCCGCGCGGCGCCGGGCATCTACTCCTGGCTGCCGTTGGGCTACAAGGTGCTGCGCAACGTCGAGCGGATCGTCCGCGAGGAGATGGACGCGATGGGCGCCCAGGAGGTGCACTTCCCGGCGCTGCTGCCCAGGGAGCCCTACGACGCCAGCAACCGCTGGACCGAGTACGGCGACAGCGTGTTCCGGCTCCAGGACCGCAAGGGCGCCGACTACCTGCTCGGCCCCACCCACGAGGAGATGTTCACCCTCCTGGTGAAGGACCTGTACTCCTCCTACAAGGACCTGCCGGTCTGGCTGTACCAGATCCAGACCAAGTACCGCGACGAGGTACGGCCGCGCGCCGGCATCCTGCGCGGCCGCGAGTTCGTGATGAAGGACTCCTACTCCTTCGACGTCAGCGACGAGGACTTCAAGGCCTCCTACGACGCCCATCGCGCGGCCTACGTGCGGATCTTCGACCGGCTCGGCCTCGACTACGCGATCGTCGCGGCCATGTCGGGGGCGATGGGCGGCTCGGCGAGCGAGGAGTTCCTCGCCACCGCCGAGAACGGCGAGGACACCTACGTCCGCTGTGCCTCGTGCGACTACGCCGCCAACGTGGAGGCGGTGCGGGTACCCCGCCCCGAGCCGGTCCCGTACGACGACGTCCCCGCGGCGCACGCCGAGCAGACACCCGACACTCCCACCATCGACACGCTCGTCGACCACCTCAACGAGCACTTCCCGCGCGAGGACCGGCCCTGGACCGCGACGGACACGTTGAAGAACGTGGTGGTCACGTTGGTGCATCCCGACGGCCGCCGCGAAGCGCTCGCGGTCGCCGTGCCCGGCGACCGCGACGTCGACCTCAAGCGGCTGGGCGCACAGGTGGAGCCCGCAGCGGTGGAGGCTTTCACCGAGGCGGACTTCGACGCCAACCGCGCCTTGGTCAAGGGCTACATCGGTCCGGGCGCGCTGGGGGAGAAGGGCGCCTCCGGAATCCGCTACCTGCTCGACCCTCGCGTCGTCGAGGGGACCCGCTGGGTCACCGGTGCCAACACTGACGGCAGCCACGTGATCGACCTCGTGGCCGGCCGTGACTTCACCGGCGACGGCACGATCGAGGCCGCCGAGGTGCGCGAGGGCGACGGCTGCCCCAACTGCGGAGGTGCGCTGCACACCGCACGAGGCATCGAGATGGGCCACATCTTCCAGCTCGGGCGGAAGTACGCCGAGGCACTCGACCTGAAGGTGCTCGACCAGAACGGCAAACTCGTCACCGTGACGATGGGCTCGTACGGCATCGGGGTGTCGCGCGCCGTGGCGGCGATCGTCGAGAACTCCCACGACGACCTCGGGATCGTCTGGCCCCGCGAGGTGTCGCCGGCCGACGTGCACGTGGTCGCGACCGGCAAGGACGCGGCGGTGTTCGACACCGGCGAGCGGCTCGCCGCGGACCTGCAGGCCGCCGGCCTGGAGGTGCTGTACGACGACCGGCAGAAGGTGTCACCCGGCGTTAAGTTCAAGGACGCCGAGCTGGTCGGCGTGCCGACGATCGTGGTCGTCGGCAAGGGGCTGGCCGACGGCGTGGTGGAGGTCAAGGACCGCCGCACCGGCGACCGGGAGAACGTCACCGTGGACAGCGTGGTCGAGCATCTCGCCCGGGTGGTCCGCGGCTGACCGTCCACCGGACCGCCCGGAGCGTGTCACTTCTGCGCTCTCGGTACGAGGGGTGGTGTCAGTTCTGCATCTCGGCGCGAGGGGGTGGCCCGCGGCTCAGTCGAGCATCGCCTCGGCGATGAGTATCTCGCCGCCGGGGCCGGAGCTGCCGGTGCGCCGCTGCCACGTCAGGTCCTCGACCGCCCGCGCCAGCGTCCAGGGGTAGGCGCGGGCGCGGTCGATGCCGGCGACCTCGCAGAGCTGGTCGACGCGCCGTCGTACCGCCGCGTGCGGGTCGTCGGCGGCCAGCAGCAGCTCCAGCCGGTTCCAGACGGCCGGGATCACGTCGTAGGCCGGGTCGCCCGCCATGCCTTTGGGGTCGATCGCCAGCCACGGCTCCCGGGTGCCCGCCAGCACGTTGCCGTAGTGCAGGTCGCGGTGCAGCAGGGTGTCTCCCGCCTCGGGACCGAGCTCGTGCCACGTGGCGAGTGCCGCGTCCAGCAGCCGCCGGTCGTGGCCGGTGCAGTGCGCCTCCCAGTCGCGCGGAACCGTCTCCAGCCAGCGCCGGCTCTCGTCGGCCAGCCGCGGGACACCGCTCGGTGCGGTGCGGCGGTGCAGCCGCGCCATCAGCTCGCCGAGCACCTGCACACCGTCGTCGACCGGGACCGCGAACAACGACCGGTCGGGGTCGAGCCACTCCAGCAGGATCGCGAAACCGCTCTCGTCGTGGCGCAGCAGCCGGACGACCCCGTCGGCGTCCCACGCCGCCAGGGCCGGCACCTCGCTCGCGCTCTCCTCGTCGGGGTACGACACCTTCAGCGCCGCAGGCGTCTCGTCGGCACACCGCACGGGTACGACGATCCCGACGTACCCGAACCGCGTCTCGCCGTCGACCCGCAGCCGCCATTCGGCCAGCAGCCGGTCGACCTGGCCGGGCAGGTCGGCTATCCACGTCTCGCCGGCGTCTCCCTCGCGGATCTCGATCATGTCCGCGAAGAACTCCGGGACGACGCTCACCGGCCGCGCAGGCCGGGGAAGGCCTCGAAGTCGCCACCCCAGTCCAGGCCTCGCACCGCGCAGTCGGCCAGCGCCCGGGCGGCGAAGACCCGCGGCGGACCCGACGTCCGCGACACCACGTCGGCGTAGACCTCGGCGCACCGCTGCTCGACCCGGACCCCCAGTTGCTGGGCCCGGCCCGGTCCGGGCACCGCGAACGGAAGCTCGTACGCCGGCTCGGCGGCGACCGCCTCGCCGCCGATCATGGCCATCAGCTGGTCTCTTCGGCCCCGGTGCGCGGCGTACGCGGCGTTGGCCGGCGCGGAGGTGGCGCCGAGCACACCGCCGACGACTCCGTAGGCGTAGACCGCCGCGTGCTCGGCGGCCAAAGCCGACTGCAGCGCGTCGGTCTGGTCGCTCTGCTCGGTCTCGTCGCTCACCGGCCACCGACCTCGCCGAGGACGCGCACGGCCTGCGCCGACGACGCCGACATCGACGCCAGCATCCGGGCGAACGCCCCGGAGGCCGCCCGGCGGGTGGCGTCGAGCAGGTCGGAGGCCGCCTGGCGCTCGGCCCCGGCGAGCCGGCGCACCGCCCGACTCTCCTGCGCGGGCACGTCGACCGGTCCGTCGCCCTGGCCGCCTCGACGCCTGCGCCGGCGCCGGGCCGAGCCACGCCGGGGAGCCGCGTCGCCGAGCGCGGCCGCATGCGCGCGGTGCGCGTCGAGCACGGGTCGCAGGTCGCGCCGCAGGCCGCGGTGCCGCCCGACCACGGCCTCGTAGAGCGTCACGAGCGCCTCCGTGGAGGCGGCCACCTCCTCGAGCAGCGCGACGTCGGGATCAACCTCCGTGGACCGGCGTACCGGGGAACGCTCCGGCGCCGGACCGCTCAGCGTGCACCCGGCAGCGACCGGGACCGCCAGCGCCGCGGCCACGACCGTCCGGCGGGAGGGGCGGGCAGGCATGCGCCAGAGGGTACCCGGCACTCGCGGCGTGCCCCCGTGACGGTCATCGCGGACATCCGGGACGCGTGTATATGGTGTGGGCACCACAACAGCACAGCGAGGAGGTCGCCCGTGAGCAGCCGGCAGAGCAACCGACTGGCCACCACTGCGAACCGTGACCGGCTCGTCGACACGCTGCGCCCCGCCGTCGAAGGCGCCGGGCTTGATCTGGAAGACGTCGAAGTCACTCCCGCCGGCCGGCGGCGGCTGGTGCGCGTCGTCGTCGACAAGGACGGCGGGGTCACGCTCGACGACATCGCCGACACCACCCGGCTGGTCTCGCAGCGGCTCGACGAGGACGAGGACGTGATGGGCGAGACGTCGTACACCCTCGAGGTGACGTCGCCGGGCACCGACCGGCCGCTGACCGCCGAGCGCCACTGGCGCCGCAACCTCGGCCGCCTGGTGAAGGTGACGCCCCACGACGGCGACCCGGTCACCGGCCGCATCGTCGAGGCCGGCGACGCCTCGGCCCGCCTCGACGTCGACGGCACCCCGCAGGACGTCGCATACGCCGACGTCCGCAAGGCGCGCATCGAGGTCGAGTTCAACCGGAAGGAAGCCTGATCCTTGGACATCGACATCAGCGCGCTGCGGATGCTCGAGCGGGAGAAGGACATCTCGTTCGACGTCGTCGTCGATGCGATCGAGCAGGCGCTCCTCGTGGCCTACCACCGCACCGAGGGGGCGCGCCCGAACGCGCGCGTGCACCTGGACCGCAAGTCCGGTCACGTGACCGTGCTCGCGCAGGAGACCGGTGAGGGCGAGGACGGCGGTGCGCACGCCTACGAGTACGACGACACGCCCGAGGGCTTCGGCCGGATCGCGGCTACGACCGCCAAGCAGATCATCCTGCAGCGGCTGCGTGACGCCGAGGACGAGGCCAAGTACGGCGAGTTCTCCCAGTCCGAGGGCGACATCGTGTCCGGCATCGTCCAGCAGGGACAGAACCCCGAGGACGTGCTGGTGAACCTCGGCCGTCTCGAGGCGCTGCTGCCACGGGCCGAGCGGGTGCCGGGGGAGCACTACGAGCACGGCAGCCGGATCCGCTGCCTGGTCGTGAGCGTGCGCCGGGGAGCCCGCGGTCCGCAGGTGATGCTGTCGCGCTCCCACCCCAACCTGGTCAAGAAGCTGTTCGCGCTGGAGGTGCCCGAGATCGCCGACGGCACCGTGGAGATCACCGCGATCGCGCGCGAGGCCGGCCACCGCACCAAGATCGCGGTCCGGTCCACGGTGCCCGGGGTCAACGCGAAGGGCGCCTGCATCGGGCCGATGGGCCAGCGGGTGCGCAACGTGATGAGCGAGCTGCACGGGGA
Organism: Nocardioidaceae bacterium; assembly: GCA_036259355.1. Taxonomy (GTDB): domain Bacteria; phylum Actinomycetota; class Actinomycetes; order Propionibacteriales; family Nocardioidaceae; genus JALZDI01. The sequence continues at coordinate 12,052 of DATABY010000094.1, forward strand.
GAAGATCGACATCGTCGACTGGTCCGAGGACCCCGCCGAGATGGTCGCGCACGCGCTCTCGCCGGCCACGGTCTCGAGCGTCGAGATCATCGACCCCGCCAGCCGTGCGGCCCGCGTCGTCGTACCCGACTTCCAGCTCTCGCTGGCGATCGGCAAGGAGGGCCAGAACGCCCGGCTGGCCGCGCGGCTGACCGGCTGGCGCATCGACATCCGCCCCGACACCGAGCCCGACGCCCACCCCGACACGCCGCCGAGCGCGGAGCTGGCCTGACGGGGTAGACTTCCCTGAAGTGGACCGATCGTCCCCGGCTGCCTGCGCGCGTTCGCATCCCGTGCGCACCTGTGTGGGCTGTCGAGAGCGATCACCGAAGTCCGATCTGCTGCGTCTCGTGGTGACCGGTGACTCACCCCCGAGGGTGGTCTCGCCAGATCCGCGGGGCACGGCGCCGGGCCGTGGAGCGCACCTGCACCCCACGGTCACCTGTTTGGACCAAGCCGAACGCCGTCGAGCGTTCTCTCGCGCCCTCCGGGCGCGGGGGCCGCTCGATCTGAGCACGCTGAGGGCCTACGTCGAGACAGGGGGCGCCGGCGTGAGGCGCCCAGACGGCGCGCAGCGCTAGCAGAGCACCACCAGCGCGGCATCACCTCGATGCGGCGACCGAGAGAAAGCGGAGCATCGGCTCATGAACCAGCAATGAGTTCTTCGCGATGAGCACGTCCGTCAACTAACGGTCCGTCGTCACCACTGACTCGGACCGCCAAAGGAGAGCAGTGGCCAAGGTCCGAGTGCACGAACTCGCCAAGGAGTTCGGAGTCCCCAGCAAGACCGTGCTGGAAACCCTCAAAGACATGGGGGAGTTCGTCAAGACAGCGTCGTCGACGGTCGAAGCCCCCGTCGTACGCCGGCTGAACGAACAGTACGGCGAGACCCTGCGCGAGCAGGGCGCTAAGAAGAAGTCAGCCAAGAAGGCACCGGCCAAGAAGGCCGCGAGCACCGACGCCCAATCCGGCGCCCAGTCCGGCGCCCAGTCCGGTGCCCAGTCCGGTGCCCAGTCCGGCGCCCAGTCCGGCGCCCAGTCCGACGGCGCCTCCAACGGCGCCACGACGACCACAGCTGGGCCCACGCAGCCGGCGGAGAAGACCACGGAGCCGGCGACGAGCGACGGCTCTGGGCCGACCGCGCCGGCGGAGCCGACCAAGGCTGCGCCGACCCCGGGCCCCCGCCCGGCGGCACACGGTGCGCCGCGCACGGAGACCCCTCCGCCCGCGACTCCCGAGACCCAGCAGCCCGAGGCACCGGCCGAGCGGCCCGAGCCGCAGGCTCCGGCCGCCCGTGCCGACCAGCCCGACACGGGCCAGGAACCGGGCCCCGACGCCGGTTCCGGCGCCCCGCGTCGTCCCACGCCGGGCCAGATGCAGCCCCGTC
>DATABY010000095.1:0-33452 GCA_036259355.1 Nocardioidaceae bacterium
CTGCATCGCCGCTCCCCAGATCGGCGCCGCGGTGCCACTGCCGGACGGGCTGGACAACACCTGGTCGCCCATGACCTTGCCGACGAGCGACTCGGGCTCACCGACCTCGTTGGCGCCGGCGACCATCACCGCGCCGACCAGGTTGGGCGTGTAGCCCATGAACCAGACCGACTTCGAGTCCTGCGTCGTACCGGTCTTGCCGGCGTCGGGCTGGTTCAGCGAGTACGCCTCGGCGAAGCCACCGGGGCCGGTCACGCCCCGGAGCACGTCGTTGACGGCGTCGGCGACCGCCGGCTTGAGCACCTTCTTGCAGTTGCCGTCCTCGATGTCGAGCGCGTTGCCGTCACGGTCGGTGACGCGGGTCACCGGGATCGCCTCGCAGTGCTTGCCGCGGGCGGCGAAGGTGGCGTACGCCTCGGCCATCCCCACCGGGGACACGCTGGACACGCCCAGCGTGAAGGAGGGCACCTGGGCGCTCTCGGGAAGGTCCAGGCCCATCTTGTTGGCCAGCCTCCACGGCGCGCACAGGCCGGTGCGCTGCTCGAGCTGAACGTAGAACGTGTTGACCGACAACCGGGTCCCCGAGTAGAGGTCCATCGGCCCCGAGTCGGTGGAGTTGCCGACGGTGTACGACCCGGCCAGGTTGCGCTCGGGGCAGGTCTTGCTCTCGTAGGAGTCCTGGCTGACCGTGATCGACGACGGAGAGTTGATCGTGGTGTCGAGCGGGATGCCCCGCTCGAGGGCGGCCGCGAGCACGAACGCCTTGAAGGTCGAGCCCGGCTGGAATCCGCCGCTGTTCGTGTACTCCGACGGCACCAGGTAGTTGACGTAGGTCTGGCCCTGCTTGAGGTTGTTGCCCATCGGCCGCGACTGCGCGATCGCCCGCACCTCGCCGGTGCCGGGCTCCACCATCGCCAGACCGCCGATGACGCTGTTCTGCGGGTCGACGTACTGGCGGACCGCCCGCTCGGCGGCGCGCTGGAACTTCAGGTCGATGGTCGTGCGCACCGTGAGGCCGCCGGCCAGCAGGAGCCGCTCCCGGTCGTCGCGGGTCTCTCCGAGCGCCGGCTGCGTCAGCAGCCAGTTGCGCACGTAGTCGCAGAAGAACTCCGCCCGCGACGAGACGCAGCCGTTGCTGATCGTGTGCACGTCGAGCCCGAGTGGCTTCTGCTGCTCGGCGTCGGCCCGCTTGGGCGAGATGACCCCGAGCTGTCCCATCCGCTCGAGCACGACGTTGCGGCGGTCGCGCGCCAGCTTCGGGCCGTTGGTGGGGTCGTAGCGGGTGGGGTTCTGCACCAGCCCGGCCAGCATCGCGGACTGCCGTGCGTCCAGCTTCTTGGCCGGGATGCCGAAGAAGTGCTGGGCCGCCGCCTCGATGCCGTAGGCGCCGTCACCGAAGTAGGCGATGTTGAGGTAGGCGAGCAGGATCTCCCGCTTGGTGTGCTCTTCCTCCACGCCGAGCGCATAGCGGAGCTCGCGAACCTTGCGGGCGTAGGTGTCGTCGATCGCCGCCAGCCGCTCCTCCTCGGTGTCGGCCTGCTCGATCAGGGTCATCTTCACCAGCTGCTGCGTGATCGAGGAGCCGCCCTGGACCGTCTCGCCGCTGGACTGGTTGGCTACCAGCGCACGGAGCGTGCCCTGGATGTCGAGTGCGCCGTGCTGGTAGAAGCGGGAGTCCTCGATCGCGACGATGGCCTTGCGCATGATCGGGGCGATCTCGTCGAGGCTGTCCAGCTCCACGCGGTTCTGGTCGTAGAGAGTGGCCAGCTTCTTGCCCCGGGAGGTGAGGATCTGGCTGCGCTCCGCCGACGGCTCGGTCTCCAGCTGGAGCGGCAGGTCGTTGAGGACGATCTCCTCGGACTCGTGGGCGCCGTACCCCAGCAGCCCGGCGAACGGGATCGCGAGCCCCGCGAGCAGCACGCCGGTGAGGACGCTGACCCCCAGCATGACGGTCAGCTGCTGGACGAACCCGGCGCAGCTGCGGGCGGGCGGACGACGCAGAGGCATGGCATCGAGAGTACGCGGTGAGACCAGTGGGACCACCTACCACATACCCAACGGGGGCTTCGCCCAAATGCGGATAGTCCTAACTGACTACCCCAAGTTCACCCTCCTGGGTCTGACGCCGACGGGGCCGCGTCGGTCACTCTAGGTGACATCGCCGCGGTACCGAATCCAACCAATTTGCGGCGTTGGTCTCGGGAAGGACAAGGGCTCATGTGGAATGAGGACTGGGCGTCTGAGGCGGCCTGCAAGGAGAAGCAGCCCGACGAGCTGTTCGTCAAGGGCGCGGCCCAGAACAGGGCGAAGCAGCTGTGCATGGGCTGCCCCGTCCGCACCGAGTGCCTCGCCGAGGCCCTGGACAACCGCATCGAGTGGGGCGTCTGGGGAGGGCTGACCGAGCGCGAGCGCCGGGCGCTCCTGCGTCGCCGCCCGAACGTCACCTCGTGGCGCAACCTGCTCGAGACCGCGCGGCTAGAGCACGCGGAGCAGTACGCAGCGCAGCCGGCCCAGCCCCAGCCGGGCGCGGCCTCGACCGGCCTGCGCACCGCCTGATCTCCGTCGAGTCACCTGTCGGGGGTGGCTCGACGGGTCGGCCGTTGGGTGTGGCGGCTCTTGGAGGGGGGAGCCGCCCCACCCGGCGACCTGACCTGTGCGACCCGACTCAGGCCGACTCGGCCGGGGGCCCTGCCGCCCCGAGAGCGGCGCCGACGGCCCGCAAGCCGTCCAGATCGTGCACGTCGGTCGCCAGTGCCGGTACCTCGACCACGGGCACCCTGGGGTGCGCGGCGGTGAAGCGCCGGCGCAGGTGCTCCTCGTTCGCGATCGCGGCCATCCGGTCCGCGTGCAGCTGCAGCAGGTGTGCGGTCACGGGGTGCTCGCCGGCCTCGTGCAGCCGCTGGGCCGCCGCCGCCGCGGTGGTCTGCTCCAGCCCGGCGGCGTGGGTCTGCGTGACGCGGTTCACCACGAGCCCGGCCAGCGGCATGTGGTCCTCGGTCAGCCGCTCCACGAAGTAGGCCGCTTCCCGCAGCGCGTCCGCCGCGGGTGCCGCCACCACCACGAACGCCGTCTCCTCCGCCTGCAGGAGCCGATAGGTCTTCTCAGCCCGCGCCCGGAAGCCGCCGAACAGGGTGTCGAGGGCGGCGATGAAGGTCTGCGCGTCCCGCAGCATCTGCGCGCCGAGCACCTTGCTCAACGCGCCCGTCACGATGCCCAGCCCGGCCGAGAACAGCCGAGCCGGTCCGCGGGCGGGAGCCAGCATCAGCCGGATGAACCGCCCGTCCAGCAGCGAGGCCAGCCGCTCGGGCGCATCCAGGAAGTCCAGCGCCGAGCGCGACGGCGGCGTGTCCACCACGATCAGGTCCCACGCCCCGTGGCCGCGCCCGCCGCCTGCCTCGGCGTGCAGCTGGCCCAGCTTCTCCATCGCCATGTACTCCTGCGTGCCCGCGAAGGAGCTCGACACGGCCTGGTAGAAGGGGTTGGACAGGATCTGCCGGGCCTTGTCGGGGCTCGCGTGCGCCACCACGACGTCGTCGAAGGTGCGCTTCATGTCCAGCATCATCGCGTCGAGGCTGCCGCCGTTGCGGTCGTCGACGCCGTGCACCGGGCGTGGCGTGTTGTCGAGCTCGGTCAGCCCCATGGACTGGGCGAGCCGGCGCGCCGGGTCGATCGTGAGTACGACCACGTGCCGGCCCTGCTCAGCCGCCCGCAGGCCCACGGACGCGGCGGTCGTCGTCTTGCCGACGCCACCGGAGCCGCAGCAAACGATGATGCCGACGTCTGGGTCGGCCAGCATCGCGTCGACGTCGAAGTGCGGCGCACCGTGGGTGCGGGAGGCGAGCGGACCGACCCGCGGCGTCGATCGAGAGCTCATGCGCGATCCCTGCGGAAACGGGCAGCGCAGCGAGCGCCCTTGCGGTGTGACTCTGCCGGGCGTGGTCTCATGCCAGTCCCTGCTCCTTCAGCTCCTGGGCGAGCTCGTACAGCGCGCCCAGGTCGATGCCGTCGGGCACCAGCGGCAGCTCGACGACGGGACGGTCCAGCTTCTCCACCAGCGCGCGCTGGGACGCCTCCAGCTGCACCCGCTGCGCGTGCTCGCGGGCGGTCTGCTGCAGCGCCTGTACGAGCGGCTCCGTCGGCTTGATGCCGGCATCGACAAGCCCGTCGCGCAGCCCCTTGTCCGGCAGCGCTCCCGACTCCGCGCGATCCAGAGCCTCGTCCGACAGGCCGGTACGGCGGACGAGGTTGACGATCACCGAGCCCACCCGCAGCTCGGCGCGGGTCAGCTCCTCGATCGCGTCCTGGGTCTCCTGCACCGGCATCTCCTCCAGCACCGTGACCAGGTGCACGGCGGTGCGCGGCGAGCGGAGCAGCGTCATGATCGACTCGGCCTGGTTGCGGATCGGCCCCACGCGGGCCAGCCCCGCCATCTCGGCGTTGACGTTGAGGAACCGGGTGATCCGGCCGGTGGGCGGGGCGTCGAGGACGACCGCGTCGTAGGCACGAGCAGCCGACCCCTTCGCTCGGTCGCCCTTCGGGCGCCGGCGTACGGCCTCGAACACCTTGCCGGTGAGCAGCACGTCCCGCAGCCCGGGCGCGATCGTGGTCGCGAAGTCGATGACCCAGAACCGCTCCAGCGCCTTTCCGGCACGGCCGAGCCGGTAGTACATGTCGAGGTACTCCAGCAGTGCCGCCTCGGGGTCGATGGCCAAGGCGTAGACGTCGCCGCCGTCCGGGGCCACTGCGACCTTGCGCTCCTCGTAGGGCAACGGTGCCACGTCGAACATCTGCGCGACTCCCTGCCGGCCCTCCACCTCGCACAGCAGCACCTTGTTGCCACCGGAGGCCAGCGCGAGCGCGAGCGCCGCAGCGGCGGTGGACTTGCCGGTGCCGCCCTTGCCGCTGACGACGTGCAGACGCACCCGTCCGCCGCCGGAGGCTTTGCCGTTGTCCGCCACGCCCGTGACCCTACCGAGGTGTCAGCGGTCGGTGAGGAGCACGGGTACGGCGCCCGTGGGCCGCAGCGTGATCATCGGGCTGATCTCGAGCCGGCTCGACAGCGCGGTCACCCGGTGGCGGCGCAGGAAGGCCGCGAGCAGCACCACGGCCTCCAGCATCGCGAAGTGCTCGCCCACGCATCCGCGCGGGCCGCCACCGAACGGGAAGTAGGCGTAGCGCGGCCTGGTCCTGGCCGCCCCGTCGTCGAGGAAGCGGTCGGGGTCGAACGTCGACGGCTCCGTCCAGAACTGCGGGTGCCGCTGGGTCGACCACGGGGAGACGGCCACCAGCGTGCCGGGCGGCAGGTCGTGGCCGGCGAGCGTCAACGGCGCCCGGGTCACGCGCTCGGTGATGTGTGCGGAGGGGTAGAGCCGCATCCCCTCGAGCAGCGCGGCCCGGGTCACCGCCAGCCTGGGCAGGTCCTCGGCGCCGGGCGTCACCCGGTCGCCCAGGACCGTGCTGACCTCGTGGGCGACCCGGTCCTGGACGCGGTGGTGCCGGCCGAGCAGGTGCAGGGTGAAGGTGAGCGCACCGGCGGTGGTCTCGTGCCCGGCCATCAGGAAGATCAGCGCCTGGTCGCGGATCTCGGCTTCGGACAGGGCGTCGCCGGTCTCGGGGTCGCGGGCCGCGCGCAACCGGGTCACCAGGTCGTCGCGCTCCTCGGCCGCCACCGGGTCGTAGCCGGGCTCGCCGGGCCGTGGGGAGCGGGACAGGATCTCGTCGACGACGGCGTACTCCTGGGCGCGCAGCCGCCGGGGCCTGCGGTTGCGGGGCGTCCGCCGTTCCATCGGCGACTGCCGCAGCTGGAAGGTGCGGCGCAGGGTGGCGTCGCTGACCGCGGGCACCAGGTCGTGCAGCACCGGTACGAGGTCCTCGATCGCGTCGCCGAACAGCGCACGGCCCACGACCCGCAGCGTGTAGCGCAGCATCAGCAGATGCACGTCGACCGGTTCCGGCACCAGGGGCCCGGCGGCGGAGTCGACGACGCGGGCGGCCTCCTGCGCCATCAGCGCGGTGTAGCCCTCCACCCGGCGGGGAGTGAACAGCGGCTGCACGATCCGGCGCTGGCGCCGCCACTCCTCCCCGTCGGTGGTGAGCAGGCCGCGGCCGAGCAGGTCCGCCATGGCCCGGAACCCGACCGTGTCCTTGGACAGCGTGCGCCCGGTCTGGGTCAGCACCTGCTGCACGTCGTCGGGATGGTGGGCCAGGACCAGGTGCTGGCGGAACCGGCCGACCGGTCCGACGGGGTAGGAGACCAGGTCGCCGTACCTCGCACGGTCGCGCAGCAGCGTGCCGAGGAGGTCGCGGCGCAACGTGACCGCGCTGCCCAGCAGGGGGTTGCCCCTCGGCCCTGGGACGGCCCGGGCCGGTGCGCGGTCGGTGAGCGGTGCCACGTCTCGGAGGTTCGCAGACGTACTGTAGGTATGTCCAGGGGTTGCTGCGCGCGCCCTCGACGCCGGTGTGACATCGGAGTGCGCGCTCGGTGTCGGCGCGTCATAGGCTGAACGGCATGACGCCTCCGCGCACCCGAGCTGCACTCGACGCCATCCCGACCTACAAGCCCGGACGGCCGCCCGAGCCGCGGGAGGGCCTGCGGACCTTCAAGCTGTCGAGCAACGAGAACCCGTACCCGCCGCTGCCCGGTGTGCTGGAGACCGCGGTGACCGCAGCGGAGGCGATGAACCGCTACCCCGACATGGGCTCGGTCGCGTTGTACGACGCGCTCGCCGAACGGCTCGACGTGCCCACGGACAACCTGGCGGTGGGGACCGGCTCGGTGGCGGTGCTCTACCACCTGCTGCAGGCGATGTGCGCCGAGGGCGACGAGGTGGTCTACGCGTGGCGCTCGTTCGAGGCGTACCCGATCGCGGTGGGGGTCACCGGAGCCACCGCGGTCGAGGTACCGCTCGCGCCGGGGGCCCGGCACGACCTGGACGCGATGGCGGCCGCGATCACCGACCGGACCCGGGCGGTGCTGGTGTGTTCCCCCAACAACCCGACCGGACCGGTGGTACGCGGCGCGGAGCTGGAGGCCTTCCTCGACCGGGTGCCGGCGCACGTGCTGGTGGTGATCGACGAGGCGTACCGGGAGTTCGTGCGCGATCCCGCCGTGGTCGACGGCATGGAGTTCTTCCACGGCCGCGACAACGTCTGCCTGCTGCGCACCTTCTCGAAGGCCTACGGCCTGGCCGGCCTCCGGGTGGGCTACGGCGTGGCGTCGCAGCCGGTGGCCGAGGCGGTCCGCAAGTGCTCGCTGCCGTTCGGGGTGTCGCATGTGGCGCAGCAGGCCGCCGTCGCGTCACTGCACCAGGAGCCGGCGCTGCTGGAGCGGGTCGACGCGCTGGTGGAGGAGCGCGCCCGGGTGTGGCACGCGCTGCGCGAGCAGGGCTGGGACGTGCCCACCACCGAGGCGAACTTCCTCTGGCTGAACCTCGGTGACGACACGGTGGAGTTCGCGGCCGAGTGCGAGGCGGCCGGGATCATGGTGCGGCCCTTCGCCGGTGACGGCGTCCGCGTGACGATCGGCGAGAGCGAGGCCAATGACGTGTTCCTGAAGGTCGCGGCCGCCTGGCGCGCAGGCACCGCCCGCTGACCAGCCGATTAGGCCGAGGCGCCCCGTCACCGCTACCGTGGGGACGACTGTGGCTGCCGTCACAGTGCAGAGCCACGGGCCGCCGCCCCACCCCCGCGTGCGGACGCGTGGCTCATCGGCTCCCCTACGCGGCCGGCGATCCCGGTCAGCGCGCAGACCCAAGGAGTGCATGTGTCCGACCCCTCGAACAGCACCGCAGCCGGCCCCGGGCTCGGGACGGTCTTCGGCCCGTCCCCGGAAGCCGCAGGCCCGGAGCTCGTCCAGCTGCTGACGCCCGAAGGCGAACGCCGCGAGCATCCCGACTTCTCCTTCGATCTCGACGACGAGGCCATCAAGGATCTGTACCGCGACCTGGTGCTCGCCCGCCGCGTCGACACCGAGGCCACCGCGCTGTGCCGGCAGGGTGAGCTCGGCATCTGGGCCTCGCTGCTCGGCCAGGAGGCCGCCCAGGTCGGGTCGGCGCGCGCCATGGCGCCGCAGGACTTCGTGTTCCCGACCTACCGCGAGCACGGCGTCGCGCTGTGCCGGGGCGTCGACCCCCTGCGGCTGCTCGGCCTGTTCCGCGGCGTCGACCAGGGCGGCTGGGACCCGCGCGAGCTCAACTTCGGCCTCTACACGATCGTGATCGGGGCGCAGACGCTGCACGCCGCCGGTTACGCCATGGGGATGCAGCGCGACGGCGTCGTGGGCACCGGCGACCCCGAGCGTGACGCCGCCGTGGTGGCCTACTTCGGCGACGGCGCGACGAGCCAGGGCGACGTGAACGAGGCGTTCATCTTCGCCTCCGTGTTCAACTCCCCCGTGGTGTTCTTCTGCCAGAACAACCAGTGGGCGATCTCGGAGCCGATCGAGAAGCAGAGCCGCATCCCGCTGTACCAGCGCGCCAACGGCTTCGGGTTCCCCGGCGTCCGGGTCGACGGCAACGACGTGCTCGCCTGCTACGCCGTCACCCAGGCCGCGCTCAAGTACGCCCGCGAGGGCAGCGGCCCGATGCTCATCGAGGCCTACACCTACCGGATGGGCGCCCACACCACCACCGACGACCCGACCCGCTACCGGGTGTCCGACGAGCTCGAGCACTGGAAGCTCAAGGACCCGATCGAGCGGGTCAAGGCCTACCTCTCCCGCAGCGGGACGGCCGACGAGACGTTCTTCGGCGAGGTCGAGCTCGAGGGCGACAAGCTCGCCGAGCACCTGCGGCGCGGCTGTCTGGAGATGCCCGACCCGAGCCCGCTGGACATCTTCGACCAGGTCTACGTCGAGCAGACTCCGGAGCTGGTCGTCCAGAAGGAGAAGTTCGCCGAGTACCTGGACTCGTTCGAGGGAGCGCACTGATGGCCACGATGACTCTTGCCAAGGGCCTCACCAACGGCCTGCGTGCCGCCATGGACGCCGACCCCAAGGTCATCGTGATGGGCGAGGACGTGGGCAAGCTCGGCGGTGTCTTCCGCATCACCGACGGCCTGCAGAAGGACTTCGGCGAGGACCGCGTCATCGACACCCCGCTCGCCGAGTCCGGCATCGTCGGCACGGCCGTGGGGCTCGCGATGCGCGGCTACCGGCCCGTGTGCGAGATCCAGTTCGACGGGTTCGTCTACCCGGCGTACGACCAGATCGTCAGCCAGGTCGCGAAGATCCACTTCCGCAGCCTCGGCAAGATGCCGATGCCGATCGTGATCCGCATCCCCTTCGGTGGCGGCATCGGCGCGGTGGAGCACCACAGCGAGAGCCCGGAGGCCTACTTCTCGCACACGGCGGGGCTGAAGGTGGTCTCCTGCTCGAACCCGGTCGACTCCTTCCACATGATCCAGCAGGCCATCGCCTGCGACGACCCGGTCATCTTCCTCGAGCCCAAACGGCGCTACTGGGAGAAGGGCGAGGTCGACGAGAGCGTGCCGAGCGCGGACGTCTACCCGCTCTTCAAGTCGCGCGTCGTCCGGGAGGGCACCGACCTGACGCTGCTCGCCTACGGCCCGATGGTGAAGGTGTGCCAGGAGTCGGCGACCGCCGCGGCCGAGGAGGGCCACCACCTCGAGGTCATCGACCTGCGGACACTGTCGCCGCTGGACATGGAGCCGGTGTACGAGTCCGTACGCCGCACCGGCCGCGCGGTGGTCGTGCACGAGGCGCCGGTCAACCTCGGCCTGGGCTCCGAGATCGCCGCCCGGATCACGCAGGAGTGCTTCTACTCGTTGGAGGCGCCTGTCATGCGTGTCGGCGGGTTCGACACGCCGTACCCCCCGAGCCGGGTGGAGGAGGAGTACCTGCCCGACCTCGACCGGGTTCTCGACACCGTCGACCGAACCCTCGCCTACTGACGCCCAGGGAGAGACCGCAGCCATGCCTGATGCCATGCAGTTCAAGCTGCCCGACGTCGGTGAGGGCCTGACCGAGGCCGAGATCGTGACCTGGCGCGTCAAGCCCGGTGACACGGTGAAGGTCAACGACATCATCGTGGAGATCGAGACCGCCAAGTCCCTGGTCGAGCTGCCGGTGCCGTGGGCCGGCACGGTCACCGAGCTGCTGGTGGGCGAGGGCGAGACGGTTGCGGTCGGCACGCCGATCATCGCGGTGTCCACGGGCGCCGGCGGCGCCTCCGAGGCCGCCGGTGACGCGCCGGCCGGTGACGCGGTCGGCAGCCCGCCTGCCGAGGGTGCGGTGGAGCCCGGCCTCGAGGGCAGCCCCGCCCCCGGTGAACGCCAGCCCACGCTCGTGGGTCCCGGTCCGCGTGCCACCAGCGGGAAGCGGCGCGCCCGCAAGCCCCAGACCGCCGTCCCGCAGGGCTCGTCCGCGGCGGCCGCCCAGACCGGGGTACAGACGTCGTTCCAGCCGCACACCACGCCGATGCCCGAGGTGACCGAGGAGGAGGCCGAACCCGTCGCCGAACCCCCCGCGGCGCCGGCCGCCCGCACGGAGACCAACGTCCGCGCGCTGGCCAAGCCCCCGGTGCGCAAGCTGGCCAAGGACCTCGGGGTCGACCTGACCACGGTCGCCGGCAGTGGCGAGGGCGGCATAGTCACCCGCGCCGACGTCGAGGCGCACGCCGGGGGCGGTGCTGCCGCCGCGGAGGCGCAACCGGCCGAGGCGCAGCCGGCTGCGACGCAGCCGCCCTCGCCCATGCTGCGCGGCGAGCGCGAGACCCGGGTGCCGATCAAGGGCGTGCGCAAGATGATGGCGCAGGCGATGGTCTCCAGCGCCTACAGCGCGCCGCACGTGACCGAGTGGGTCACCGTCGACGCGACCCGGACGGTGCGGTTCGTGGAGCGGCTCCGCTCCCACCGTGAGTTCCGCGACGTGAAGGTCTCGCCGCTGCTGGTGGTCGCTCGCGCCGTGTGCCTCGCCGTCCGCCGTACGCCGGAGGTCAACGCCACCTGGGACGACGGGGCGCAGGAGATGGTGCTCAAGCACTACGTCAACCTCGGCATCGCCGCGGCGACCCCGCGAGGCCTGGTCGTGCCGAACGTCAAGGACGCCGACCAGATGTCGATGCGCGACCTCGCGGGGGCGCTGGGGGAGCTCACGGCCACCGCCCGGGAGGGCAAGACGCCACCGGGTGACATGCAGGGCGGGTCGTTCACGATCACCAACGTCGGGGTCTTCGGCGTCGACGGCGGTACGCCGATCATCAACCCCGGCGAGTCGTCCATCCTGTGCATGGGTGCGATCCGCAAGCAGCCGTGGGTCTACCGCAACCAGGTCAAGCCCCGGTGGGTCACCCAGCTGTCGTTGTCGTTCGACCACCGGATGGTCGACGGCGAGGCGGGCTCGCGCTTCCTGGCCGACGTGGCCGGGATCGTCGAGGACCCGGCCAACGCCCTGCTGCACTGAGGAAGCGTCGGGGCCGCGACCGGGGCGTCAGCCCATCGGCGCCGGTCGCCGCGGGTTGAACAGCGCGTCGGTGCCGCCGTCGACGAACAGGACGGAGCCGCAGCACAGCGACGCCTGTGCCGACAGCAGGAAGCCGATGGCCGCGGCGACCTCCTCCGGGCGTCCGGGGCGGCCGACCGGGAGCGGGTAGGAGTCCAGCAGCTCGGCGAACTCGGGGTCGCGCCGCATCTCGGCGGTCATGCCGGTCTCCACCATTCCGGGGGCGACCGCGTTGAGCCGGATGCCGGAGCCGATCCAGTCCTCGCTGACGCCCTGCTGCCGCGTCCACCAGGCGAGGGCAGCCTTCGTGGCGGGATAGACGTGCACCGCCTCGGTCCCGGTGGCGAGCTTGCGCGCGGCCGCCTCGTCGCCTGCCAGACACGCCTCGGCGACCTCGGCCGGCCAGCCGGGCTGGCAGCTGACCGAGTTGGAGCTGATGCACACCGCCGCCGGCGCCTCGCCCGCCGCCAGCATCGGGCGGAGTCCGGTCAGCAGGTCGACCGTGCCGAAGTAGTTCACCGACACCAGGTCCGCACCGTCGCGCTCGGCGGCTCCGGGGATCCCGGCGCAGCAGACCACGCCGTCGAGGGTGGTGAGCGACCTGGTGACCTCCTGCAGCGCCCGGCTGCGCCCGTCCGGGCTCCCCAGGTCGGCGTCGACGTCGGCGCCGGCGCGGTCGATGCCGGTCACCCGGTGGCCCTGCCCACGCAGGCGGTCGGCGGTGGCCGAGCCGATGCCCGAGGCCGAGCCGGTGACGACATAGCTCCCCATCGGCCGCTCCTGTCGTTGCCGGTCCAAGAGCAGAACCGTAACCCGTTCTCGTAATGGCGTGTGGCCAACGCCATGCGCACACGGCGCCACCAGGGCCGCAGACCGGCTAACATAGATACATCATGCATGCATCTGCCGCGCAGCGGGTCTACGAGCACGTCAAGACCGGCATCCTCGACGCGACGTACTCCCCGGGCGAGCTGATCACCGAGGGGCTGGTCAGCGAGCACGTCGGCGTCTCCCGTACACCGGTACGGGAGGCGCTCCTGCGCCTGGAGGGCGAGGGACTGGTGCGGCTCTACCCGAAGAAGGGTGCGCTCGTGGTCCCGGTCAGCGCCAAGGAGGCCGAGGACGTGCTCGAGGCCCGCGCGCTGGTGGAGGGGTACGCCGCCCCTCGTGCCTGGGAAGGGCGGACCGAGCTGGCCGCGGAGCTGGCTCCGCTGGTCGCGGCCATGCGGCGGCACCGCGCCGACGGCGACCGGGTGGGCTTCAACCAGGCCGACCGTTCCTTCCACGAGCGCATCGTCGCCGCCGCCGGCAACGACGTGCTGGCCCGGCTGTACCGCAGCCTGCGCGAGCGCCAGCTGTGCATCTCCGGCGAGGTGATGCGGGTTTCCGCCGAACGGATGGACCATGCGCTGGCGGACCACCAGCGCCTGGTGGACCTGCTGCACAGCGGTGAGCGGGAGGCATTCCTCGAGCTCACCGACAGCCACCTGCGGCACGCCCTCGACCACGTTCGCGGGGCCCGATGAGCCCGGCGGTCGGCAGCCGTCGTGCCTGGCTGGTGTGGTCGGCGGCACTGGCGGTCTACATCCTCTCCGTCTTCCACCGCACCTCGCTGGGCGTCGCTGGAATCATCGCCGCGGAGCGGTTCGGGATCAGCGCCGGGCAGCTGTCGTCGTTCGTGATGGTGCAGCTGCTGGTGTACGCCGGCATGCAGATCCCCGTAGGTGCCCTGGTGGACCGCTTCGGGTCGCGGCGGATGCTGTTCGCGGGCCTGGCGATGATGACGGCGGCGCAGCTGGCGTTTGCCTTCATCGAGTCGTACCCCCTCGGCCTGGTGGCGCGGATCTTCGTCGGCGCGGGTGACGCCATGGTGTTCATCAGCGTCCTCCGGGTGGTGTCCCGGTGGTTCACCCCACGGCAGACGCCGGTGGTCACCCAGCTGACCGGCGTGCTCGGCCAGCTCGGGGCCGTCGGCGCGGCGGTGCCGCTGTCGATAGCGCTGCAGCAGGTGGGGTGGACCTGGTCCTACGCCGGCGCCGCCTCGGTGGGCGTGCTGCTGGCGGTCGTGCTCTTCCTCGTGGTCCGTGACTCTCCCGACGGCGACCACGCGGGCGTTCCGCTCGGCTGGCGCGCGCTCGGCGGTCAGGTCCGGCTGGCGTGGTCGGCGCCGGGCACTCGGCTGGGACTCTGGACGCACTTCACGACGCAGTTCAGTGTCACCTCGATGGGCCTGCTCTGGGGGTTTCCCTACCTGGTGACCGTGCACGACCTGAGCCCGGCGACGGCGGGTGCGATGCTGACGCTGATGACGCTGACGGCGATGGTCGTCGGGCCGGTACTCGGCCGGCAGGTGGCGCTGCGGCCGTACCACCGGTCGACGATGGCGATCGGGCTCGTCCTGCTGATCGTCGCGTTCTGGACCTTGACGCTGCTGTGGCCCGGCCCCGCGCCGACGTGGCTGCTGATCTGCCTCATGATCGTCGTCGGTTCCGGCGGCCCCGCGTCGATGGTCGGCTTCGACCTGGCCCGCACGTTCAACCCGGCCCACCGGCACGGGAGCGCGACCGGCATCGTCAACGTCGGCGGCTTCGTCGCGTCGTTGTTCACGATCGTCGCCGTCGGCCTGGTGCTCGACGTGCTCACTCCCGGGTCGTCGAGCGCCTACGCGGCCGGCGACTTCCGCCTGGCGATGTGCGTGCAGTACCTCGTCTGGGGCTTCGGCCTGCTCCAGCTGTGGCGCCACCGGCGGCGGACCCGGCGCCACCTGTGGGACACCGACCCGGACGCGTACGACGCGCTGCGCCGCGGCGAGCTGATCCACGTCACGTGAGGCCCGCCGCGTCCGTCACGCGGTGCGCTATCGCGCCCGCTCCGGCGGCCGCAACGACGGCAGCGGCGGTCGGCGCAGCCCGAAGAGGGTCTCCTGCTCGAACGCGTACCCGGCCTGGAGCACCTGCAGGTCGGCGCGGTGCGGCCCCACGACCTGCAAGCCGACCGGCAGCGCGTCGGCGGTGAACCCGCCGGGCACCGACAGGGCCGGGCACCCGGTGGCCGAGATCCAGTACGCCGAGCGCATCCAGTCCAGGTAGTTCTTCTGCGGTACTCCGGCGACCGTGGCGGGGTACTCCAGCTCCGCGTCGAACGGCGCGACCTGGCTGACCGGGAGCACGAGCAGGTCGTAGGTCTCGAAGAACCTGCGCACCCGGTGGAACAGCTGGGTGTGCAGCGTCTCGGCGCGCGCGAGGTCGCGGCCGCTGAGGGTCCGGCCGGCCTCGACGTTCCACACCACGCTGTCCTTCACCCGGTCGCCGTGCCGCTCCACGAGCGGCCCGAGCGCCGACTCGAACTGCCAGGCCCGCAGTGTCCGGAACACCTCGTCCGCCCCCGTGAGGTCCGGGCACGCCTGCTCCACCTGGCAGCCGAGCGCGGAGAAGACCCGCAGCTGCGGCTCCAACGCCTCGGTCACGTCGCGGTCGACCGGGAGCGCGCCGTCGAGGTCCGGCGACCAGGCGACCCGCAGCCCCCGAAGATCACGCTCGAGGGGTACGTCGAAGTCCGTGCCGGGGTCCTGCAGCGCGATCGGCGATCGGGCGTCCGGCCCCGCGAGCACGGACAGCATCAGGGCCGCATCGGACACGCTGCGCGCCATCGGGCCCTGCACGCCCATCGTCGCCCACCCGAGCTGCGCCGGCCAGGTCGGCACCCGGCCGGGGGACGGGCGCAGACCCACGACGTTGCAGAACGACGCGGGGTTGCGCAGCGATCCGCCCATGTCACTGCCGTCGGCCAGCGACGTCATGCCGCAGGCCAGCGCGGCGGCGGCTCCGCCGCTGCTGCCCCCGGCGGAGCGCCTGGTGTCGTACGGGTTGCGGGTGGTGCCGAAGACCGGGTTGAACGTGTGCGACCCGGCGGCGAACTCGGGGACGTTGGTCTTCCCGAGGGTGATCGCGCCGGCCGCACGCAGCCGTTCGACGACGAGCTCGTCGCGCTTGGGCACGCGGTCGGCCAGCACCGGTGAGCCCTGGGTCGTCCGGATCCCCGCGGTCTCGTGCGTGTCCTTGTGCGCGACCGCCACGCCGTGCAGCCGTCCCGTCGGTGCCCCGGCTGCGTGCTGCGCGTCCGCGGCCTCCGCCGCGTCCAGTGCCCGGTCGGCCACCACGGTCACGATCGCGTTGACGTCGGGGTTGCAGCTCTCGATCTGCCGCAGGTGCGCCTCGACCACCTCGCGGGCGGACACTTGACCGCGGCGGACCGCGGCCGCGACGTCACGCGCGCTGGCGAAGCAGAGATCGTCCATCGGCCGATCCTCGCAGGTGAACCGCTAGCGTGTCGGCATGATCGGCAACCACGAGCGACGCACCCACGAGGAGCGGATCCGCGAGGCGTTCACCCGGCAGGCAGGCACGTTCGAGGATGAGCGGCTCAACATCGCGTTCACCTCGGGGCTGCCGTGGCTGCTGTCGTACGTCGAGCCGCGCGCCGACGACGTCGCGCTCGACGTGGCGGCCGGCACCGGGATCATCAGCCGGGCGCTGGCCGGGGACGTCGCCCGGGTCACCGCGGTCGACAACACGCCGGCGATGATCGCGGAGGGCCGCCTGCGCGCCGGCGCCGAAGGGCACGACAACCTGGAGTTCGTGTCCGGCTCGGCGGAGCAGCTGCCGTTCCCGGACGCAGCCTTCACGTTGGTGGTCACCAGGTTCTCGCTGCACCACTTCGCCGACCCCACCCCGACCGTGGACGAGATGGTGCGCGTGCTGCGGCCCGGCGGGAGGCTGGTGGTCAAGGACCTGGTGGCCTCGACCGACCTCGACGTCGCCGCGCGGCAGGACCACGTGGAGCGGTTGCGCGACGAGTCGCACGTGCGGATGCCGCCGCGCGGCGCCGTGCGCGCGTGGCTGGAGGAGCGCGGGCTGCACGTCGACGAGGTCGCCGAGCGCGAGATCGACCGGCCGGTAGAGCAGTGGCTGCAGCAGTCGGTCACCGACGCCGACGCGGCCGAGCAGGTGCGCGCTGCCTTCGAGGCCGACCTCGCCGGCGGGGAGACGACGGGCCTGCGGCCGCACCACGTCGACGGCGCGCTGTGGTTCCACCAGACCTGGGAGGTCACGGTCGCGCGCAAGCCGTGACATCGTCAGGCGCTGGCTGCACCATGGACCAGCGAGCGCCTGACAACGTCGCCGGTCACAGCCAGCCGGGTACGACGAGAACACCCCACGCCACCAGCGGTGCGATCGCCACGACGGCGGCCCCGAAGGCGAGCAGCTGCTTGTAGACCCGTTCCTCGTCCTCCTCCGCGGCGTTGGCCAGCACGATGGCGCCGTTGGTGGAGAACGGGCTCACGTCGACCACCGTCGACGACACCGCCAGCGCCGCCACCACCGCGACGGCTCCGAGCGTGCCCTCCTGCAGGAACGGCACGGCCAACGGGATGATCGCGCCCAGCAGGGCAGTGGAGGAGGCGAACGCGGAGACGATCGCACCGACGTAGCAGAGCAGCAGCGCCGCGAGGTAGGCCGAGCCGACGCTGGCCACGGAGTTGCTGGCGTACTCGATGGTGCCCAGCTCCTCCAGCACCGCGACGTAGGTGAGCACGCCGGAGATCAGGAGCACCACCGGCCAGCTGATGTGGTGGATGGCGGACTTCTGCGACTGCGGTGAGACGAGCGCGAGCACCAGCGCCACGGTCAGCGCCACCAGGCCGACGTCGAGCTCGAAGACCAGCGTCGCCACGCCGAGCCCGAGCAGGCCGACCAGCGTGAGGAGCTGGTACGGCGTGGGCTTGAGGGTGGTCGGTGCGGCCGGCGCCTCGGTGGCGGTCGCGGTACCCCCGCCGGCCGTGCCTGCGCTCGGTGAGCCGCCGTCCGCGGCCTCCGTGCGGTCGGTGCCCTGCTCCTCCCAGTCCAGCTCATGGGTGCGCCGGCGGATCAGTCCGACACCGCCGAACAGGAAGAACCCGACGACCGCGATGGCGAGGTTGAACAGCAGGCTCGCCAGGAAGAGGGTCAACGGGCTGCCGGGCAGACCGGCGCGGTCCACGACGCCGTTGGTGATCGTGCCGTAGATGCTGATCGGCGAGAAGCCGCCGGCCTGCGCGCCGTGCACGACCATGATGCCCATCAGCAGCGGGTTGATCTGGAAGCGGTAGGCGAACCCGAGCGCGACCGGCGCGATGATGGCGACCGCCGCCGGGCTGACCGCTCCGAACGCCGTCAGCACCCCGGCGATGGCGAACATCACCCACGGGATCGCGATCAGCCGGCCCCGTACCGACCGCACCGCGACGCGCACCAGCCAGTCGATGGTGCCGTTGTTCTGCGCCATCGCGAACAGGAACGTGATGCCGATCAGGGTGACGGCGAGCTCTCCGGGGAAGCCCCCGAGGACTGTCTCACCGTCCATGCCGGCGAGGGTGCCGCCCAGGATGAACGCGGCGACGAACGCGAGGATGCCGATGTTGATCGGGAACACGGTCGCGATCACGAACATCGCCGCGAGGACGAGAATCGAGATGAGCTCTGGAGACACGGTGGCTCCTTGTGTGGGTGGTGTCGGTCAGGTCAAACCGAGCCGGCGGTAGCGGTAGTGGCGTGCGGCCAGCCGTTGACCCCGTGGCTGGCCGAGCACCGTGGCGAGCTCCTGGCGGAGCACTTCCCCCACCCGGCGGCAGAACTCCTCCGGCTCCTCGGCCGCGTCCGGCTCCTCCGGGACGATCCGGTCGACGATGCCCGCCCGCAGCAGGTCGAGCGAGCGGACCCCCTGCTCCGCGGCCATCTCGGCCGCCCGGTCCGGCGTCCGGTGCACGATGGCGCTGGCGCCCTCCGGCGGCAGCGGCGACAGCCAGCCGTGCTGGGCGGCCAGCACCCGGTCGGCCGGCAGCAGCGCCAGCGCACCTCCACCGGTGCCCTGGCCCAGCAGCACGTTGACCGTGGGGGCGTCGAGCGTCATCAGGTCGGCCAGGCAGCGGGCGATCTCACCGGCGAGCCCGCCCTCCTCGGCCTCCACCGACAGCGCCGCTCCGGGTGTGTCGATGACCGTGAGCAGCGGCAGCTCCAGCTCGGCGGCCAGCCGCATCCCCCGCCGCGCCTCGCGCAGCGCGCCCGGCCCCATCGGCCGGTCCTCGGTCTGTCCGCGGCGGTCCTGGCCGAGAAACACGCACGGCGCCCCGCCGAACTGGGCGAGCGCGATCAACAGGCCGGGGTCGGCCTCGCCCTCACCGGTGCCGTTGAGGGGTACGACGTCGGTCGCGGCGTACCGCAGCAGCCGGCGCACGCCCGGGCGCTCGGGCCGTCGCGAACGGGTGATGGACTCCCAGGCCGGGACGTCGGGGATGGACTCCGTGTCCGGCGGCTCGGTCAGGCGGACGTCGCAGGTGCGGTCGCTGCACAGCACGGCCAGCGCGCGGTCGAGCAGCTCGGGGATATCCTCCGGCTCCACGACCCCGTCGATGAGCCCGTGCCGGAAGAGGTTCTCCGACACCTGCACGCCGTCGGGGAACTCGCGCCCGTACAGCGCCTCGTAGACGCGTGGGCCGAGGAAGCCCACCAGGGCGCCCGGCTCGGCGACCGTCAGATGGCCGAGCGACCCCCACGACGCGAACACGCCACCGGTGGTGGGATGGCGCAGATAGACCAGGTACGGCAGGCCGGCGGCCTTGTACCGCGCGATCGCCTCCGAGATCTTCACCATCTGCACGAAGGCCCCGGTGCCCTCCTGCATCCGGGTCCCGCCGGACACGGGCGCCGCCAGCAGCGGCAGGCCCTCCTCGGTGGCGCGTTCGACCGCCAGCACCAGGCGTTCGGCCGCCGCGGTGCCGATCGAGCCGGCCAGGAACGTGAACTCGCAGACGACCACCGCGACCCGGCGACCGTGGATCCGACCCTCGCCGGTGAGCACCGACTCGTCGACTCCGGAGCGCTCGCGGGCCTCGGCGAGCTCCGCGGCGTAGGCAGGGGTCATCTCCGGCGGTGTCATCGGGGGCGAGTCCCAGGACTTGAACGACGCGTCGTCGAGGACGAGCTCGATCAGGTCGTGGGCCCCGAGGCGTCGGCTCATGCGTGTTCGCCGCCGGCGCCGTCGGACCGGTCGAGCTCGTCCAGCCAGGCGCGCACGCTGTCGTTGTGCTCACCGAGCCGCGGCGGTGCCCCGTGCTGCTCGCGACCACCCGCGTAGGTGTTGTCGTCGAACCGCAGCGGCGGTCCGGGCAGCTGCAGCGACCCGCCGGTGGGGTGGTCGACGTCGACCAGCAGCCCCTGGCTCAACGTCTGCTCCCAGGCGAACACGTCATCGAGGGTGCGCACCTTTCCCGCCGGTACGCCGGCGTCCGCGAGCTGCTGCAGCCACTCCTCGGCGGGTGCCTTCGTGAACGCCTCCTCGATCGCGGCCACGAGCTCCTCGCGGTGCGCGACGCGGTCAGAGTTCGTCGCGAACCGCGGGTCATCGACGTCGAGGCCGGCGACCGGCGCGAACCGCCGCCACAGACCCTCGCTGCCCACGGCCACCTGGACCGGGGCGGTAGCGGTGTGGAAAAGGCCGTAGGGGGCGATCGCCGCATGGTGGTTGCCGATCGCTCTCGGCACGTCACCGGCCACGGTGTAGCGGGTGCCCTGGAACGCGTGCACTCCGACGATCGCGGCCAGCAGGCTGGTGCGCACCACGCGGCCGCGTCCGGTGCGGTTGCGCTCCAGCAGCGCCGCGAGGACACCGAACGCGCCGTACATGCCGGCCAGCAGGTCACCGATCGGAACGCCGACCTTGATCGGGTCGTCCGGGCCAGGGCCGGTGAGGCTCATGAGGCCGGCCTCGCCCTGCGCGATCTGGTCGTAGCCCGCCCGTCCCCCCTCGGGACCGTCGTGCCCGAAGCCCGTGATCGACATGATCACCAGCCCGGGGTTGATCTCATGCAGGTCCTGCACCGAGAAGCCGAGCCGGTCGAGGACGCCGGGCCGGAAGTTCTCGCAGAGTACGTCCGCGTGGCGCACCAGGCGCCGCAGCAGGTCCTTGCCCTCGTCGCTCTTGAGGTCGGCGGTGACCGACTCCTTGTTGCGGTTGGTGGACATGAAGTACGTCGAGTCGCCGTTGGAGGGGTCGCCGACGAACGGCGGACCCCAGCCGCGACTGTCGTCACCGCCCTGCGGCGTCTCCACCTTGATCACCCGTGCGCCGAGGTCCGCGAACATCATCGCGGCGTGCGGTCCCGCCAGCGCGCGGGTCAGGTCGACGACTGTGACATCGGACAGGAGCTGGGTCATGGGTTAGGTTCTTCCCTCTCGGCCGCGCCGTACACACGTTTCCTCGTGCGCCGGCATTGCACAGGCACCATGGGTACTGCCCTGCGAGGTGCTCGCCCAATCTCGGCGGGGTGCCGTCAGCCGCGGAGGTTGCGGCGGTCCTCGATCCGCTTGGCCTTGCCCAGCGACCGCTCAAGCGCGTGCGGCTCGGTCAGCTCGACGGCGATGCTGACGCCGATGTGGTCCTTGACCAGCGTGATCAGCTGCTGGGTCATCCGGGCGCGCGCGTCCTCGTCGACCCAGGCGTCGTGTGCCTCGACGCGCACCAACAGCTCGTCCATCCGGCTCGGGCGGGTCAGCACGCAGATGTAGTGCGGCGTGAGCCCCTCCACCTTGAGGATCTGCTCCTCGATCTGGGTGGGGAACACGTTGACCCCGCGCACGATCATCATGTCGTCGCTGCGTCCGGTGACCTTGTGCATCCGGCGGAACGGCGGGGCCGCCGTACCGGGGGAGAGGCAGGTGAGATCACGGGTGCGGTAGCGCACGATCGGCATCGCCTGCTTGGTCAGCGAGGTGAAGACCAGCTCGCCCTCCTCGCCGTCGGGCAGCACCTCGCCGGTGACCGGGTCGATGACCTCCGGGTAGAAGTGGTCCTCCCAGATGTGCAGCCCGTCCTTGGTCGCCACTGACTCCTGGGCCACCCCGGGGCCGATGACCTCCGACAGGCCGTAGATGTCGACCGCGTGCATGCTGCACCGCTGCTCGATCTCCCGACGCATCTCGTCGGTCCACGGTTCGGCGCCGAAGATGCCGATCTCCAGTGAGCTGTCCGCCGGGTCCATCCCCTGGCGCTCCATCTCGTCGACGATGGCCAGGAAGTACGACGGGGTCACCATGATGATCCGTGGCTCGAAGTCGCGGATCAGCTGCACCTGCCGCTCCGTCATGCCGCCCGACACGGGGACGACCGTGCAGCCGAGCCGCTCCGCGCCGTAGTGGGCGCCGAGCCCGCCGGTGAACAGCCCGTAGCCGTAGACGACGTGCACCAGGTCGCCGCGCCTGCCGCCGGCCAGCTCGATCGAGCGGGCGACGACATCGGCCCACATGCTCACGTCGTCGGCGGTGTAGCCGACCACGGTCGGCCGGCCCGTCGTACCCGAGGAGGCGTGCACGCGGGTGAGCTCCTCGCGGGGCACGGCGAGCAGGCCGAACGGGTAGTGCTGGCGCAGGTCCTCCTTCTGCGTCATCGGGAACCGCGCGAGGTCGGGCAGGGACTTGACGTCGGCGGGATGCACCCCGGCGGCGTCGAACGCCGACCGGTAGTACGGCACGCGGTCGTAGCAGCGCTGCAGCGTGTCCCGGAGCCGCTCGAGCTGCAGGTCGCGCAGCTCGTCGGCGGTCAGGTCAGTCATCAGCTGCCTCCTCCAGGCTGCCCTCGTCGAAGAACTGTCCGCCGATCTCGCGGCTGCGGCCGCGGAACTCGGCGACGACCCGGTCCCCGCAGCGGACCGTGATGTCGTAGATGCCGTTGCGGCCCTCCCGCCAGCGCTCGACGGCCTCTGCCTCGAGCACGTCACCGGCGCGGACCGGCGCCAGGAACGCGATGTCGCAGCCCTGCGCGACCGTGCGCCGGTTGTGGCTGTTGCAGGCGAACGCGAAGGCCGAGTCGGCCAGCGTGAACGTGAAGCCGCCGTGCGCGATGCCGTGCCCGTTGGCCATGTCGGGGCGCACCAACATGTTCAGCACCGCGCGCCCGGGGGCGACCGTGACCAGCTCCATGCCGAGCCCTTGGCTGGCCAGGTCGTCGGCCCACATCAGGTCGGCGCACCGCCGCGCCACGTCGTGCCGATTCGTCTGCGCCTCCATGGTGTTCTCGCGGCGGCCGACCGCAGACGAATGGGGGCGGGACGTCACGAGAGCTCCTTGACGAACATGGCCGTCACCTTCCCCGAGTCCTGGGCGAGGCGGCCCGCCTCGACGTACCCGCGGTGGGCGTGGAAGGCCAGCGACGCCTCGTTGGGGGGCTCGGCGTTGACCTCGCAGGTCAGCCGGCCCAGCGCTGCCGCGTCGGACTCCGCGGCGTCGTAGATCCTCCCGCCGATACCGGAGCGCCGATGCAGCTCCGAGACCACGACCCGGTCGAGGTAGAGGAAGTCGTCGCCGTAGCGCTGCTTGAACCACGCGAAGTTGGCCGAGTCGTAGGCGGCGTCGGGCGGCAGCACCAGCGCGAACGCGGCGATCCAGCCGTCCACCTCCACCACGTCGGCGCGGACCGCCATGGACCGGATGTCGGCCAGCCGGTCGGCGTCGAGCGGCCCGGTGACGTCGACGCTGTGCGCGTTCAGCGACAGCACCGCAAAGATGTCCGCGTCGGTCATGGCTCGCATTCGCACGTCGGTCGGTCCTTCGGGGTTCTGCCCTCGCCCAGTCTTGTGACACACTGTTGCAAGAGCGCTGAGTGACTGTAACAACAACCCATCCTCGGAGGAACCTCATGAGCCTGCCCGTCTCGGAGCTCGAGTCGCGCCACCGCACCGTCCTCGACCAGGCACTCGAGGCTATCCGTACCCGAGGCTACTTCTCCGCCTTCCCCGAGTCACCCAGCCCGAAGGTGTACGGCGAGGGTGCGGCTGACGAGGGCAGGAAGGCCTTCGAGGCGCTGCTCGGCAAGGACTTCGCCGTCGACACGCCCGGTGCCGACGGGACCGTCGCGACCGAGAAGTCGCCGTTCGGCCTCCCGTTGGAGGTGCGCTACCCCCGGATCGCCGAGGACGGCGTGGACGCCCTGATCAGTGCCGCGCGTGCCGGCATCCCCGCCTGGCGCGACGCCGGCCCGCTCGCCCGTACGACGGTCTGCATGGAGATCCTGTCCCGGCTGCACGCCCGCATCTTCGAGCTCGGCAACGCCGTGCACCACACCTCGGGGCAGGCCTTCGTGATGGCCTTCCAGGCCGGAGGCGCGCACGCGCTCGACCGAGCCCTGGAGGCGCTCGCCTACGCCTACGCCGAGATGACCCGGCACCCGCAGACGGCGGTCTGGGAGAAGCCCGGCAAGGGAGAGCCGCTGCGCATGGAGAAGACGTTCACGGCGGTGCCGCGCGGTGTCGCCCTGGTGATCGGCTGCAATACCTTCCCCACCTGGAACTCCTACCCCGGGCTGTTCGCCTCGCTGGTGACCGGCAACCCCGTCGTGGTCAAGCCCAGCCCCGGCGCCGTGCTCCCGCTGGCGATCACCGTGCAGGTCGCCCGTGAGGTTCTCGCCGACACCGGCTTCGACCCCGACCTGGTCACGCTCGCTGCCGAGGACCCGGCCGACGGCATGGCCAAGGTGCTGGCCACCCGTCCCGAGGTCAGGCTGGTCGACTTCACCGGGTCGAACGCCTTCGGCGAGTGGCTGGAGCAGCACGCCACGCAGGCGGTCGTGTTCACCGAGAAGGCCGGTGTCAACACCGTGCTCATCGACTCCACCGACTCGTTCAAGGGGATGTGCGCCAACCTCGCATTCTCGTTCTCGCTGTACTCCGGCCAGATGTGCACCGCGCCGCAGAACGTCTACGTGCCCGCGGACGGCATCGAGACCGACGAGGGCCACAAGTTCTTCGACGACGTCGCGGCCGGCATCGGCGCAGCCCTCGACAAGCTTCTCGGCGACGACGCCCGTGCAGTGGAGCTGCTCGGCGGCATCGTCAACGACGGGGTGCTGCAGCGGCTCGGCGCACTGCCGGAGTCCGCCACCGTCGTGGTCGAGTCGCGCACGGTCACGCACCCCTCGTACGCCGATGCCGTGGTGCGCAGCCCGGCCGTCCTCGCCGTCGACGCCGCCGAGCGCGAGGTGTTCGAGCGCGAGTGCTTCGGCCCGGTGTCGTACCTCATTCGCACAGCGAACACCGGCGAGTCGCTGGACCTGTTCCGCACCACGGTGACCGAGCACGGAGCGATGACGGCGTCGGTCTACTCGACCTCCGAGGAGGTCGTCGCGGCCGCGCGCTCGGCCGCACTCGACGCCGGGGTCGCGCTGAGCGAGAACCTCACCGGGCAGGTGTTCGTCAACCAGTCCGCGGCCTTCAGCGACTTCCACGGCACCGGGGCCAACCCGGCGGCCAACGCGTCGTTCACCGACGGTGCCTACGTGGCGAACCGCTTCCGCATCGTGCAGTCCCGCCGCCACATCTGACGAGGTTCGTTCCCGCCGAGATCGCAGAAGTGGGTCAGTCGGCGCCGCGCTCGCCGTACCAGAACGCGAGCCGACCCCGCCTGCCGACTGCACGCAGCCTCGCCTCCGCCTCGGCGCGCACACTGCGTGTCGAGACGACGAGAAGGTGGTCGCCCTCAGAGATCATGGTGCTGGGGGAGGGCACGATCGCCTCACCGCTGTGCAGAATCAGCGACACCGCGGCCCCCGGCGGCAGCCGCAGGTCGGCGATCGATACGCCGTGCAACCGGGAGCCGACCGGCACGGCGACGGTGACAAGGTCGGCGTCGAGCTCCTCCAGCGGGGAGGACTCGAGGACGACCTCGTGCGCGTGCAGCTCGTGCGCGAACCCCAGGCGTCTGGAGACCCACGGCAGCGTCGGTGCCTGGACGATCGTGAACGCCACGACCAGAAGGAAGACGATGTCGAAGATCTGCGCGCTGCCGGGCACCCCGGCGGACGCGGGGATCGTGGTGAGCACGATGGGCACCGCCCCGCGGAGGCCGGCCCAGGAGATGAACGCCATCTCGCGCGGTGTGTACCGGAAGGGCAGCGCGCACACCAGCACCGACAGCGGCCGGGCCACGAAGGTCAGCGCGACCCCGGCGACCAGGGCCGGGAACAGCGCGTCCGGCAGCCGCGACGGGCTCGCCAGGAGCCCCAGCAGCACGAACAGGCCGACTTGGGCGAGGAGTGCCACGCCCTCGGCGAAGGCGAGCGTCGAGGTCCGGTGCGGGATCCTGGAGTTGCCCAGGAGCATGCCGACCAGGTAGGCCGCGACGAAGCCACTGCCCTGCAGCAGCGACGCCCCGGCGTAGCCGAGCATGGCCAGGGCCAGCGCTACCAGCGGGTGCAGAGCCGCCGCGGGGAGGGAGACGTGGACGAGGACCCAGGCACCGAAGAGCCCAATCACCACGCCGAAGGCCACGCCCACCAAGAGCTGGTAGCCGAACTGGCCGAGCATGCTCAGCACGTCGGCCTCGTCCCACGCGTCCGAGACCAGCACCATCACGAGGATGACCACGGGCGGGTCGTTGAAGCTCGACTCCGACTCCACCGCCGGGCCGACCCTGCCTCGCAGGGGGAGCCGGCGCAGCACCGAGAAGACCGCAGCGGCGTCGGTGGACGACACCACTGCGCCGAGTAGCAGCGCGGTACGCAGCGACACGTCGAGCAGCCAGTACGTCGCCCCGGCGGTGACGAGCACCGATACCCCGACGCCCACCGAGGCGAGCACCAGCGCGACGGGCGCCGACGGGCGAAGCTCCTGCCAGCGGGTCGTGAGGCCACCCTCGGCCAGGATGAGGGCGAGCGCGAAGAGTCCGAGGTTCTGCGTCAGCTCGACGTTCTCGAAGTCCAGGCCCAGCCCGGCCTCGCCGATGAGCAGGCCGATGCCGAGGTAGAGAAGCAGGCTGGGGAGGCCGGTGCGGGTGGTCAGCCGGACCGCGACGGCGGCCACCAGGAGAACGAGCGCGCCGATGGCGACGTAGGAGTTCCACTCCTGCGGGGACACGCGCCGCTCACCCTCCCCTCAGGCCGCCCCGGCTCGTTGTCTGACTTGGTGTCAGACCACCGCGCCGCTGTCGTCCGCGTGGGTGCCGGGGCGGTCCCAGGGACTGACCGGCCGCTTCTCCTTCTGCGTCGGCCCTGCCTTCGCGCGGGACTGGAACAGCACCGCGAGCGGGGTCGCGGTGAAGACGGTCGAGTACGTACCGATCACCAGACCCAGCAGCAGCGCCAGCGCGAAGTCGGTGAGCGAGCTTCCTCCGAGCAGGGTGAGGGCAGCCAGGATGAACATCGCGCCGAGACCGGTGTTGATGGTTCGCGGCACGGTCGCCAGCACCGCGGTGTTGCACACGCGAGCGAACGGCGTCTTCGGCGACTCCGCCCACGTCTCCCGCACCCGGTCGAAGACCACCACGGTGTCGTTGACCGACAGACCGATGATGGTCAGCGCAGCCGCCAGGAAGGTCGAGTCGATCGGCTTGCCGAGCCAGGCGAAGATGCCGATGACCAGCAGCACGTCGTGCAGCATCGCGAGCACGGCTGCCGCGCTGAACGTCCATCGGAACCGGAACGCCAGATACAGCATCTGCGCGGCCAACGCGACGCCGAGCGCGATCAGCGCCTTGTTGCGCAGCTCGTCGCCGAGGCTCGGCCCGATGAGGTTGTCCTGCACCCTGGTGACGTTGCCGCCGACCTCCTCGAGCGAGTTCTGGATCCGGACCTGGTCCTGGTTGGAGACCTGCCCGAGCCGCACCGTGATGTTGCCGCCGGTCGAGTCCTGCACGACCGCCTCGGGGAAGCCGGCCTCCGCGACCGCGGCGCGCGCGGTGTCCGCACTGATCTGCTGGCTCGTGGAGTACTCGATCTGCCGCCCGCCTGTGAAGTCGACCCCGAGCTCGAGTCCGCGCACCCCGATACCGGTCAGCGCCAGCACGACGGCGGCTCCCGACAGAGCCAGCCAGAGCATCCGCTTGCCCATGATGTTGGGGTCGCGCCGGGTCAGCCAGTCGCGGATCGGCCCGGTTCGGCTGACGCCCGACGAGGCCGGATGCGCGATGACCGACTTGCGGTTGGCAACCCACTCGGTGAGCGCTCTGGCGATGACCAGGGCCGAGACCATCGACGCCAGCACACCGATCGTCAGCGTGACACCGAAGCCGCGCACGGGCCCGGTGGCGAGGATGAACAGCAGCCCGGCAGCGAGGAGCGTCGTCACGTTGGAGTCGAGAATCGCGCTCCAGGCCTTGTTGTAGCCGGTGGTCAGCGAGCGTCGCAGCGCGCGCGCCCCGGTGGTCGTCTCCTCCCGGGCGCGCTCGAACACGAGCACGTTGGCGTCGATCGCCATACCTATGGCGAGCACGAAGCCTGCGAGCCCTGGCAGCGTCAGGGTGGCGCCGAGGCCGACCAGCACCGCGTAGGAGATCAGGGCGTAGCAGGCCAGTGCGATCGTGGCCATGAAACCCATCAGCCGGTACGCCGCGATGATGTACAGGCCGGTGAGCACGAGGCCGATGATCGCCGCCTTGGCGCTCGCGTCGATGGCCTGGTCGCCGAGGCTCGGGCCGACCCGGCTCTGCGAGATGATCTCCACCGGCAGCGGCAGCGCCCCGCCTTCGATCAGCACTGCGAGGTTGTTCGCCTCGGTCTCGCTGAAGTCGCCGGTGATGAGCGTCTGGCCACCCCGGATGCCCACGTTGCAGCCGACGCTCGGGTCGATCTGCGGTGAGGAGATGATTCGCTGGTCGAGCACGATCGCGACCCGGCGCTGCGGGGCTCCGGTCGGCTCGCACGCCGCCTCGGCGGTCAGGTTGGCCCACCGGTCTCCGCCCGGACCGTTGAAGTCGACGGTGACGTTCCAGCGGCCCGTCTCGAGCACGGCGGACGCGCCGCTGACGCCCTCACCGGTCAGGGCCGCCGGGGCGAGCCGCAGTCGCTGGCCGGACTCGTCCGGCAGCACCAGGCCCTGGTCCGGCTGCTGCGTGTCCTGCCCCTGCTGCCGGCTCTGCGGTGGCGCGACGCCGCGAACGGCGTGGAAGCTCAGCTGCGCCTGCTGGCCGATCGCCCGCGCGGCCTGGCGTTCGTCCTCCACGCCGGGCAGCTCGATGATGATGCGGTTGTCACCGGAACGGACCAGCGTCGGCTCGGCCACACCGAGCGCGTCGACCCGGTTGCGCATGACCGCGAGCACGGCGTCGGTGCTCTCGGCGTTGGCCTCGAGGTCTGAGTTGGGGGAGTCCTGGACCTCCAGCGTGATCTGCACGCCGCCGCGCAGGTCGAGCCCCAGCACCGGCTGCTGGGTCGCGGCGATCACACCGGACAGCACGACCACCGTGAGGGCGATCAGTGCGCGGACCATGAAGGCGCGACTCATGTAGGGCTCCAGCGGACGAGGGAAGCAGGCATCGAGCCTGGGACCTCCCGTGTGTGCAGCACGGGCACCAAGCCTAGGTGACTGCGGACAGGAATGTGACGCCTGTGGCGTCAGCGCTGCGCTGCCACAGCGCGGCCGCGGTGTCGGCGTTGCGTGCGGCTGAGGTCATGCCGACCAGTTTGGGTGCGCCCCGGAGCTCGAGCTGGGAGGGTCCGACGTAGGAGCCGCCGGGCAGGTCGGGCCGAGTGGCGGCGTACAGGCTCGGCAGTGCGCCGATCTCCGGCTTCTGGCCGACCACCGGGGTGGCGGCCGCCATCACCCGCGACCAGAGCGACTTGCCGGCGAGCTGGGGTCCGCTGGTCTGCAGCTGGGTGGCGGAGTAACCGGGGTGGGCCGCCACGCTGGTCAACCCGAGCCCGGCGGCTTTGGCGCGCCGGTCGAGCTCGAGGGCGAACAGCAGGTTGGCCAGCTTGGACTCGCTGTAGGCCAGCCATTTGTGGTAGCGCCGCTCCTCGCGGGCGTCGTGCAGTGGAGCGTGCAGCGCGAAGCGGTGCATCAGCGAGCTGACCGTCACCACCCGGGCCTCGCTCAGCGCCGGCATCAGCAGCCCCGTGAGGGCGAAGTGACCGAGGTGGTTGGTACCGAGCTGCAGCTCGAAGCCGTCGACCGTACGCCGGTGGGGGGTGGCCATCACGCCCGCGTTGTTGACGAGGATGTCGAGGGCGGCGCTGCTCTCCAGCACCGACTCGGCAGCACGGCGCACGCTGGACAGGTCGGCGAGGTCCAGGACCACGGTGTCGAGGTCGGCCCGGGGCACCTCGTCGGAGATCCGTCGCGCCGACTCCCTGAGCTTCTCGTCGTTGCGCGCGGTGAGGATGACCCGGGCACCGGCACCCGCGAGCCCCCGGGCCGTCTCGCGGCCGAGGTCGCCGGTGACACCGGTGACCAGGGCGGTGCGACCGTGCAGGTCGGGGATGTCCCTCGCCGTCCAGGTCACGCGGGGCCCCCGCGCAAGCGTGAGTGCAGCGAGCGCTTTCGCGGGGTGCTCACGCGGGCGCCCCCGCCAAGCGTGAGTGCAGCGAGCGCCCTCGAGCGGCTTCGCGTGGGGTGCTCATGTCGTCACCGCCAGGGCGTGCAGGATGCGCTCCGCCAGGTCGCGGTCGCCCGTGATCCCCACGTCGACCATGAGGGGGTCGCGCCGCCCGGCACCCAGGACGGTGAAGGTCTCGGTGTCCATGTCGAGCCGCACCGTCGGCTCGGGCGGCACGTCGTCGGTCGGCTCACAACGGCCCTCGGAGTTCACGATGTACGCCGTGGGCCGGCCGTCCACACCGACCACGACCGTGGTGCCGGGCTCGGCGCCCGCCCGCTTGCCGATCACGTACGGCAGGGCAGCCAGGAAGGTGCCGGTCGTGACCTGTGCGGCGGGCGTGTCCAGGTCGCCCGGACGGTCGACCGCACGCCTGATGTCCTGCTCGTGCACCCACACGTCGACCACCCGGTTGCGCAGCAGCGTCTGCCAGTCCCAGTCGACGCCACCGGGGTTGCGTCGCGGCGTTGCCTCCGGGTCGCTCGGGGGATCCGCCTCCAGGTCGGCCGCCCGCCGGCGTACGGCGTCGCTGAACTCCTCGATCAGCTCCCGCGGGCTGCGGTCGCGTCGCTCCTCGACGCCTGCCTGCGTGTATGCGCCGCTGACGTTCGCGGTGGCCGCGGACACCTGGTCCAGATGCGGCCCCGGGGCTCCGGCGAGCTCGGCCTCGAGGGCGGCGAGGTGGGCCGCGACGTCGCGCACCGTCCAGCCGGGACAGTCGGTCTCGCGCGCCCAGTCGTCGTCGTCGAGCTCACGCAGCAGGTCCTCGATGTCGGCGGCGCAGCCCTTCCAGGCGGCCACATAAGCGGCGAGATCGTCCATGCCCTGACTCTAAGGGCGTGCTCCAGGACACGTGGCGGCGACTCCGGCGCCCGGCCGCCCCGTGATATGCTTGGGCAAGCCAAGGCCCCGGAGCGCTTTGCTCAGGGGCCTTCGTTGTGCCCGGTGCAGTCGTCCACGGACGTGACAGCCAGATCGGGTGCATCTGCGCCCACCGGCTCACCATCTCCGCACCGCGGGTTTGGGTGGCGCGCGCCCTCCCGATCTCTGGAGCTCAACCGACGTGACCGTCGACCACCCTGTTCTCACCGACCTTGCGCTGCCCGCCGCCCTCACCAGGGCGCTGGCGCGACAGGGCATCACCACGCCGACCGCGATCCAGTCCGCCGTCGTACCCGACGCGCTGGCCGGACACGACGTGCTCGGGCGTGCCCGCACCGGTTCGGGCAAGACGCTCGCCTTCGGACTGCCCGTCCTGGCTCGCCTGGCGAACGGACGCAGCAGACCCAAGTCCCCGCGCGGCCTGGTCATCCTGCCGACGCGCGAGCTGGCGAACCAGGTGCACAAGGCCCTGGAGCCGTTGGCGCAGACGCTGCGGCTGCGGGTCGCGACCGTCTACGGCGGCACGTCGTACGACCGGCAGATCCGCCGGTTGCGCGAAGGCGTCGACATCGTCGTCGCCACCCCGGGGCGTCTGGACGACCTGATCAAGCGCGGCGCCTGCCGGCTCGACCAGGTGGAGATCGTCGTGCTCGACGAGGCGGACCACCTGTGCGACCTCGGCTTCTACCCCGCGGTGAACGCACTCGTGGGGCAGACGCCGCCGAGCGGACAGCGGCTGCTGTTGTCGGCGACGCTCGACGGCGACGTCGACCGGCTCGTCAAGCGCCATCTGAAGTCGCCGGTGACCCACGAGGTCGACCCCGGCCAGAGCGCGGTCACCACCATGGACCACCACGTGCTCGTGGTCACCGCGGAGGGCAAGGTGGAGGCCACCAAGGACCTGCTCCGGGCCAACCCACGCTCGATCGTGTTCACCCGGACCCGGCACGGTGCCACGGCACTGGCCCGCAAGCTGAACCGGGTCGGCGTGACCGCCGTCGACCTGCACGGCAGCCTCTCCCAGAACGCCCGGGAACGTAACCTGTCGCGGTTCCGCTCCGGGCAGGCCAACGTCGTCGTCGCCACGGATGTGGCGGCCCGCGGCATCCACGTCGACGGGGTCGGGATGGTCGTGCACTACGACATGCCCACGGAGTCGAAGGCCTACCTGCACCGGTCGGGCCGCACGGCGCGCGCCGGCTCGTCGGGAGCCGTGGTCACGGTCGCCGACGACACCCAGGTGAGCCAGGTGCTACGCCTGCACCGCACCGCGGGGGTGGAGTCGCGCCACCACGACGCGCGTACGGCACCGCAGCCGATGACGCCGGAGGCGTTGTCGGAGGCGGGTACGCCCTCGGCACAGATCCAGCCGAAGCGCTCCGCCCAGCCGAGCCGGGCCCGGCGGTCCGGTGGCGGGCGCCCGGGTCGTGGTCGACCGCAACAGCGCGGGCAGCGCCGCCGGACCGCTGCGTAGCGGCGTCAGTAGCGGTCGCCGTCGCCGTACCGGCGTTCCTCGACCGTGTGCTTGCTGCGGGTGCGCTGCGCGTTGATCACCAGCGCCAGGACGATCGCGAGCAGGCCCGCGGCCAGCAGGATGACGCCGAGTGCGTCGTCGTCGAGGAACTCCAGGTCGAACTCCACGGCCCACAGGAGGACGGCGCCGGCCACGATCAGGACGATGCCCAAACCGATGCCCATGGTGACTCCTTCGTTCTCGGGGCGACAGCCCGGGGCCGCCGTGCTCACACAGGAAACTGCGCCCCCGTGCCCTTCGATCGCATACCCATTTCGGGTCGGCGTCAACTCACCACGCGCGCGTGCGGTCAGAAGGCCGCCTCGTCGAGGTCCATGACCGCGAGGTCGGTGGCCTCCGCGATCGCCCGCTCGGCGGACAGCTTGGGCAGCACGTTGCGCGCGAAGAACTGCGCACCGGCCACCTTGCCCTCGTAGAACGCCTTGTCCTTCGGCGATACGTCTCCACCGAGCGCGTCCAGCGCCACCTGCGCCTGCCGCAGCAGCAACCAGGAGCAGACCACGTCACCGAGTGCGCACAGCAGCCGCGTGCTGTTGAGACCGACCTTGTAGACGTTGCGCTCGTTGCCGCCCTCCGCCTGCGGGTTCGCCGACATCAGCTGCTCGACCATCAGCCCCACCATGGCCTGGGTGTCCTCCAGGCCCTGGGCGAGGAGCACGCGCTCCTGCTTCAGCCGGCCGTTGCCGGCCTCGCTCGCAAGGAACTGCTCGATCTCCCCGGCGAGGTGGCCCAGGGCCTGACCCTGGTCCTTGACGATCTTGCGGAAGAAGAGGTCCATGCCCTGGATCGCCGTCGTGCCCTCGTAGAGCGTGTCGATCTTGGCGTCGCGGACGTACTGCTCGATCGGGTAGTCCTGCAGGAAGCCGGAGCCGCCGAGGGTCTGCAGGGACTCCGTGCCGAGCAGCACCCAGGAACGCTCGGAGCCGTAGCCCTTGACGATCGGCAGCAGCAGGTCGTTGACCCGCTCGGCCAGGTCGTCGGTCGTGCCCGCGTGCTCGGCCATCGCGACCCGGTCCTGGTAGGTGGCGGTGTAGATCACCAGTGCCCGTAGGGCTTCCGCGAAGGACTTCTGCAGCAGCAGCGACCGGCGCACGTCGGGGTGGTGCGTGATCGTCACCCGGGGCGCGTTCTTGTCCGAGGCCTTCGCCAGGTCCGGGCCCTGGACGCGGGACTTGGCGTACTCGAG